>MUCR01000045.1 GCA_002816455.1 SAR202 cluster bacterium Io17-Chloro-G4 | reverse complement strand
TTAGGCCGTAGGCCTACTTGTGGGGCTGTAGCTCAGCTGGGAGAGCGCTTCAATGGCATTGAAGAGGTAGAGGGTTCGAGCCCCTCCAGCTCCACCACATCAAAATCCTGAGCCATTAGAGGTTGACCGTAAGGTCAATCTCTTTTTTTGCAATATCCTAATCAGCTGATCACTCCGATTGACATTCACAAATTCCCAACGGTTAGACTGTATGAGTAATCGGAATTTGTCTTAGTTTGGCATTCTTGCAGTTCACACCGTCTCTCTACTCACGCCCCCATGTGCATCAAGTCTCAGACCGGATATGGCATTAGGCTTGGACTAAGAAAGAGGCATTGACCATGCTTAAACCATCGGCGTTTAGCGTTGTAACAATCTTGGCATTCCTCATCATACTGTCCGCTTGCGGCGGCAATGGTGCCACGCCCACTGCAGAGCAGCGCGGAACCCCAAGGCGAATCAGTCATTAGCGATGGCCTCACTAAGGATGGACTGCCAACGATCGAAGTGGTCAAGAAACTAAAACCTTCAGTTGTGCAGATAGTGACCGAGGTTGCCGCCATGGGCGCCATAAACCAAGCGGTGCCCAGCATGGGCGTGGGAACCGGTATCTTGCTAGACGAAGAGGGTTTCATTCTCACCAACAACCACGTGATTAGAGATGCCCAAGTCATTACTGTGACGCTGAATGACGGGCAAACTTTTCCGGCCGAATTGATTGGCGGAGACGCTAGCACTGACACTGCTGTTATCAAGATCCAGGCGGACGGTCTCCAACCGGCGGTATTGGGTAACTCGGCGGACCTGCTGGTGGGTCAAGACGTCATCGCCATTGGCCATGCATTGGGATTACCGGGCGGTCCAACTGTGAGCAAAGGCGTAGTGAGCGCCTTAGGCAGGTCTATTGCCGTGGATGCTCAGACCACGATGGTCGACCTCATCCAGACGGACGCTTCGATTAATCCAGGCAACAGCGGTGGGCCATTGTCCAACAATAAAGGAGAAGTGATTGGGATCAACACTGCGGTGATCCCAGGCAGCCAGGGGATTGGCTTCGCCATAAATATCGACGACGCCTAGTTCGTGGTCGATCAACTGAAAGCTAGGGGATACGTCGACCGGGGATTCCTCGGCATCTCGCCCATAAATCTATCCCCCGCTTTGGCAGGCCGGGTCGGTGTCCCAGTGGAGAATGGAATTGTTATCGTTCGAATGGCGGAGGGGATGCCAGCCGATCTAGCCGGTTTGCTGCCGGAAGACGTAATAGTTGAAATGGGTGAAGAGTCCATATCTAATACAGGGGAGATGTCCAAGTTCTTGGTTCAACATCCGCCCGGAGAGACGATCACCGTGGTTTATTACCGAAGGGATGAGAAACGCACGACGGAACTCACCCTGGCGGAACGGCCTACCCAGTAGAAAAAACCCAAGGCCCTTATCCCGACTAATTACCTTGAGATTTTCCTTCTTTGCAACTTTTCGACAGCGGGCGCATCCTAAAATATGCGGTCGAAAATAGCCTGATTGGTGGTGACCGTCGTACTCCCGTCCGATGGCTCTCGTGGCAGCGCATGCGGCCCTATGCAACGGACATAACCAATTAAATTGGAGGAAACCTTGGTGAGGATCAAACGTTTCTGGGTACTGGGAATTGCGATGGTTGCGGGCCTGTTTCTTTTTGCCGCCTGCGGGGGCGGCTCAGAGTCCACTCAGGCGCCCAGTCCCACATCGGTCCCTGCTGCTACCAGTTCACCCAGCTCCACCGGGACGCCCTCCGGACAAACGACGACGGCGGAAACTCCCGCGCCGGCAACCGGCGATGAGCCCACCGGCACAGTCACCGGATACACCTGGCAACTCGACACCATTGATACCAACGGAGCAAAGCCGTCCATTGCAGTGGACGGCAACGGCGTGCCCCATGTCGCCTACATGCTGGAAGCCATGCCGGGCTTTGTGAAATACGCCATTCCCAATGGGGACGCATGGGACATCACCACAATCTCCACCGGTTACTTTTATGGACCGCTGGATATTCAGGTAGGCGGAGACGGGATACCCCAGATTTCCTACCACGACCACGATAACGAGGATGCGGCATACGCTGTATTGGTAGACGGCCAGTGGCAAGTTGAGACCATCGGGCATCCCGGCCACGACGGGTGGGACAACAACCTGGCCATAGATTCCTCGGGCCGCCCTCACATAGTGTCCATTGACCCTTCCCAGTTCGGCAGCTGTTCGGGAGTGGAATACGCTACTTTCGACGGTCAAAGTTGGAGCGTTGAATCTGTAGGCAGCGGCCCAGAACCCTATGAATTCGGTAGCTTCGTTGCGTTGGACTCCAAAGACCGGCCTCACGTTGTGTGGTTTGATGACGGCGAGAAAGACCTGAAGTACGCCATAAACGACGGCAACGGATGGGCGGTCTCTACGGTAGAGAGCCAGGGGGATGTGGGCCGGTATGCCTCCATCGCCATCGACAATCAGGACAACCCGGTGATCAGCTATTACCAGCCCGACGGCGATTCCAGTGGGTACATCAAATTTGCTCGCTGGGACGGTGCCCAATGGGATATTCAGCGTGTGGACAAATTGGAAAACGTGTTCACCGGCTTCTTGGGCGCCAGAAAGACCAGCTCCGTCGTTTTGGATGCCGACGATAATCCCATCGTGGCCTACTCCGATGAAGATGTGGTCAAGCTTGCCGTCTGGGACGGCAGCCAATGGCTATCGGAAACCGCTTTTACTTCCAACGGCACGCCTTGGGGTCAGCAAGTGTCCATGGGCATCGACGAAGACGGGGTCCTACACCTTACCTTCGCCGACGTATCAGCTAAGAGTAGCCCGGGAGTGAGGGGCAGCGTCATGTATGCCAAGGGCACTCCAGGCGCACGGTTGGCCGTCAGTGATCCGTCCTCCGGCGAGACATCTTCCAGCCAAGACTCCGGCGGCAAACAAACCTCCGGTTCCTCGGCTACGGGGCAGATTGAACCAGACCCGGATTGGGAACGAAATTTGCAGTCCGTCCGCTTCGACCCCCCGGATTTGGACCACCGATTTTAGCCGTCACACTGTGCCGTACTCTGAAATTTTAGCGGGCAACCCCCGTCGCGACGGCATTCCGCCCATCGACAACCCCAACTTCACCACACCGGCATCAGCTAGTGATTGGATAAAAGATTTAGAACCGGTGATCGCCCTGGAGCGCAACGGCGTGGCCAAAGCCTATCCCCTGCAGATACTGACTTGGCACGAAATCGTGAACGATGAAGTGGCTGGCGAGCCGATATTGGTCACATTCTGCCCTCTCTGCAACTCGGCTCTGGCATTCGAGCGGACTCTAAATGGGGTGGTCCACGACTTCGGCGTATCTGGAAATCTGCGCCACAGCGACCTGATTATGTGGGACAGGCAGACCGAGAGCTGGTGGCAGCAATTGACTGGAGAGGGAATTGTCGGACAACTCGCGGGCACCAAACTGAAATTTATCCCAGCATCAATTATTTCCTTTGCAGACTTCGCTGCGGCCCATCCCGATGGCGCAGTCCTATCCCGGGATACCGGTTTCGATCGGGCCTACGGTCAGAACCCTTATGTTGGGTACGATCGTGTTGACGAGCCTCCGTTCCTCTTTGACACCAGGGTTCAGGCCTTGGACGGTAGGTTGCAACCCAAAGAGCGCGTGGCCGGTTTTAATATTGGCGATGCCGCCGCAGCCTTCCCATTTTCGATACTGAACAAAGAGCGGGCGGTGAATTACTCGGTTGGCGGCACAGACGTTGCGGTTTTCTTCAAGCCCGGGACCAAGTCCGCCTTGGACGGCCTACTGATTGGCGAGTCCGATGAAATAGGAGCATCCGGAGTGTTTGAAGCTACTCTGGATGGGACTAAGCTAACTTTCCGGTCAGAGGGCGATGCCTTCATAGATAATGAAACCAACAGCACCTGGAATATTTTAGGCCAGGCGGTTAGCGGCCCCATGGCGGGCGCTAAGCTGACGAAGATCCCGCACGGTGACCACTTCTGGTTCGCCTGGGGAGCTTTTAATCCCGATACCGAGATATATCGGGGAGCTGGTTAGCTCCGGTTTTCGATCCAAATCCAGTGGCCCGCCCCAGATGGAATTTCAAGTGAACATGCCGGTCGTGATGGCCGGCATGTTTTTTACCGTCTGCCTCTCCCGAATCCCCAATGCTCCTCGGCTTCCCCACAGACTTGCTCCCCATTCAGCGCCTGGGTATAATCGCTCCAGTTCAAATTGGCGTTAGATATACGAACTCGAGAGCAGAATGACTGAATACAGAGTTGGCGCGGACATCGGCGGGACCTTTACCGACGTGGTTTTCCTGGGCAGCGACGGCACGGTCCTTGCCAAGAAGATAGCCAGCACACCCGACGACTACAGCCGGGCGGTTTTGGACGGCATAAATGCTTGCATCGAAGAACTGGGCGTTTCGCCGGGCTCTGTGTCGGAAGTCAGCCACGGCTTCACCGTAGCCACCAACGCCATCATCGAGCAAAAAGGGGCGTCCACCGCTTTAATCACCACGGAGGGCTTCCGGGATATCCTGGAGTTGCGGCGCAACCGGGTCCCCACTTTGTACGACCTCTACTATCAGAAACCGCCGACCTTGGTAAAACGTCAACTCAGACTGGAGGTCCGGGAGCGGTTGAACTTCCGGGGCGAGGTGCTGCAGCCTTTGGACACTGCCGATGTGGATGAGGCTGTTCAGAAAATCAAAATGGCAGGGGTAGAGTCGGTGGCCGTGTGTTTGCTCCATTCCTATGCAAACCCGGAACACGAGCGCTACATCGGAAAGGTCGTCCGGGAACAGCTGCCCGATGTCATCCTGACCCTTTCTAGCGAGCTTCTTCCCGAAATGAAGGAGTACGAGCGCACTAGCACCACGGTCATAAACGGCTACGTTCGTCCGGTGGTAGAGCGCTACATGATCAGCTTAACCAAAGGCTTGGAAGAGATGGGCGTGGGCGTACCCTTGTCTGTGATGCAATCCAACGGGGGCTTGGCGACTTCCGCCATCGCCATGGAGAAACCCGTCTACTGCATCGAGTCTGGCCCGGCCGCCGGTGTTGTCGGCGCATTTCATCTGGGCAACCGCCTGGGCATGGGCAACCTGATGACTCTGGACATGGGCGGCACCACGGCCAAAGCATCTATCATAGAAAACCGTGAAATACTCCAAGCGCCTGAATACGAGGTGGGTGGAGGCATCAGCGTAGGGCATCGCCTGCTGCGTGGCTCCGGCCATATTTTGCGGGTCCCATCCATCGACCTGGCCGAAGTGGGCGCTGGAGGCGGTAGTATCGCCTCAGTGGACAGCAGCGGGTCAATACGCGTTGGCCCCCAGAGCTCCGGAGCGGTGCCCGGTCCTGCTTGCTATCAGCAAGGAGGCCGGGACGCAACGGTCACGGACTCGGACGTCATGTTGGGATATCTCAACCCCAAGCACCTGCTGGGCGGCGACTTTCCCTTAGATAAGGAGCTGGCCGTGGATGCGGTGTCTCGAAACGTGGCATCGCCATTGGGAATTTCCGATATTGAAGCAGCCCACGGGATTCACCTACTGGTTAACTCCAACATGGCCCGGGCCCTGCGTGCTGTATCCAGTGAGCGGGGCCGCGACCCCAGGCGTTTCGTATTGTTTTCCTTCGGCGGTGGCGGTCCGGTACACGCTGCCGGATTGGCTGAAATGCTGGATATCACTCGCATTGTGGTGCCGCCTTTCCCTGGTGTGTTTAGCTCCTTTGGGTTGCTGGTCGCTGACGTGGAGCACCACTTCGTCCAGACCTACTTCAAGACCTTTGACGAACTTATTGTTCCCGATCTGGCCGACTTGCTAGAAGGATTGTGGGAGCAAGGACGGAAACAGCTTAGCTTGGAAGGTTTCGATGACTCAAACCAGGAAGTAGTTACCCAAGTCGACATGAAATACGAGGGCCAAGTATCCGATTTAACGGTCATGATGCCAGCCGGAAAGGTTACGCAGCAGACCATCACCGCCCTGGGTGAAGCGTATGCGGAAGAGCACGAAAAGAGCTTCGGTTACCGCACCGACGCCCCGTACCAACTGGTGAATCTGCGGGTTATCGCCCGGGGTCATAGCCCGGTTTCGCGGGTGCCCGACCGTCTGGAAATCCCAACTTTGGCAAGCCAGGACGGGCAGGCGGAGAGACCAGTCTACTTCGGTCCCAGCAACGGTTGGCTCGACACGAAAGTCGTGGACCGCAGTGGTGTGGCTGGCGGTTCCAATGGAAGCTCCGGCGGAAGCTCCGGCGCCAGTGGGCCGCTGATTATCGAAGAATACGACTCGACTACGGTGGTGCCGCCGGGATGGCGTGCCTCTGTGGACCAGTGGCGTAACATTATCTTGGAACGCTAAGCCGCTTGATAAGTAAGACTCGGGTATATATTCGTCATTCCGGCGGAGGCCGGAATCTAGATAACTTCTCAGCCACACAGGTTTCTGGACACCGGCCTACGCCGGTATGACGGTTGAGGCCCAACCTTCATATGTTGGCAATAGACACATTTACGGCAGTCTAGCCGAATAAGCGTAAGCGAAAAAGGGGTAAAGCATGGTTCAGACCACAGACCCGGTGACACGGGAGATCGTCAAAAACGCCCTGATGAGCGCCGCAGACACCATGGCATTGACCGTGGTGCGCACCGCTCGTTCGGCAGTCATCAAGCACGGCATGGACTTTTCCACCGCCTTGTTTACCGCCGATGGGCAGCAGGTCGCCCAAGGTCTCACGCTTCCGCCTCATTTGGGCTCCATGGCCCCGGCCTTGGAGGGTGTGATGAACGCCTTTGGCGACGATGTCCAACCGGGAGACGTTTTCGCCAACAATGACCCTTATGAAGGAGCCAGCCACCTCCCAGATATTTTCCTCTTCAAGCCCATATTTGCCAACGATACACTCATGGGCTGGAGTTGTTGTATTGGGCATCAGACCGACATTGGTGGCCGGGTTGCTGGGGGAAACGCCTGCGATAATATCGAAATTTATCAAGAAGGTCTAATCCTGCCACCGTTGAAGCTGTACAGCAAAGGCGAGCTAAACCAGGCCGTGTGGCGAATCCTTGAAAAGAACGTTCGAGTACCCGAAAAGGTGCTGGGCGACGTTCAAGCCCTTTTGGCGGCGGTGCGGTTTGGCGAGCGGGACCTGCTGCGTTTGGTGGATGAGTACGGTTTCGAAGAGCTGAAAAGCTACATGATCGACATCCTGGACACCACCGAGCGGCTGACCCGGGCCGAGATCTCGAACCTGCCTCAAGGCGAATGGGAATTCTCCGATTACATCGACAATGACGGTATCGACCCACAACCGATAGAAATCCACGCCAAACTTAAGATTCAAGGCGATGAAGTGTTCGTGGATTTCGAGGGAACTTCACCCCAGGCCAAAGGTTCTATAAACCCCAACTTCGCTTACACCAAGTCCAACGTATACGCTGTGGTGAAATGCCTAATTGACCCGGCCATACAGTCGAACAGCGGCTTCTTCCGTCCATTTAACATAACCGCTCCCGAAGGTTGCTTCGTGAATCCCCAGCATCCGGCGCCGGTGGCTGCCAGGGGCTTGGCTGGCTTCCGGATTTGTCACACCATGTTCGGCGCCATGGCCAAAGCCATGCCCGGCAAAGTCCCCGCAGCATGGGGCGGCGGCGAGATCGGCGTCAGCTTCGGCGGCTATGATAAAAACCGCAAAGCGTGGGTCTACTTGGAATTCATGAATGACGGACCCCGGGGCGGCGGACCCAACATGGACGGCGGTGATGGACTGTCCTCCCCAGTTTTGAACATGGCAAACACGCCCATAGAAAGCATTGAGGCCGACCAACCCTTGCTCATCGAGCGCTTCGGTTTGTACCCTGACACCGGCGGCGCTGGCGAGTACCGGGGTGGCTTGGGCCTCATCCGAGACTACCGCGTCCTAGCCGATGAGGCCGTCTTCCAACTGCGCTCCGACCGAACCGATTTTCTTCCTTGGGGCGTTGATGGAGGAAAGCCAGGAGCGCCCACTAGGAACTACCTAAACCCGGACACGGATTTGGAGGAACTGCCGGGAAAGAAGCTGATGACCCTGAAAAAAGGTGACCTTTACCGGGTGATTCAGGCCGGAGGCGGCGGCTACGGCGACCCTTTGAAACGTGATGTCTCCGCCGTGCTGGACGATGTCGAACAAGAAAAACTGTCCGTACCCCACGCTCGTGACGAATACGGGGTGGTTATCGACCAGGACACGCTGAAGTTGGACCAACCTGCCACCGAGGCGCTTAGAGCAGAGATGGCCAAGGAACGTAGGGAGTAACTAGTTGGTTGACACGATGGAATAAGCGACCAAGCCAAGTCCCCTCCTTACTAAGGAGGGGATTTAGGGGAGGTTAAGTCGCCGCAGGAGCCTAACCCCCTGTAGTCCCCCTTCGTAAAGGGGACGGGTCGAAGGCTACGTAATTAGGTGCGCAATAACCATCAAGCCGCCACCCATTTAATAATGGTGAGCCTCTTTATTATTGGCAATCTCCCCTCAATTGGTCTATTATGTCCCCACTCACTAATATTTCCGGCAAATATGTTTTAGGGAGGAACAGTGATGGCACAGGACTATAGCATTCTTCTCGGCACCGTGGGCCAAGGATTGGGCGTCAGCAATGATGGCGGCGATACTTGGACCAAGATTAGGCAACCGATACCCGGAGAAGCCACAGTACGGGCTCTGGGCGTCTATCCGGACAATCCCCACAGGATTCTGGCCGGGTCTGACGTGGGCATCTTCCGCAGTGACGATAACGGCACGAGTTGGGACAAGCTGGACTCGCCTTTTGACGAGCTTCAGATTTGGTCAGTGGCCTTGGACCCGTCAAATACGGACACTATTTTTGCTGGCACCAGGCCCGAGAGCTTCCGTTCCCGGGACGGCGGGAAGACTTGGGACAAACTGAACATGGGCGTGAACATGGACTGTCCCATTGGCACTCCGCGGACTACCAACATGATTGTCGACCCGCGGGACAACCGCACCATATGGGCTGGCATCGAAGTCGACGGTGTCTACAAGAGCCTGGACGGGGGCGACAACTGGCTGCACATGCCGGACTTGGGAGAAGACCCCTTCCATGGAGACATCCACGGCATGGCCTTAAAGGTCGGTTCCAGTACTTCGGTCTACTGCACCAGCCCCTTCGGCATCGCCACCAGTCAAGATGAAGGCGAAAGCTGGGACTATCACTACTTCCCCAAGTTCAATGAGAACGATGTTCGTTCATACTGCCGGGGCGTGCTGCTGAAGGCCGATAACCCGGACGTAATGTTCGTGGGCAACGGCGATTTCATTCCTGGTGTGACCGGCGCCATCCAGCGGACCACCAACGCTGGCCAATCCTGGGATCCGGTTTCCTTGCCCGTGGAGCCCAACTCAGTAGTCTATTGGCTGGGTACCCACCAGGAAAGGCCCAACGTGATCGTTGCAGCCAGCCTCTTCGGCTACGTGTACGTCAGCGAAGACGGCGGAGATAGCTGGAAGAAGCTCAAAAAGGAGTTCGGTGAGATTCGTTCGGTGGCGGTGGTGCCGAACTAAGCGCCGGGTGTTGTATCCCTCCGTTTACCAGTAGGGGCGGTTCGCGAACCGCCCCTACGTTTTATGAAGTCAATGACAGCGCCGCTGTCCCCCTTCGTAAGGGGGCCACAGGTGGTTAAAGAGCAGCTAATCCCGCCTGAGCGCAGTCCTCATCTTGTTGGGCCGTTGCTCCGCTGCCCCCAATTGCTCCGACAAGTTCTCCATCCTTGAGCACTGGCACAGCACCTTGGGCAGGAAGCATTCTTCCTCCCATCGCAGAGATGACCGCCTGAATAACAGGGGAGTCAGCTTGCAAAGACCCACTGGGTCTCCCGAACCCCGCAGACGCAGCCGCTTTCCCTTGCGCCACTGTGGCGCTGATCGCACTCGCCCCCGCCATTCGGTTAAATGCCAATAGATTTCCGCCGGCATCCGACACTGCAATGCTAACGCTAACACCCAGTTCGTCCGCTTTTGAAAGAGCCGCCTGTACCATGCGATTAGCTTCCGACAATGAGAGAGCCATTTCATTACCTCCATATTTGATATTCGTGCAATTTCTGCTGGTTTGTCGGCAGGGCTAGGCAATATTACCGCTTAGCGTGCGGCTTAGGCAATTTATCTCTGCCAAGCGAGTTATCCATCTTAACAATGCCGGGGTTGATACGAGTCTAGGCGGCGTCTATAATACTGGCGGCGCACATATATCTAGTATCTAGAAGATACTTGTTCGCTGCCTAGATCGTGCCTCACCCTACCAGACGCCTGGCGATCGGCACGGATTTCGGCCCGGTAATAGACAAGGTAAGCATTCGCAGGACCCTAGGTCTTAGGCACAATCCGTTCAATCTCGCAATTGGGAGGAAATATCTATGGTTGACCAACTGGCCCGACCCACAGACAAGGCGGAGATATATTGGTTTTCGGAACAGCCTTACGGACACGTTGGAAACGAGGATCTAGAGAAATACGATTCGGGACGCTTGGGATTTCCCAATACCTACTTTGACCCTCAGAAAGCTCACGTTCTCTACAACGAGTACCATGAGCAATATGCTCTGGCCGACGAGGTTGGGTTCGACGGCATCATGACCAATGAGCACCATGCATCCTATTGGTGCATGAAGCCGGCGGTTAACCTGGACGCTGCGGTTATCGCTAAACTCACAAAGAACGTCAAGATTGCTATCCTGGGCAACGTGATCGCCGTCAACGACCCCATCCGTATGGCTGAAGAAATCGCCATGCTGGATTGCTACTCAGGTGGCAGGATTATCTCCGGCTTCGTTCGCGGGACCGCCGTGGAAACCCTGCAAGCCGGCATTTCACCGACGGAAAACAGGAGTCGCTTTGAAGAAGCCCATGACCTCATCATAAAGTGCTGGACCGAACCCGGACCCTTCCGCTTCGAGGGCCAGCATTATCAATATCGGGTGGTGAATCCTTGGGTAGTGCCGATGCAAAATCCCCGCCCAGATATTTGGTTCCCCGGCACCGGCAGTCCGGAGAGCGTGGTTTGGGCCGCCAAGCACCGCCACCCCTACATGAACCTGGGCGCGTTGGTGGATACCACTGAATGGCTCAAACAGGTTTATATAGACACCGCCGAAGAAGAGGGTTACCAGGCGGGGCCGGAACACTTTGGCTACTTGCTCAGGTGCTTGGTAGCCGATACTGATGAGAAGGCTATCGAGATCGGGCGCGAGTTCATGTGGACCATCGAGCATCGACAGAGGGGTCCCACGGAGCACAACGACCCGCCGGGTTACCAGTCCAGAGCCGCGGTCAAAGTGAAGGCTCAGCGGCCCACGGGCAATGTGGCAGGGGCGGGAGGATTGGGCGTTGGTCTAAGCTACGAGCAATTGCAGGGTGTCAACAACATCATAGTCGGCAGCCCAGAAACCGTTACCCGGAAGCTGACTGAGATGATTGAACGTCTGAGCCCAGGATACCTCCACATATACGGTAACGAAGGGGCCATGAAACACAGTGACGTTATGCGCTCCATCGAATTGCTGGGCCAAGAAGTTATCCCAGCTCTGCACGAGGTCAAACTGCAGCCGTACGAGTCCAAAGGCAAGGCGGGAGAAGTGCCGATCGCTCAACGGTAAAGAATTCAACGACAGCACGCAAAATAAAACTACCCCGCCTAATTGTGCGGGGTAGTTTTATTTTTGAATAGGTTCGATCTGTTGGCTTTGTTCAGTTCTTCCTAAGCTCCGATTCCATCGAGAGTCTCGACAAAGTCGGACCTGTCGATGGACTAAAGCTTGAGGATCACCTTGAGCGGTGCGAGTTTTAACGGTGGGGGTCTCGTGTACCTCAATCACACATAAGGGTCCGCCGTCGTTTTGTGTGGCCAGAGCCTCCATGCTCGCTACTAGTCCGTTCGCCCTGAGCCTGTCGAAGGGTCTCCATTCTTGCAGGTAATTATGTCGGCTTTCCCACGAACGCCGGGACGGTCTCTGTCCACCGGCGGCTCCAACCTACCTAAGTCTCGCCACCATGGGATGGTTCGACAAGCTCACAACGAACGGATTTGGTAGCGATGTGGAAGGTATGGTTCGACAAGCTCACCACGAACGGATTTGGTAGCGATGTGGAAGGTATGGTTCGACAAGCTCACCACGAACGGCGAAGCGATTCAGCTATCAACTTAGACCCGGCGTCTCTCCCTGAACAAGGCGCAAGAGATCACGCGTGCAAACCGGCGATCACCTCGTCGGTGTTGCGTACTCGCACCAATAAGGGCAGCACATGCTCGACGGTCATTTGGTGGACATCTATTTCCCCGGCGGTACAGCAATCGCTAACCACCACGCATTGGATGTCCCGGTTCTTGGCGTCCCGGGCGGTGCCCTCCACGCTTCGCTGGGTTGAGATGCCGCCCACCAAGATGGTCTCGGTGCCCAGAGTATTGAGTATAGCTTCTACGTTCGTTCCGTAGAAAGCGGTAAACCGGGGCTTGACCACTACCCAGTCGTCAGCTGTGGGCCGCAGCTCGTCAATGAACTCGGTGGCCGGAGTGCCGCCTATCATTGGGGCTCCACCGCCACCGCCTACGTCGGAAATAGTCTTTGGAGCGTCGGCATTGTCCGGTCGGCGGTGGGTGGTGATGAAAATCATGGGCGTTCCCACGGAGCGGCAGTGGGCCACCAACTTCTGGAAGTTATCAATAACTTCTTGCCGGTTTGCTGGCACGTCGTAAGGCGGCCCGGCGCCTTTGGCCACGGCGTTAATCATATCGATCAAGATAAGACAGGTCTTTTTTGGGTCCAACTGGATGGGGTCGGCCATGATTAGTCTCCTCTAATTAATTGGCCCTAAGTTCTCAGGCCTGAGCTGAGTAGGTCTCGGGAGTGGCCATGAACTTGCTGCGGCATTCCAGACCACAGAAGTACATCCAAACTCCGTTGTGGAACATGCGTGTGCCTTGTTGAGGGTCAACCTCGGTGGCTCCATGCATGGTTTGGCCGGTCTGGTTTCGGGCTTGCTCTTCGTCGATTTCTTTACCGCAAACCGGGTCTTTAGCCATGGAATATTCTCCGATTCTTCAAATTGTTCGCCACACTGGCGCAGAGACTCGCTTTGGCTAAGTAAAGGCCAAATGCGGCCAATTTAAGGTACGGTTATCAGGGGCAAACCCAGCCGGACTTCTCCCGGAGTGTCCAATAAAGCCTTGGCCACGTTGGCCCGGTGCTCGAAACTGGTGCCCAAGCGCATGGTCCAAGACGTCACCCTGCGGAACCACAAGTGCAGGTCGAACTCCATCATGAAACCGATTCCACCGTGGATGGACTGAGAAGACCGGACTACAGCTTCGCACTTGTCGTTGCAGAAAGCCTTGGCCTGGGACACCTCCACGCTGGCGGGCATGCCCTGATCGATTTTCCACAGCGCTTCGTAGGTAAGCATCTGAGCGCCGTCAACCCACAGCGTCATGTCGGCGCATAGGTGCTGAATGGACTGGAAGGAGCCGATGGGCCGCCCGAAAGCGACCCGGTTCTTGGCGTACTCGATGGCCATATCAGCGTCCTTCCTGGTAGCGCCGACCATTTGAGCGCAGAGGAGGGCTGTTCCTCGCTCTAGCATCCACTGAACTATGGGCCAGCCCTGGTTGAGTTGGCCCACCAAATTGGCTTTGGGCACACGGACGCCGTCAAAGGTTACCCGGCTTTGCCGGTCCTTGGCCAGCGTCGTCAGAGGAGTGCCGGAAATTCCAGGGCTGCGGGTGTCCACCAGCAGCAAGGAAATCCCCTGGCTATCCGCTGACCTTGGCGCGGTACGGCAGGCCAGCAAGCAAATTTCGGAGGCTTCCAGGTTGTCAACGAACATCTTGGTGCCGGTGAGAACATAATGCTCACCGTCTTCGGTGGCCTGCATGTTGACGGCTTCTGGAATAAACCTGGGGTCGGACTCGGTGAAGGCCCAAGTTAGGATCAGGTCTCCGCTGCACACCCGGGGCAGAATGTCTTCCCGTTGTGTGTCGATGGCGTGTTCGGCAATGGTCAAGGCGGTCATCATGGTGCTGTGAAGGGGCACCGGAGCAATTGCCCGGCCGGCCTCTTCTAATATCACCGCCAGGTATGTCAAGGGCATCCCCTGGCCACCGTATTGCTCTGGAAGGGCAAGACCGGTCCAACCCAATTCGGCCATCCTCTTCCACAACTCCGGCGGGTAGCCGATCTCGTCCAATTCCATCGCCCTGGCCAAACTGGGAGGACACTCGCCCTCCAGGAATTCCCTGGCCAGGTTCTTCAGCATTTGTTCTTCTTCGGAAGGGAGTACGTCCATTGCGAGTCCTCGTAGGTTTCGAAAACCGATATCTAAAGGGGTTGCGGGTTGTTTTAGCCTCTGGGCAAGCCTAGACCCCGGCGGGCCATCTGGTCCCGCATCACCTGAACGCTGCCGTGGTTGATGCCGGACTGGAACGATCCCATCAGGTTGTGAGCAAAGAGACCATCTTCGATGGCTTCCTCGGAGCCGTTTAGCAACTGGGCGTAAGGCCCCAATATTTGGCTGATTGTCTCGGTTGTCCTCACACCATGCTCCGGCGCCCAGACCTTTTCCGCAGCGCCTTCGTAGGTGAAATTGCCGTCTCTTTCCACGATCGACATGCTACGCAGGGTCATTAGGCGGCAGACCTGCGCTTCAATCCACAGTTCAGCGAGTTTGTCCCTGACGGCCGGGTCGTCGGCCAATGAATGTCCGTTGGTCTTGTTCGTCTTTATCCAGTTGATGATGTCCTCGTCCCGGCGCACGGAAATCAGGTACCTGCTGGCGCCCACTCGGTCGAGGTTTAGGCCCATAGCGCCAACGTACCATCCTTGATTTTCCTCACCCAGCATCGTGGAGACTGGGATCCGCACGTCTTCGAAGAATACCTCGTTGGTACGGGGCATGCCGTAGGTCGTGCCCACAGGCGCTGGTGGGTCGCTCTGTATCGTCCAAAGGGGCCGAACAGTTATCCCCGGAGTGTCCATGGGGACCAGGAAGATGGTGATGCCACGGTGCCTCGGTGCATCGGGGTCGGTGCGGCACATCAAGTAGATATGAGTCGCGTAATGGGCCGCAGAGGTGTACATCTTTTGCCCGTTAATAACAAACTCGTCACCGTCCCTTACTGCGCGGCATTGCAGTCCAGCCAGATCGGCCCCGGCCTGGGGCTCGGTGAATCCCAGGGCAAAAATTATCTTGCCGTTGAGCAGACCGGGCAGGAACTCCTTTTTCTGCTCTTCGGTGCCCGCCATCAGTATTGCCGGGGCGCCGCTGCCCGCTCCACCCACGCCTATGCCGACGCGAGCAAATTCTTCTTCAACGATGTACTGGTCGATGCGGTTGCCGCCTTGTCCGCCATATTCTATGGGCCAACTGATGCCCACCCAACCCCGGTCAGCAACTTTTTGCATCATGGCGTCGTAGTGTGGTCCGCGGCCGCCTTCCAAAGAGCTTTCCAGCTCAGCCATCACTTCCGGAGTGACGTTTTCTTTGATGAATTGGGCCACTTCATCGCGAAGCGCTTCTTGTTCCGTTGTTAGTCCAAAATCCATGATTTACCTCTGTGGGCGTTAGTTCAGTTTTTATGCCGCCTTGTGCCTGTACGAGGCCACTGGTTGAGTCCGTTGTAATCTATTCGCCATTGTGCTGCGCACTTACGAGGGTGTCAAGCGGAATGGCTTCGCCGAGTGCAGGTACAAGGCTGGGCTAAGAGGGACCTACTGCCAACTCGAAACCCCTCAGATGGTCTTCGAGTGGCCTATGGGTGGTCGTTTGGGTTATCTGTAACCAGACCTTCAGAATTGGCTGCGGCATTTAGATTTATGTCCGCAGATACGAAAACAAGGTCATCTAGTTCACTCGTGCTCTTCAGCCGCATGGCGGCTGCCAACTGAACGGCATCGTAACCGCGAAGATTATGGGTCTCAGCCAATGACATAGCTGAAAACATTAGGTCGTGGGAGAGCTCTACTATCTGGTACGCTCCGGCGTAATCTTCCTTGAAATGCTCTGAGGCTTGGAGTGCCGCTTCGATACTTATATCACCTAGCCGAGCTTTCCGATTAAAGGCGGCTACGATTTCAGGTCCTGTGATGCTAACAATATGTATTTCGTTGCCCGAGTCAATTAACCCCAAGACCCATTCAGTTCCAACTTCTTGCGCATATCTTTTTACGAGGGCGCTGGTGTCCAAGAAGAAATTGGCCAATTAGCGCCTTTCGTCTATAATCTGCCGCGATAACGGCTTCCCTTTGACTTTGATGGGCTCTCTATGCGGCAACAGCGTTACCTTTTCGACGAATTCAAAAAGGTCCTCATAATCGTAGCTCCGCCCCTTTCGCGAATTAGCAAAGACATTAATGGCGCCCAGAATCCGTCTCCGTGACCGTTCGGAACCCATCGTTCGCCCGTTTGCTATGTCGGAAATTGTCTTAGCGCTTATGCCGAGGCGACCTTGCGAGAACCTCTGTACGTCTTGAAAAGAGATTCCGAGCTCGTGGATAACTTGTAATAATTTAGTTGCCATCAAGTCCTGCTGAGAAAATCCGTAATTGTCCCTTAATCAAGTATAAATGTTGAATATTTACAGAATATTCTAACAATATCTAACACAAAAGCCGACGTCAAATGTGGCGTACTGAGAGAGTTTTCGCTCGTCGCTGAATTTACCTAGATTCTGCTGATTAAGGTCCAACAGGTTGTAAAAGGCTCAGTCGGATTAGCTCAAATCTACCAATACCTGCTTCAAGGCCTCAATCAACGGCGGGAGGTACTCTTCCCAGTCCCCGATAATCCCGTAATCGGCGGCTTTGAAAATCGCAGCCCGTCGGTTTTGGTTGATGGCGATGATTACACCGGCCTTCTGGATGCCCACGGTGTGGTTAAAAGCGCCCCGAATACCCACCGCCAAGTACACCTTGGGAGCGATGGTTCGTCCGCTGATGCCCACCTGGACCTGGTGGTCGAGCCATCCAGAATGGACCGCATTGCGAGTGGTGGCAATCCTGGCGCCGATCACCTCCGCTAGGTCGTACATCTTGGGCAGGTTCTCCGGACCGCCAATGCCCATTCCCACGCCCATCACCACCGGCGCTTGGGACAAGGCAATCCCGCCCGGGTCTTCTTGTAACTGCTCTTCCACCAGTTGTATGTCATTTCCGCTAAAGGCTGGAACATCCAAGACTTCCACCGTCGCCTTAGCGTGTGGCTCCGGGTCCTGCGGAGTCAGTAGCCCCGGCCGCATGGTGGCCAGGTTCGGCAGAGTCTTGGACAGGATGGGCGCCAGCACATTTCCGCCCAAGGCGGGCTTCATTTGCACCAACCGGCCTTCATCGTCGATTTCCAAATCGATGGCGTCACCCGTCAAGCCCAAGGATAACCGGCTGGCAATCCGCGAAGCCAGGTCCCTTCCATCGGCGGTGGCGGCGAAAAGCACGGCGTAAGGTTCGGCGGCTCGTATGGCTTCCGCCAGCGCATGAGCTACGGCCACGCTGTATACCGGTCCGACCGAGGTGTTATCCAAAGTCAACACGCGATCAGCGCCTTGGGCTGCAAGTTCACTGATGAGCCAGTTCTGAGGCTCGCCCAACAGAACGGCGGCAACTTCGCTTTTCGTGTTGGCGGTCAGTTCCCGTGCTTTGCCCAACATTTCCAGGGTTACTCGCCGCAGTCCCCCTTGGGAGGTTTCAGCCACCACCCAGATGCTATGGCTGCGGTTATCCGCATATCGGACAGAAGCTGCGCTGGACGGATTGTTTGGCAAGCCGTCCCCTCTGTCGATCTCCGATAACCGCTCTCTTAATAGGTCTGCAATCTGGGATGCTGAAGCCTCCGGAGAATCGGCTTCTATTATCATCCCCAGCCGGTCCGGCTCCACCAGCCGGATGTCCTGCACGTAGGTGGGTGAGCCTTGGGCGCCGAACTGGCTTGGGTCCGGGGACAACTGGGCGCAATTCAGCTCTTCCACTGTCATTTCCTGGGCTCGGTCCAACTCCTCTTTGCCCGGATAGGTCTCCGGAGCGATGCCCTCGGTGACGCAGGCCAGAGCTGGGAGGGGGCACCGGATGACCTGGTATCCTTCGTCAGTCACCCGCTCTGCCAAAATAGAAATATTATCTGCTTCTAAGTCCAGCTTCCTGACTTGGCTTACGTGAGGGAGGTTCATTAACTCGGCGATTTCAGGGCCAACTTGGCCGGTCTCGGCATCGGCGCTGTTCCGACCGCATATTATTAGGTTTGGTTTTTCTCGGTCCAAAGCTAAGGCCAAGGCCCTAGCAGTGGCCAAGGTGTCGGAACCGGCCAGCGCTCTGTCGCTAATCAGAACGGCCCGGTCGGCGCCCAAAGCCAGGCATTGAGTTAGGCCCTCTTTGGCGTTGGGCGGCCCCATGGATATGACGACAACTTCGTCGTTGGGACCGGATTTCAATTGAACCGCTCGCACCAACGCCAATAAGTCGAAGGGGTTGATTTCCGAGGGCACACCTTCCCGGATGATGGTCTTTCGCTCGTAGTCGAACTGGATGCGGGAAACCACCGGCACATACTTGACGCATACAGCGATCTTCATGGGCGGGCTATCCTTATTGGGCTTTTATAAAGGCAATTAGAAGGAAGGTCAGTGCTGGATTCTGGTTGTTGTTGGGATCAGGGTAACTCGCTTGATGATTCCTGGCGCACCTGAGTTGTCAACCGCTCCAAGCCTTGGCTGGTGGACACCAGGTATTTTGGTGGATCTACTAGGGCCTTGTGTTTGTCATCTAGCTTGGCGAAGTCTTGCTCAAAATTTTCGCGCAATTGAGCCAACGTCGGATGAGGGACGGCCAACCGACCACCGGCCATGATTTGCGTCAATAGCGGCTCCCCGCCATTTACTGTTTCGTCTTGCAACCCAATGACGTCCTCTGCGAATTTGCCTGCTCCGTCTCTGAAACGGAACACCTGCTTCGGTCCGGGCATTGAGATTTTGTCTTCGCTGAACTTCATCACTGGACGGTCGTCGTAGCACACCAGCTTGTAGGCCATGTCCGACCAAGGAGCATCGGCGGAGACTCCCGCCTTGGTGCCCACCCCGTAAAGGTCAATGGGCGCATTGGTCTTGGACAGAGTCTCCAGTTCAAATTCGTCCAGGCCGCCACTGGCCACGATTCTCACGTAGTCCAGCCCGGCGCCGTCAAGAATTCGGCGCACTTGGCGGCTCAGCGAGTCAAAATCGCCCGAATCCAGTCTCACCCCCAAAAGGCGGTGCCCACGGGATTCCATCTCCTTGGCCACGGTCACAGCTCGTTGCGCCCCATTGGCAGTGTCATAGGTGTCTAGCAATAAGATCGCCCGGTCAGGGAAAGCCTGGGCGTAGGCTCGAAAAGATTCTATTTCTGTGCTGAAACTGGAAACGAAAGAATGGGCCATGGTGCCCGCCGGGGGGATGCCGTACCTCTTAGCGGCGAGGACGTTACTAGTGGACTGGAATCCCCCTATGTAGCTGCAACGGGCCATTTTAAGTGCGGCGTCAACGCCCTGAGTGCGGCGGGAGGCAAAATCGCTGATGGTCCGGCCCGGCGCCGCCCAAACGCAGCGGGCAGCCTTGGTGGCCAGAAGCGTCTGGAGGTTGATCTGGTTGACTATGAAGGTCTCGGCCAATTGAGCTTCAATTATGGGCGCTGTTACCTCCAACGGAGGCTCGTTGGCGAAGAATATCCTGCCCTCGGGAATCGCCCGTACGCTGCCCGTGAATTTCAAGTTGCTCAGGTATTTCAAGAAGTCGTCGGAAAAAGAGCCCAGCGACTTCAGGTAATCCAAGCTGGAGGCGCTGAAACTAAGGTTAGACAGGTAATCCAGCACGTCCTGCAAGCCCGCAGCCACCAAGTAACCTCTGTTTAACGGATAGTTGCGGATGAACAGGCTAAATGTGGCCGGTTGGAACATCTCTCGGTTGAAAAACGCTTGGGCCATGGTCAACTCGTACAGGTCGGCAAAAAGGCCCAGGTCGTCTTCAGGGAGAGGGAGGTAGAGGTGTTCCATTAAGGACTATCCATCCCGCTGCGAAACGTGAGTCGCAGGCGAATTGAGTTACGCCAGGAAGATTGGCTAGATGACTGGTCGCTTAATCGCACAAGATAATGTTTGCGCATCATTATCTTGTGAGTCCAAAAGGTCTGTCAACAATAATTTGCGCGAATAGCGCATCAGCGGCCTGCTCGTGATCACTGGCGTGTCTGAGACGTGTCAACTCTGTTCAACCGGACCCGGACATCAGGAGTTGGGAGGTGGTGCGCTCACTAATGAAACCAGTGCGCTGTCTGCTGACGATATCTCACGCAATTGCGACGATTATCGACAGAAGTAAACGCAATCAAGCTGAAAAACGGAACGGTTCACGCCTAGCTAGCCGTTGCACATAACTTGACACACCGGCTTGCTACAGGTACCATTCCGGTGTTAACAACGTAGGTCTATCTAATATACCCTTTATCCAGAACGGCAGAGGGCACGGCCCGAAGAAGCCTGGCAACCGGTCCTAAAGAACCAGCTAATCGTCCCCCATCCTATTGGACGGACGGTATGCCGGTCCCCAGGAAACGGTGCTAATTCCGGCGTTCATCCAGAACGGTATCCAGAGTTCACAGGATGGGCGAAAGATGAGGGGCGTGGGGTAACTTTGAGCTTCTCGCCTTGGGAAGCTTTTTTTGTGCCCTTAAGCGAGACTTCTTTTTTGAAGAAGCCTCCAGGCAAAAAGCAGTAAGGATCGATTAACAGCAGCTTAGCTGAGCGGGATGGCTAATACAGAAATCCGGCCCATATTTTGGTCCGGCGAAAACTTAGAGCTTTTGGACCAAACCCGGCTACCCAAAGAAGAAGTGACTGTCCGGGTCAGCACCTACCAGCAAGCGATTGTCGCCATCCGCGACATGCAGGTGAGGGGCGCGCCGGCCATTGGAGTAACCGCCGCCTACGCCGTGGCGATGGCAGCCCGAGAAATTAAAGCCGATGGACACGAGCAGTTCATGGCTCAGCTTGATAGAGCGGCCACGGAAATTGCCGCCGCCCGGCCAACAGCTGTTAACCTTCAGTGGGCTGTGCGACGCATGGTGGAGTTGGCCGGTGCTGATGGGGACATGAGCGGGATTGCCGACAGGCTGCTTGATGAAGCCAAGCGGATCCACCAAGAGGACGAGCAAATCAACCGGCGCATGGGTGGCTTTGGCAAGGACTTGATTCCGGAAGGAGGCTCGGTCCTAACCCACTGCAACGCCGGTGCGTTGGCGACGGCAGGATTCGGGACGGCCGTAGGGGTAATCCGGGCTGGATGGGAAAACGGCAAGCGGTTCCAAGTTTTCAACACGGAGACGCGCCCATTCTTGCAAGGCGCTCGCCTGACCGCTTGGGAGTTCCAAAAATTGGGGATTCCCTCCAAGTTAATTGTGGACTCGGCTGCCGGGATGCTCATGAGGCAAGGGAAGATTGACTGCGTCATTACCGGGGCGGACCGGATAGCCGCCAATGGAGATACAGCCAATAAAATCGGCACCTATACATTGGCGGTGCTGGCCCGTGAAAATCAAATACCGTTCTATGTAGCAGCTCCGATAAGTACGATAGACTTGAGCTTATCCGATGGGGATCAGATACAGATCGAAGAGCGTTCCCAGGAAGAAGTTACTCACCTTCAAGGTGTGGCCATGGCCCCAGAAGGTGTAGAGGCAATCAACCCTGCCTTTGATGTGACGCCAAACCGTTATGTTAGCGCCATTATCACTGAGGCTGGCGTAGCCCGGCCACCTTATTTGGAGTCTCTGAATCTGGCGGTGGCCGGAACCACCCACAACTAAACCTTACCCAGTGCGTCGTATGGCCAAAGGCGACCGAATTTAAGAGTAATGGCGAATAACAAAGCGAGTATCGGCATAATCGGCGGCAGCGGCCTTTACGAAATAGAAGGCTTGTCGGGGGTTGAAGTCGTAAATCTGGAAACACCGTTCGGCGAGCCCAGCGACGCCATCACGCTAGGCGATTTGAGCGAAGTCCCGGTAGCGTTCTTGCCGCGCCATGGCAAAGGCCACCGGCTAAATCCGACCAATATTCCGGCAAGAGCGAACATCTTCGCATTAAAGAGTTTGGGGGTGGAGAAAATAATTTCGGTCAGCGCCGTGGGCAGCCTAAAGCAAGAGCTTGCGCCCTTAGACATGGTGGTGCCGGACCAGCTAATTGACCGGACCAAGCAAAGAGAGAGTACCTTCTTCGACGAAGGCTTGGTGGCTCATATAAGCTTGGCCGAGCCCTTTTGCCCGGTGTCCAGCAAGGTGCTATACAAGAGCTCTCAAGATTTGGGCATAAACGCTCATTACGGGGGCACGATGGTGGTGATGGAGGGACCTGCTTTTTCCACCAGGGCTGAATCTTTGATGTACCGTTCTTGGGGAGCGGACATAATAGGAATGACCGCCTTGCCCGAAGCGAAACTGGCCAGAGAAGCCGAGATTTGCTACTCAACCATGGCTTGGGTCACCGACTACGATTGTTGGCACGAGGAAGAAGAGCCGGTAACTGTGGAAATGATCATTGGCAACTTATTAAAGAACGTGGCTGCGTCCAAAGAGCTACTGCGAAAAGTAATCCCCTTGATGGAAGGCACGAGAGACTGTTCTTGCGGCACTGGGCTCAGAGATGCCATCATTACCCCGTCAGATCGAATCGACGATGATTTCAAGAAGAAAATGGGGCCCCTGATTGGCAAGTACCTTAATTAGAGTCCCAAAAACTTAATACTAAATCTTAATGCAATTTAATTGATGGGAACCATAGAGGAGGTTGATCATGCCTAGGCAAGATCCGGGTGAGCCGTATTACAGGGTCGATTCCAACGAAGCGAATTCCATGCTAAACGCTAATCCCAGTAGCTATGTAGTGATTGACGTGCGGCGGGACGACGAGTGGGTGACCGGCCATCCCACTATGGCAACACACATTCCGATTGACGATCTCCCGGGCCGCATCGACGAAGTGCCTCGTGACAAGAAGGTCTTGTTCATATGCGCCGCTGGCGTGCGAAGCGGTCTCGCTTGCGAGATGGCAGCGTCGATGGGTTATGACTCGGAGAACCTATTTAACGTGGAAGATGGAGTCCCGACTTGGATGGAAGGTAACCATCCCACGGAATTCGGCGAATAATCGTCGAATTGACCCGTGCAAATTGAGCGGGGCGGTTACTAAACCGCACCGGACGTGAACCAAGTATCCCAACGGGCAAATACCCACAGAATTTGCCGCAATTTACCTGAAGGAGTAATTTTTTGGCATCACAAAAGACAGCAGGAGACGTCAAGGATTTGTCCCTAGCCACAGACGGCGTCAACCGTATTGAGTGGGCTGGGCGGGAAATGCCCGTATTGAGGCTAATCCAAGACCGCTTCCAAAAAGAAAAACCCCTGGCTGGCGTCCGCATGGCAGCGTGTTTGCATGTCACATCGGAAACGGCCAATCTAGCTTTGGCTCTGAAAGAAGGCGGCGCCGATCTAGTGGTTTGCGCTTCCAATCCATTGAGCACCCAAGACGAAGTTGCCGCTGCGCTGGTGCAAGAATACGGCATACCCACGTTCTCTATTAAGGGCGAGAACGACGAGACCTATTACAAACATCTGGGTTCGGCCTTGGACCACCAACCCCAGGTCACCCTGGACGACGGAGCGGACTTGGTGACTATGGTCCATCGGCAACGCTCGGACTTGCTTCCCAACGTCATTGGAGGCACCGAAGAGACTACGACGGGCGTGATTCGCTTGACCGCCATGGCCAACGACAACATGCTGCGCTACCCGGTCATTGCGGTGAACGAGGCGGAGACCAAACACTTCTTCGACAACCGCTACGGTACAGGCCAGAGCACCTTGGATGGCATCACTAGGGCCACCAACATCCTTTGGGCGGGCCGGCGCGTCGTTGTCGGCGGTTACGGTTGGTGTGGCCGGGGTGTCGCCTCCCGCGCCCGGGGCATGGGTTCCCACGTCATTGTTACAGAGATTAACGCCGTCCGCGCCTTAGAAGCGGTCATGGATGGGTTCACCGTTATGCCCTCCATGGAAGCGGCCGAAATTGGAGAGGTGTTCATAACTGTGACCGGCGGACTGCACACCATCAGCAAAGAGCAGATGGAAGTGATGCCCAATGGCGCCATATTGGCCAATAGCGGTCACTTCAACGTTGAAATTGACATCCCTTCGTTGCAAGAAATGGCGAGCTCTCACCGTGAAATTCGGCCTTTCGTCGAAGAGTACGTTATGGCCGATGGTCGCAAACTATATTTGCTGGGGGAAGGCCGTCTGATCAACCTGACGGCGGCCGAAGGGCACCCATCGGCAGTCATGGACATGAGCTTTGCCAACCAGGCCTTGGGCGTCGAGTACATACTCCAAAACGCAGGCAAACTCGAACCTCAGGTTTACGGCGTTCCTCAAGAAACCGACCAAGAAGTTGGTAGATTGAAGCTACAGTCCATGGGTATCCATATTGATACCTTAACCGCAGCCCAAAAGAAATATTCAGAAAGCTGGGAAGAAGGGACCTAAGTCCCGACCAGATCAGGAGAAATCGAATGGCGCTTTTGTTTCACGAGTCACCCAAGTACCTCCTGACCTCCGAATCGGTAACGGAAGGTCACCCGGACAAGCTGTGCGATCAAATATCTGATGGCGTGCTTGACGAAGTCCTGAGAGGAGACCCCATGGGCCGAGTGGCCTGCGAGACCGCAGTCACGAACGGATTGGTGGTGGTAATGGGAGAAATTACTACCTCATCCTATGTGGATGTGCCTGCCGTGGTGCGCGAGACCTTGCGCAAGGCCGGTTACACAAACTCCGATTACGGCATAGACTCCAAAAGCTGCGGCGTGACGGTGTCCATACAGGAGCAGTCCGCCGACATTAACGCCGGTGTGAGCAAAGCACTGGAAGTCAGGGACCCCGCCGCTGCGCAGGCCGAAGAAGACTCGACCGGGGCCGGCGACCAAGGAATGATGGTGGGCTTCGCTTGCAATGAAACTCCGGAGCTGATGCCCTTGACCGTTAGCCTATCCCAAAAATTGGTGCAGAAACTGAGCATGGTCAGGAAAGAAGGTGTTTTACCCTACCTTAGGCCCGACGGCAAGTCTCAGGTAACGGTTGAGTATCGGTACGGCGTTCCTCACCGTGTCGATACTGTGGTAATCAGCGCCCAGCACAATCCGGACGTAACCCAAGCACAAATGGCCAAGGACATTACGGAAAAAGTGATTCGCGAGATCGTGCCTGCCGACCTTCTGGACGAGAATACCAAGATTCTGGTTAATCCCAGCGGCAATTTTGAGATCGGCGGTCCGGCTGGAGACTCGGGACTGACCGGCCGCAAGATTCTGGTAGACACATACGGTGGCATCGCCCGTCACGGAGGCGGGGCCTTTTCCGGTAAAGACCCAACAAAGGTTGACCGTTCCGCCGCCTATGCCGCCAGGTACGTCGCCAAGAACTTGGTTGCTGCCGGTTTGGCCGACCGCGCCGAAGTCTTGGTGTCCTATGCCATAGGCGTCGCCACACCAATCTCCGTTGCCGTGGAAACATTCGACACAAACCGGGTAGACAGCGATACGATCCACGATCTAGTCGCTAAACATTTCGATCTACGGCCTGCCGCGATTATCCGCGATCTCGACCTGAGGCGGCCCATTTATCAGCCTACAGCCGCTTATGGGCACTTCGGCCGGGATGATCTGGACCTGACCTGGGAAAAGACCGATAAAGCTGCGGCATTGCGTGCTGACGCAGGCCTGTCCGCAGCTTAGAGACGCTGCGCCTTAGGCCGATGCCTGCATAGATTTGCCGGAGTGCATAACGGCGTCGGCCCGCCAAATTAATATCCGTCGATTAAACCCGAAACCTCCCGAATCTTCAATGTAAACTTGGTTCCCGCCGTATTGTCTCAGACGTCGCCTTTCAGGTACCCAAATTAGATCGAGCTTAGTCTGCCCCTAATATGGTTCACTGGTTAACATCAGTTTCCCAATCCCATTGGGAGCAAGCCTCTTGATAGAAAACTCCATGCCTGGGCCACAGGACTTCCCAGGCGTCATGTGCCGTACAATTCAGCTGGTCGGTATCAATATCCCTCGTACCACGCTCCAAAAAGTCGCCGAGTTGTTCCACACTCTGCTCTGGGAATTTAAAGACTACGGCATTCAGATATATTTCTTGCTCAACGACCAAGGCAATGTCGACAGCACCACGGAATGGTCCGGCCAGGTAGACAGCGTGGTTACCATGGACGCCTCCACGTTCCACAAGGCCGCTTTCGGCAAAGCGAACTTCGGCGCAGCCATGGTCATGGGGAAACTTCGCGTCCAAGGTATTTCCCCTCTAAAACTAGGAAAGTTCACCACTTTGCTGAAACCATTCCTGGATAGCTACCGTCAAGCTTGCGGCGAGTTACATGACACAACCAGATGAACCCCGGTACGTGCAAGAGGATGAAGCAAACCTTTCAGTTCTTGAGGATAAGAACATTGCCATCCTAGGTTACGGCAACCTTGGCCGGCCCCTCGCTCTTAACCTCAGGGATAGCGGTGTGACCGCCGTTACAGTGGCTGAATTACCCGGACCCGCTTGGGACACAGCTTTGGCGGACGGCTTCTCTGTGAAGCCTGTGCAGGCTGCGGCGGCGAATGGGGAAATCGTTTTCGTATTACTGTCCGACGAGCTCGCTCCGGCGATTTATCAAAAAGACATTGCGCCTTTCCTGCAGCCACGTACCGCTGTCGTCCTCGCCTCAGGATTCAACCTGGCTTTCGGTAAGATTTGCCCTGACTCGAATTTGGACGTTTTGCTGCTTGCTCCCCGAATGATTGGGTCAGGAATCAGGGGTATGTACCGCAAGGGTCTGGGATTTCCGTCCTTCGTGTCATTGGAGCAAGACGCTACCGGCAACGGTTGGCAAATACTCTGCGCATTGGCCAAGGCCGTCGGATCCTTGCGGGCGGGCGCCTTGACCGTCACCGCAGCTCAAGAAGCGAAACTGGACCTTTTCGTGGAGCAGACCGTTGGACCGGACTTGGCTAGCGCCATCCTCACCGCATTTCAAGTGGGCGTGGATGCGGGCTTGCCAGCTGAGGCTTTGCTTTTAGAACTGTACATGTCTGGGGAGATGTCCAAGTCATTCCAGGCCATGGCGGATTTTGGATTTTTCCAGCAAGTAAAGCTGCATGGATTCGCGGCGGCATACGGCGGCATGGTCCGGTTCATGGCCTTGGAACGTGAGTCACGTTCCGAGAACTATCGCCAAGTGCTTGAGGAAATTTCCCAAGGAGCATTCGCAGATGCTCTGGACGCGGAGGCGGAGAGTGGCTTCCCTTCCCAGGCATTGCTGGATGAGATGCTGGCGGGCAATGACCCCATCAGCCAGGCGGAAGCACGGATACGGAAGCATATGCGACTGGGAGACCCTCAGAGGCTACCAGACTAATTGGGGTTTACCGATCTGGGTCGAGACTAACGTGGTTTGCAGACGCCGGAAGTCAGGCTGTTAAGGGAACCCTTGTAACTCCAGGGCCTGCGCTACTCTGCCGACTGCGATATCGAAAGCGGCATCGCGGTAGTGTATCTGCTCCTGCTGCGCTTTGATGCTCACCTCCCGGTAGGCTCTGATTAATATCTGCTCCAACGCCTCGTTGACCCGGCCCAAATCCCAAGGGAAACGCTGGATATTTTGCGCCCACTCAAAGTAGGAAACAGTCACGCCACCGGCGTTAACCAACAGGTCTGGCAGGCAAGGAATCCCCCGGTCATTTAGAATCGTTTCGCCTTCGGGAGTCACCGGGTGATTGGCCGCTTCCACTACCATACGAGACTTCACATCAGCAGCGTTTCCGCCGTGGATGGCGCCGCCTAACGCAGCGGGCACCAAAAAATCACACTCCAGAGCCAGCAATTCCTCGTTGGTGATGGCCTCGCCCCCTTCAAACCCTTGCACGGTCCCGGCGCTTCCAAGGTGGGTTTGTAGTTGTTCCAGGTCCAACCCGCCACCGTTGTGGACTCCTCCGTTTACGTCGCTAACTGCAATTATTTTGCAGCCTCCTTGGTCGAGGTACCAGGCTGCCCAAGAACCCACGTTGCCGAAGCCTTGGATTGCGGTTACGGTTTTCTCCATCGGAAATCCAAAGTCTCTGGCTGCTTCTTTGATGACCAGAGAAACGCCCCTTCCCGTGGCCTGCTCCCGGCCCGGCGAGCCGCCCAATTCCAGGGGCTTACCAGTGACAACGCCGGGCGAGTACCCATGGTCTTCGGAATAAGCGGACATCATCCAAGCCATGGTCTGAGCATTGGTGCCCACGTCGGGGGCCGGTATATCCTGGTTCACCCCGATAATGTTGCCGATTGAGTGGGTGAAGCGCCGTGTGAGGTCTTGGAGCTCGCGGCTGCTCATAGTCCTAGGGTCGCAGCACACCCCACCTTTGGCGCCACCGAAGGGTATGCCCACCAGAGCCGTCTTCCAGGTCATCAATGAAGCCAGCGCCCGGACCTCTTCGTCGTCGGCTTCCGGGTGGTAGCGGATTCCGCCCTTGTAAGGGCCTCTGGACGCGTTGTGTTGAATCCGGTAGCCGATGAAAACCTTCAGGCTACCGTCATCCATCCGAACGGGTATCTCAACTCGCACCTCCCGGTCTGGTGTAATAATCAAAGCCCTTACCTCGTCCCGCACACCAAGACGGTCACAGGCTTGTTCGAAGTGGTAGGTCACCGCCTGAAAGGGTGTCATCTCCGCTGAACGTGTCATTGCGTCACCTGCCCAATCTCTGTTCCTCTGGTTTCTCCAATATTCCCAATATCCTGTGGAATGTACGTGAGTATATTCTAGCCCGTAAATAACGGGCGTCCAACTCCACCTCGGCACAAGTGAACGCCTAGTTTCATTATTGTCGGAGTGGTGGGTGATTGCTTTGATAAAAGAGTGACAAATGGAAGAAGCCTAATTATTAATCTATAATCCAACTGTAGGCCCGATGCCAATTGCGTCGGGGTCTGCGCCACTGAAATAGGAGCCGATATGACCACCAAAATCCGCTTTGGCACCGACGGCTGGCGAGCCATAATTGCCGAAGACTTCACTTTTGAAAACGTGGCCCGTTGCGCCCAAGGCTTAGTTAATTACTTAAAATCCAGGGGAACTTCTCGGCAAGGCTTGGTGGTGGGCTACGACACCCGGTTCTTGTCCCGGAATTTTGCTGAGACTGTTGCCAGCGTCTGTGCCGGAAACGGCATTAAAGTCTATTTGTGCGAGAAGGCTGCGCCCACCCCGGTGGTCAGCTTTAATGTGCTCCATTTGGGCGCCGCCGGGGCTGCGGTAATCACCGCCAGCCACAATCCAGGAATCTGGAACGGCTTTAAATTCAAACCCGAATACGCCGGTAGCGCCACTCAGGAGATTACAGACGACCTGGAAAATGCCATCGAGGCCGCTGGACCACCGCAAACCATAGATTTAGATGCGGCGCGCAAAGAAGGGCTTCTAATCGAAATAAATCCAGACCCGCCGTATTTCCAACGCATTGAAGAGTTGATCGACTTGCCCGCCATCAGGCAAGCTGGATTGAAGGTGTCCGTGGATGCTATGTTCGGCGCTGGCGGCGGTTACATTCCGGCAATCGTGTCTGGAGTGGCCACCACCGTACACGAGGAAAACGGTGACCCCAACCCGGCATTTCCTGGAATGGAGCAACCCGAACCCATTGGCCATAATCTGATGGGTCTAATATACCGGATGGCCAATAAAGAAGGTTTTGCCGTGGGTTTGGCTTTGGACGGCGATGCTGACCGCTTGGGAGTGGTCGATGAGAAAGGGAGCTTCGTGACCACGCTGGAAGTGTTTTCGCTGTTGGCCCTCTACCTTCTAGAAAGCAAGGGGTTGAGAGGCCCGCTGGTGAAGGGCGTCACTTCATCCATGATGCTCAATAAGCTTGGCAGCAAATTTGGAATTGATGTCCATGAAATGAGGGTCGGATTTAAGTTTATCGGACCCAAGATGTCGGAAGTAGATGCCTTGATGGGAGGAGAGGAGAGTGGAGGATTTGCCTTCCGAGGCCATATACCCGAGCGGGACGGGATTCTCAGCGGTCTGTATCTGTTGGAGTACATGGCACGAAGCGGGAAGACCGTCTCTGCTTTAATAGACCATCTTTTTGATCAAGTGGGCCCTCATTTCTTTAACCGGCGGGACGTGACTTTCGAAGCCACCCAAAGGGACAGGATCGGGGGGCTGCTGCGCAGCAAGGATTTAACAGAATTGGCTGGCAAGACGGTGCGAAGGAGTGACGAGATAGACGGTCGGCGGTTGTTTTTTGATGACGCTTGGCTGGCTTCCCGGTTCTCAGGCACAGAGCCATTGCTGCGAATTTATGCCGAGGCAGAGAGCCCGGAGAAAGTGGAGGCGCTGATCGACGCCGCAGCGCACTACCTGGGAGTGTAGATTTGTGCCTTCCTCAGTCCCGGAAAAGGAAACCCGGTAGATACCAGCTAACGCTTGGTGTATTGGGGCGCTCGCCGAGCTCGTTTTAAGCCATATTTCTTGCTTTCTTTGATGCGAGCGTCCCGGGTGATCCAACCCGCGCGGCGCAGCTCAACTTTCAATGTCTCGTCATAAACTACCAAGGCCCTGGCTATTCCGTGGCGAATGGCCTCGGCTTGGGAATTGACGCCACCGCCAATCACTCGAACAACCACCCGGAACCTGTTGACAGTATCGCTCAATCGGAACGGGTCGGTAATCTTCCTTTGCCAAGGTTCCCAGTTAAAGTACTCGTCCATGGGCTTGCCATTGACCAGAATCGGGCCGCCCTCATCCAAGTAAAGACGTACCTTGGCTATGGAAGTCTTGCGTTTACCCGTTCCGTAGAAATATTCTTGTTGAGCTGGAGCCGTTACCAAGTTAATTACCTACCCTATTGTTGTGTTTGATTTGTCTGTCTAGGCCGATCAGGCTGCTGCCTCGGTTTCCGGAGTTTGGTCTTGTACTTGGGCCTGGTGCGGATGGTCTCCATCAGCAAAAACCCTCAAACGCCGGAGCATCTGCCGTCCTTGGTGGTTGCGAGGCAACATCCCTTTGACGGCCAAAGTTATGACCCTTTCTGGGTGAGTTTCGAGCACGTCTTTTAGCTTAAAGCTCTTGAGGTTACCCACGTACCCGCTGTGCCGGTAGTAGGTCTTTTGCATCAATTTGCGGCCGGTTACCCGGATCCTCGATGCATTTAATACCACCACGAAGTCGCCGGTGAGCGTGTGGGGTGTGTAGGAAGGTTTATCCTTCCCTTGTAGCGCCACGGAGATGTCCCGGGCAATTCGCCCCAGCGTCTGACCAGTGGCGTCAAAAACGCGCCACTTGGCTTCCACCTCGTCCTGTTTCGGGAAATATGTGCTAGTCCGTTTCATTGTCGCTTACACCAGATTGGGTTGCTTACACCAGATTGGGTTACTTACACTAAATTGGCCTCTCCCCGCTTTCTGGCTGGGAGTCAGGCTTTTCAAGAGATGATTATAAACTAATTATCTGAGCCGTGTTGGACGTGTCAGCCCCGGTCTCTCCTAAGAATCAGCTAAGTTTGGAATTGCCCGGTTATCTGACTCTTTAGAATTCCCAGGACCGTCCTGAATTACTAAGTCGTCGTATTTCACCTGCATCAAGCACAGACCTTGGGGAGGTAAAATCGGCGCCTTAACCCAATTAGCCGGCTCTTGCTTTAAACACTCACTTACTACTGATTCGGGGCTTAGTGAATCCGGGTAGTTGCCCAGTCCCACTTGGACTAATATCGAGTTTGCCTTACGAATCTGATGCCTTAAAAACCCGTTGGCCTCGCACTCTATGATTATCGTGTCTGCTTCCCGCCACACATTCCAGTGATGCACAATCCGCACTGCGCTTTTATCTTTCGGGTGGCCCACAGCCAAGGCCCTGAAATCGTGAATTCCCACGAATCCTTGGGCTGCTTGGTCCATATCCGGCACATTCAACTCTTGCCGGACCCAGTGGTGGGTTGTGCGGCGTAAAGGCGAGGGCCAAGGTGCAACTAGGATGTTATATCGATATATCCTGCAGGTGGCGCTTCTGCGGGAGTGGAATTCTAAAGAAACCTGACTGGCCGACTGCACCTTGATATCTTGGGGTAAGTAGTAGTTCAGCGCTTTGGGGAAGCTCTCCAGTGGATGGTCGCTATCGGTGAGGAAGTCCACTACTTGGCCCTTGGCATGAGCCCCAGAGTCGGTCCGGCTGGCGCCACGGACGCGAATGGCTTCTCCCGTAAATTTAGTTAGAGCTGATTCAATTTCGCCCTGAATAGTGGGTTGGCTGGATTGAAGTTGGAAACCTTTATAATCGGTTCCATCGTACTCAACAACTAGGGCCAACCGTCGAATGTCCTGGTTATCTACCTCCAAAGGGGATTCGCATGTCGCTTCGGCGGAGTTGCTCCGCGGAGATTCACAATCTGGATTAGTACTTGAAGCCAATTTGCCTGAGTTATCGGGCGACCAGCCCCGTTAAACTAACTCTATGATTGCCATCTCGGCAGCGTCCCCTTGGCGCGGTCCCAGCTTGATAATCCTGGTGTACCCGCCTTGCCGGTCCTCATACCTGGGGGCGACATCGTCGAAAACTTTCTCCACGGTGAACTTGTCGGGAATCTGAGACAGTGCCAGTCTCCGGTGGTGCAGTGTCCCTTTCTTGCCGTGGGTAATCAGCTTCTCCGCCACGACCCTGGTTTCTTTGGCCTTGGCCAAGGTGGTGGTAATTTTCTCGTGAAGAATCAATTCAGACACCAGTCCCCGTAACAAAGCGATGCGCTGGTCACGGTAACGGCTCAGTTTTCTACCTGCTACGCGATGCGATGGCATACCTTTTGAACTACTCCTCGTCTTCCTCTAGGTCGTCAGTGTCATCTAGGTCGTCGTCTTCATCGTCATCCTCTAGGTCTTCCTCTGCCGAGGAAGACGCATCAGCCATTTCGGCCACAGAAGCTTGAGCCCCACCGATGAGGTCGCCAATGTCATCCATAGACAAACTGTCAAGCGGATCGAGTTGTTCGGCCTCTCCAGCTATCCCCGACTCCTCACCAGACCCTCCACTGCGTTGGGTTGTTATACCGCGCTCAGCAAGGCGCTCCCGCAGCTCAACCAACGACTTTTCACCAAAGTTTCTAATCTTCAGCAACTCGTCGTAGGGCATCTCCAGTACTTCGCCCACCTTGGTAATATGAGCACGCTTCAAGCAATTTAAAGTCCTGGACGAAAGATCCAACCTTTCTATGGGCGTCTGATAAATCTCCGGTGAGACGGCCAACGAAGGCCGTTCCACTCCTACTTCCGCAACTCGGTCAATATTGGTGAACAGGAAGAAGTGGTTTACCAAGTGGTCCGCCGCTTCCCTCACGGCTTCGACCGGCTTGATGGTGCCGTCGGTCCATACTTCCAGCACCAAACGTTCGTAGTCCGTTATTTGCCCGACCCGCGTGCGCTCTACGCTGTAATTTACCTTTCGAACCGGGCTGAAAATGGCGTCTATGGGCAGCACACCCACGGGTGGGCCGCTGGTCCCATCGCTCTGAGCAGCCAGCTGGTAACCCACCCCTTTCTCCACGTTAAACTCTATGGAGAGATGAGAGTCCTCAGCGTCCAAAGTCGCCAGCAATAGTTCCGGATTTACGATTTCGAAATCACTGGAGGTGGCAATGTCGCCTGCGCAGACTCGCCCCTCTCCGGTAACGTCTAAGCGCATCTTTCCTGACCTACCCGATTGGGCCCTAATCCGTATCCGCTTGATGTTCAGAAGAAGCTCCATGACCTCTTCTTTAACCCCATCAATGGCGGTATATTCGTGAACCACCTCGTCAATTTTAACCCAGGTGATAGCGCTGCCGTTGGTCGAACTGAGTAGAATGCGGCGTAGAGGGTTGCCTATGGTGAGACCGAACCCTCGCTGGAGGGGCTCCACCGCAACTTTTCCATACGTTTCATCCGATTCCAGGATGTGCACGTCGGGCTTTATGGTTTCCACTCCTCCCTCGGGTGGTGCAGAGGGAAGGACAAAAGTTTCTAACATTTGGTTTCCTACCTCGAGTAAAACTCTACGATCAACCGGGAGTCTATGGTCTGCCTCAAGTCCTCATCGGATGGCAGGGACATTACTCGACCGCTCATCTCCGATTGGTTCAGGTCCAGCCACGCCGGAACGGGCCGCTTTGGGATGCCGTCGGTGCGCTCTTTAAAGAAATCCGTGGCCTTTAACGACTCCTTCCAACTGATTTCATCGCCGATTCTAACCGAATAGGCCGGTATGTCGGTCTTGGACCCGTTGATGCGGAAGTGGCCATGGTTGACCATCTGCCGTGCTTGTTTTCGCGAATCGGCAAAGCCCAACAAGAAAATCACGTTGTCGAACCTGCGTTCCAGAGAACGCAAGAGGTTCAGACCGGTTACACCTGGAGAGTTGAAAGCGTCCGCCATATAGCGCCGGAACTGACCTTCAAACACACCGTAGATGTACTTGGCCTTTTGCTTCTCAAGTAGGTGCACCCCGTAATCGGAGGGCCTACGGCGGCGGCGGCTCTGATCGCCCGGCGTGGTTCGTCGGCGTTCAAATGCGCACCGAGCGGTAAAACAGCGGTCGCCTTTCAAGAAAAGTTTTTCTCCGGCCCTGCGGCACAACCGGCAGGACGGTCCTGTGTATCTACCCATCTAGTTGTTTCCTATACCCTTCTTCGTTTCGGCGGCCTACAGCCGTTGTGGGGAATCGGCGTCACGTCCCGTATGCTGGTGACCACCAAGCCGGCCCCTTGCAAAGACCGTATTGCGGCTTCTCTGCCGGCGCCCGGCCCTTTAATCATCACATCAACCTGGCGCAGGCCCTGGTCCATGCCTCGCCGCGCGACCTGCTCACCAGCCCGTTGGGCGGCGAAAGCGGTGCCTTTGCGGGAGCCTTTGAAACCGACTGTCCCGGCGCTTGCGGAGGCTATGACGCTGCCTTGCGGGTCCGTAATGCTGATCAAGGTGTTATTGAACGTAGAGTAAATATACGCACGTCCATGGGGCACGTTTCGGCGTTCACGCCTTCTGGTTCTCGGTCTTGCCATAAAACTGAGCTACCTCTTTTGCCTAATTCCTGTCTTGACTACGTCTTCTTTTGACTACTTCTTCCCGCCGGTGCGGCGACCGCGGCCAGCAACGGTGCGGCGCGGGCCTTTCTTGGTGCGGGCATTGGTCCGAGTACGCTGTCCGTGGGCAGGAAGGCCCCGGCGATGGCGCAGGCCCCGGTATGATCCGATTTCGATCAGGCGGCGGATGTTTTGGTTGACTTCCCGCCGCAGGTCGCCTTCGGCCAAATACTCCCGGTCCACCAGTTCACGGATGCGGTCCACTTGAGCTTCGGTGAGTTCATTCATCCGAGGAGGCATGTCTGGGTCTATGTCGGCTTTAACTAATATTTCAGCAGCTACGGACGGACCAACGCCGTATATGCTGCGAAGTGCAACATGAGCTTTTTTTCGGTCCGGAACGTCTACGCCTGCGATTCGAACCATTGACCCCTCCTAAATTAGGGCTTATCCGAGGAAAACAAGCCTATAATCAGGCCTACTCCTCTATTTAGCCCTGCCTCTGGGAATGCCTAGGATTGGTGCAGATTATCCTCACCACTCCTTTGCGTTTGATCACCCGGCACTTGTCGCACCGCGGCTTTACCGATGCGGAAACTTTCACTTTCTCTTACCCACTGGACCGGATTTTTTGCCTAAAGCGCGCTACTTGAAGCGATAGGTGATGCGACCGCGAGTTAGGTCGTATGGGGAAAGTTCCACCAAAACCCTGTCTCCGGGCAGGACTCTGATGAAGTGCATCCGAATTTTCCCCGAAACGTGGGCCAGCACCTCATGGTCGTTGGGAAGCTCAACCCGGAACATTCCATTGGGTAATGCTTCTTTCACGCTCGCTTCTACTTCAATAGCCTGCTTTTTAGCCATACACTTCCTCTGTTCTAGCCTTGCCTCTGTTTACTCCACAAAAATTAGTGTTTCTTCAGCTGTGTTGGGTCAGTATCTCTGGGCCGTTCTCGGTTATTGTGATCGAATGCTCGAAATGAGCCGATATCTCGCCGTCAGAGGTAACCACCGTCCAATTATCGTCCAGGATCCTGGTGTGCCAATCACCCAGGTTTAGCATGGGCTCAATTGCAATGCACATGCCCACTTTCAGCAAGGGACCGGTGCCTGGTTGCCCGTAGTTGGGTACCTGAGGGTCTTCATGCAGGAATCTGCCCACGCCGTGGCCCACGAATTCCCGAACCACCCCGTAGTCTCTGGCCTCGCCATACGCTTGCACCGCAGCGCCGATGTCGCCGATGCGGTTCCCTGGCAGGCAGACCTCTATTCCCGCCTCCAAGCTCTCCCGGGTGGCATCCATAAGGTCTTGAGCTTCCTGGCTGACTTGGCCAACTCCTACCGACACGGCGGCGTCTCCAATAAATCCGTTCAGAGTCGCCCCCACGTCCATCTTGACAATGTCCCCATCTTTCAGCACCCGCTTCCCTGGGATTCCGTGAACAATTTCCTCATTCACAGACGTGCAGATGGAGGCGGGGAAGCCCCGGTAACCCATGAAAGTGGGTTTCGCCCCCATTCGGGTTATTTCCTTGTATGCGATCTTGTCCAGGTCCTTGGTGGTCATACCCGGCTCAACCGAGCGCTTCAGCAAGGTAATAACTGAGCCAACCACGGCCCCGGCCCCACGCATAGCATCCACTTCCTGGGAGGATTTGATCGTAATCCCCCCGGTGTAAGTAGATGCGGAATTAGATGCAGTCTCTATTTTCTTGTTTTGTTTCAACTCTAATATTCTACGCTTGTTTCGTTCCTTTTGATACCCGTCTTAAATTTATCAAAAACCAGATTTAAGGATTTATATCACTCCCAAACCGGCTAATACGTCTTTATTAACCTTCTCGACGGTATCCAATCCCGAAACGTCCAAAAGTAGGTCCTTTTCCCGGTAGTAATCCAAGACCGGCAGGGTTTCCCGCTGGTACACCTCAATGCGGCGTTGGACAGCCTCTGGTCTATCGTCTTCCCGCTGATACAGTTCGCCACCGCATTGGCCGCACTTAAGGTCCTCTTGAGAGAACGCGACTTTATCGATGCTATGGGGCGCTTGGCAATCCCGGCAATTAAATCTACCGGCCAATCGCCTGATCAACTCCTCTTGACAGACGTCTATGTGGACTACTTTATCGATGCCCCTGGACCGCTGGGCAAGAGCCTTCTCCAGCACCTCTGCCTGATACCGGTTGCGGGGAAAGCCGTCCAGAATAAACCCTTCCTCTGAGTTCAAGGACAAAACTTTGTCCAATACGATGTCGATTGTAACTTCGTCGGGCACCAAGTGACCCTGTTTCATGTACTCGGCTGCCTTCAGTCCTAGAGGTGTATTGTTATTCAGATTTTGGCGGAACAAGTCTCCAGAAGAAACATGCGCCAAATTCAGCCGGTCCCTCAGCAATTGGGCTTGGGTGCCCTTTCCCGCTCCCGGAGGACCGAATAACACCAATCGTAGGTTTGAGTTTTCAGCCGAGCTCAAAGCTATCTTAAGAAGCCTTCGTAATTTCGCATCATGAGCTGGGCTTCTAACTGCCTGAGTGTATCTAAGCCCACCCCTACCATGATCAAAAGGCTGGTGCTACTCAGAGAAATAGCTTGCACATCGGTGATAAGCGACGCTATATATGGCACGATAGCGATAAATCCTAAAAACAAAGCGCCGCCCAAGGTGATGCGGACGATTACGCGGTTTAGGTAGTCTTGGGTCGGTTTCCCGGGACGAATACCCAGGACGAACCCACCGTTTCGCTGTAGATTCTCCGCCAGTTGCTGCTGGTTAAACACCACCAAAGTGTAGAAAAAGGTAAACGCTACCACGAGCACGAAAACCATAACCCAATACAGCGGCGCAGTTGGAATCAATAGATCGGCAAAGAAACGGGCAATGTCGCCAATAAAACCGGTATTAGTGGCGAAATAGGTAGCGGCCGTGCCTGGCAAGATTACAATCGAGAACGCAAATATCAAAGGTATCATCCCCGCTGAGTTAATTCTCAGCGGGAGGTAGGTCGCGCCGCTTTGGCGGTACATCCTCCCGCCACGGAAGATACTCCGTCCGTACTGGACCGGAATACGCCGGTGGGCTTCGTTAAACATTACGATCAGGGCGATAATCAACACTCCGATAATGGCGAAGAACCCGATTCCCAAGACATTGTCCCGGTCCAAGAACCCTTGGCTTAGGAGGCCGGGGAATCCGGCCACGATGCCAGCAAAGATGATTAGCGAAATACCGTTGCCAATGCCCTTTTCAGTGATTAGCTCGCCCAACCAGACCAGGAACATGGTGCCCGCCACCACCGAGAAGAGGGCGGCGATCGTAGGCAGAAGGGCGTCCCCGGAGAAACCGATGGGACCGAGAACGTTGCTCTGCTCTAGAAGCACCAATTGGCCGTATCCTTGTGCTAGCGCAATGGGTACGGTAAGCCAGTGGGTAAAACGGTTTAGCTTGGCCCGCCCAGACTCGCCTTCTCGCGAAAGTTCTTGGAGTTGGGGCACCACGGGAGTTAGGAGCTGTATAACGATGGAAGCCGTGATATAGGGGAACACGCCCAGAGCGACAATGCTCATACGGCGCAACGCGCCGCCGCTAAACAGGTCCAAAAACCCCAGGAGCTGATTGCTATCGAAGAGGAGGTCTAATTGGTCGCTGTCAATTCCAGGCAGAGGGATGTGAGCCGCGAACCGGTACAGGGCCAGGATGCCCAGAGTGAAAAGGATTTTCGCCCTCAAGTCGGGTAGGCTGAAGGCGTCAATTGCGGCTTGGATTAGTCGTGGAAAACGTCCACCTTGCGCTTCGGCGGTAACCATCTAAACCTAGAGTTCCTCCACACTGCCCTTGGCTGCCTCGATCTTTTCTCGCGCCGTTTTGGTGAACTTATGCGCAGATACTGTAACCGACTTACTGATCTCACCGTCGCCCACAATTTTTACCGGCTGGTTGAGGTTTCTTAGTATTCCCCGTTGATATAGCGCTTCAGGAGTAATATTGTCGCCGGCTTCAAAGCTGTCCAAAGCTTCAATTTTCACCAATGAATAGTAGATCTTGAAGGGATTGGTAAATCCCCGCTTCATGGGCAGACCTTTGATTATAGGCAGTTGACCTCCCTCAAATCCCGGACGTATCCGGTAACCTGCGCGGGATTTCTGACCCTTATTACCCCGCCCGGCGGTGCTGCCTTGGCCGGCGGCGTCACCCCTGCCGACGCGTTTTCTTGCTTTCCTGGCCCCTTTGCTGGGGGCCAGTTGGTGTTCCATCATGTTATTGCCTCTAAGTTGAGCCGCTCTAATCGACCTGTTCCACATCTACGAGGTGGATCACTTTACTAACCATGCCTCGGATAGTGGGTGAATCGCTGTGGATAACGCTGTGGTGCAACCTGCGCAGCCCCAGTGAACGAATAATCTTCCGTTGATATCCCGGCCGGCCAATGCAGCTTTTTTTCCAGGTTATTTTCAGTTGAGCCATCTATATTTACACGGCCTCTGCAGTTACCGGTTCCGCTGCGACTTCCGGTTTGAGGCGCCCTCTCTTGGCCAGTTCGGTTTGAGGATCCTTTAGCTGCCGCAGAGCTTCCAATGTGGCATACACGATATTGATGGGATTCCTAGATCCCAGAGACTTGCCTACAACATCGCGGACGCCGCCCAGTTCCAGCATGGCCCGCATCGCTCCCGCCGCGATGACTCCGGTGCCTTCCCGGGCCGGTTTAATAAGCACTATTGTCGCGCCCTTTTTAACTGTGATCTGCTGAGGAATCGTGCCGCCCCTTAGGGGAATGTCAACCATGTTGCGGCGGGCCACGGCGTTGCCTTTCCGCACGGCGTCAGGAATCACCAAAGCCTTGCCCAATCCTGCGCCCACGCGTCCTTGGCTGTCCCCGACGACGACTAATGCGTTAAACCGCAACCGCCGTCCGCCTTTCACAACCTTGGAGATACGCCGGGTGAACACGACCCTTTCGGTCATTCCAGACGGGTCTTCATCCCTTTGGCGTCCAAATTGGCCCCTATCGTATGCCCCAACCATCAGTGAGAGTCCCTCCGTTGATCCAGCATCGGATCCAACACTATATTATTACGAGCCTGCAATGCGGCCGGTTCTACTATTACTATTGATCAATTCTTAGAAGACTAATCCGCCTTCCCTTGATCCCTCGGCCAACGCTTTAACCCGGCCGTGGTACTTGTATCCGCCCCGGTCGAACACTACTTGGCTAATACCCTGTTCCTTTGCTCGCTCCGCTACCAGTTTGCCTACGGACTCCGATGAGGCCAGCTTGGCCGCCACCGAAGAGCCTCGGCCGGCGGATTCTAGGCTTGACGCTGAAACCAGCGTGTGCCCGGTGGTATCGTCGATGACCTGAGCGTAAATGTGGCGCAGGCTGCGGAACACGCATAGCCGGGGACGTTCCAGATTCCCCTGGACCTTTTTACGAACCCGGGTATGACGAACTAGTCTGAGTTTTCGAGCGTTCTTGTCTTTGGCCATAGTTAGGCTTTCCGTGCCGCGGCTTTGCCGGGCTTAAACCGCAGCAATTCGCCCTGGTACTTGATTCCTTTTTCTTTGTAGGCGTTAGGAGGCCTAACCTTGCGCACTTGGGCTGCCAGGCTGCCTACTTTTTGTTTGTCGATGCCCCTTACGTGGACCCGGTTATTGCCTTCAACTTCCATAGTCACGCCTTCCCCGGGGTGAATCTCAACCGGGTGGCTATAGCCCACGTTCAGAATAATGCCGTCCCCGGCCTCTTGCACCCGATAGCCGACGCCCATCAATTCCAGAGTCTTGGTGTAACCATCAGTCACACCGGTGATGGCGTTGGAAATCAAGCTCCTAGTTAAACCGTGCAGGGCGTGATGAAACTTCCGCTCAGAGAGGCGTTCCACCAAGACCATGCCATCACTAACTGATACTTTCACTTCCGGATGGTACTTTTGGGTCAGGGTGCCCAGTGGGCCTTTGACCGTGACTCCATCGAATTCGATATTTACTTCTACACCGGAAGGGATCGGTATTGGCTTGCGACCTATCCTAGAAAGTGTCCGGTCTTGCGTTTGTTCGCCGCCGTTATTACCAGACATAACAGAGCAACTCCCCTCCGACTCCCTGGCGCCACGCTTCACGGCCACCCATGACACCATTGGATGTGGACAGAATCGCCACACCCAAGCCGCCGAACACCCGTGGTATTTCTCCCTTGCCTACGTAAGTTCGCAGGCCGGGTTTGCTAACCCGCTTCAATCCGGTGATAGCCGGAGCGCGGGCTTCCCGGTAGCTCAGGTGTATGCGGATGGTGGGATGCGCTTGCCCTCGGGGCATATCGTAATCCCGAATGTAACCTTCGTCCTTAAGGATTTTAGCGATGGCCACTTTAAGTTTCGAATGAGGGACGTTCACCGAATCGTGTTTTACCTGAATGGCGTTACGAATACGGGTGAGCATGTCCGCCACTGGGTCCGTAACCGGCATTTTATTTTTTCTCCTGGCTTCTTCGCATTATCAGGGTCTATTTTTATGAGTGCCAAAGCCTAGAGGCTGGCTTTGCGCACGCCCGGCAAATCTCCAACTAGAGCCAATTGCCGAAAGCAGATGCGGCAAATCCCGAAATAACGGATATAAGCCCTGGGCCGTCCGCAGCGGTGGCAGCGGCTGTTGTTCCGGCTGGGGAACTTGGGCTCCCTTTTCCATTTTTGAATTTTGGAAGACTTCGCCAACATTATCTCCTGTAAATTGAACCGCTTAGGTCAAGCGAATAAAGGGCATGCCGTAAAGTTCTAAAAGGCGTATCCCTTCTTCGTCGTTACGGGCGCTTGTCGCTATGGTGACTTGCAGACCCCGTATCCGGTCTATTGCGTTGTAATCGATCTCCGGAAATATTATCTGCTCTCTGATGCCTATCGAGAAGTTGCCCCTGCCGTCAAATCCGGTCCTGGGGAGCCCCCGGAAATCCCGGATGCGGGGCAAAGCCATATTGATGAACCGGTCAAGGAAATGGTACATCCTGGCGCCTCGCAGGGTCACCGAGGTGCCTATGGGGTTGCCTTCCCTGATTTTGAAACCGGCAATGGATTTACGGGCCCGAGTAATCACCGGTTTTTGACCGCTTATGGTGGTCAAGTCGCCTGTTGCGCCTTCCATGGCTCGGCTATTGGTTAACGCTTCCCCCAATCCAATGTTTAACACAATTTTTTGAACCCGGGGCACACGCATGGGGTTCTTAAAACCGAACTCTTCCATGATGGCCGGGACGATTGTATTTCGGTAAATTTCCAAATAGCGGGGTTTAGGAGGCGCCTCCGTGGGCACTTCCTCTGCGGCTTCCCTGGAACTAGCGTCTGCGCCTCCAACTCGCTGTTGGCCGCGCGTCGCCCTTGTGCCCCTGGCGGCTCTCTGGCGCCTTGGAGTTTGTTCAGATGGGGCGTCCTCGGCTTGCGCTTCCGGTTGTTGCTCAGCTTCGCCTTCGGGCTGCTCGCCCGTCTCAGCTTCGGCTTGGGCCGCCGCGGCGCCTTTGTCTGCCTCAGCGTCGCCGTTGGGCTCCTCTCCGTTTAGCTCAGCAGAAGGTTGGGACTCATCCGATATCATCGATCACTTCCTTACACTTGGGGCAACCCCGCACCCGGGCACCGGTTTCCAGGGCGATAGACACCGGCTTTGTGGGTTGGTCGCATTTGTTGCAAATCAAAACCAAATTTGAGACGTGAATCGCCGCTTCCTGCTGGATTCGACCTGATTGGCGAACGTTGGGGCGAGGCTTAACGTGGCGGGTTATCATGTTCACGCCTTCCACAATCACACGGTCACTCTTGACCACCTGCCGGTCCACGCGGCCAGTCTTCCCTTTTTCCCGGCCTGCTATGACCCGCACGGTGTCGCCACTGCGGATGCGCATTATACCACCTCGGGCGCCAGAGAAATGATCCGCATAAAGCCTTTATCGCGGAGCTCCCGAGCTACCGGGCCGAATATTCTCGTGCCCCGGGGCAGCCGGTTCTCCAGAATAAGAACTGCGGCATTATCGTCGAATTTAATGTAGGTCCCGTCGGGCCGTCGGCGGCCTTGGGCTTGTCGAATCACTACTGCCCTCACGATTTCGCCTTTTCTGACTGGGGAATTTGGCGCGGCTTCCCGTACATTACAAACAACCACGTCACCCACGTGGGCGAACTTGCGGCGGCCACTTCCCGGTATATTGATTAACCGGATGACTTTGGCGCCGCTATTATCGGCGACAGTGAGCCGGGTATAGGTCTGGATCATTCCTCTTCGTCCTCCTCCGTTGTCTCTTGTTCTTGCTCATCCGGCTCGTCCTCGACCTCGGGTTCGTCATCTTCTCCCGGCTGGTCCTCGTCTTCCTCCGGCTCGTCTTCGGCCTCGGGTCCTTCGTCTTTTTCCGGCTCTTCTTCAGCCTCAGGTTCTTCGTCTACCGGTTCCGCCTCGGCGGCCGGCTCGTCTTCGTCTATTTTCTCTTCTGATTCTTCATCTTCGGATTCGTCAGCCACATCCTTAACCAGCACGTCCTCGGTTTCCGGTTCGGGGGACAATATCTCAGCGGCGTCCGCTTCCAATTCCAATGGACTTACTTCCGCTACCAAGTGCCGCTCCAGTATCTCCAAGAGACGCCAGCGTTTGGTCTTCGAAATTGGCCGTGTTTCCTGAATCCGCACCAAGTCCCCAAGTTGGCATTGACCCAAAGGGTCGTGGACGTGGAAACGGGCGACTCGCCGCATCTGCTTGCGGTATAAGCGGTGGCGTTGTTTCCAGACCATCTCCACCACCGTTGTTTTATCCGTCCGCGTCCGCACCACCGTTCCGGTGCGGACCTTGCGCATCTCTTTAGACACTATTGGTACTCCGCTGTCCCCTTTTTAAATATCCAATCCTCGCTCTTTCATTACAGTGCGCAGGCGAGCGATGGATTTTTTGACAATCTTAGGCTGATTCGTATCAGGCAATTGGTTTGTCGTCATGCGAAAGCGAAGATTCTGATACTCCCGGTAAGCCTTGGTTAGCTCCTCCCGGAGTTGATCGTCGCTTAATTCTCTTACGTCATGCACTCGCATAAACGATATCCCTTAAGACCCCGCCGCTTCCGCAGTCATGCGGTTGCGAGAAACCGTCTTGGTGGGTATGGGCAGTTTGTGACCGGCCAGGTTTAGGGCTGCTATCGCGTCTGCCGCTGGCACTCCAGCTACTTCAAACATGACCCGGCCGGGTTTGACCACGGCCACCCAGTGGTCCACGGCAGCTTTGCCGCCGCCCATTCGCACCTCGGCTGGCTTCTTGCTAACCGACTTGTCCGGGAATAGCCTGACCCAGACCTGGCCGCCGCGCCTTAAGCGGCGAGTGACCGCAACCCGGGCCGCTTCTATCTGGCGTGCGGTTATCCAATCCGTCGCCATGGCTTTAAGTCCAAACTCCCCAAAGCCGACACTATTTCCCGAGGTGGCCATGCCCTTGCGGCGCCCTCTCATAACTTTGCGGTATTTGGTCCGTTTGGGTTGTAACATTGAATACTCCTAGGCCCTGGGCCGGTTGACTTTGCGTTTACTGATTGTCACTAGGATTAAATATCGTCGATGGATTCGATCGTTTCTAAGGCTTCATCGGGTGCGTCTGCTTGAACGGTGACCTCAATGGTCTCCAGCTCCTCCACTTCCTCGGGAGCTACTGGCAACACCTCTCCGTGATAAATCCAGGTTTTGATGCCGATACAACCCATGGCTGTATTGGCTTCGGTGACACCGTAGTCGATATTGGCCCGCAGTGTGTGCAGAGGCACTCGGCCTAGCATCAGTTTCTCCACCCGGGCGATTTCCGATCCGGAAATTCGACCTTTGACGATTATTTTTATCCCTTGGGCGCCTCCTTGCATGGCTCTTTGAGCCGCCTGACGCATGGCTCGCCGATAAGCGACTCGCCTTTCCAATTGGTCCGCGATGTTCCTGCAGACCAAGAATGCGTCAATTTCAGGAGAATCGACTTCGATTATATTCAGTTGCACCTTGCGGGACGTAATATCTTCCAACCGCCCGCGCAGGTTTTTCACCCGCTCGCCGTCCCGGCCAATGAGTATGCCAGGCCGGGCCGAATGGATGTTGATGACGTTATCTTGAGCGCCCCGGTCAATTTCCACCCGGGAAATACCGGCGTCCGAGAAAGACTTGTATTCATTACGAATAGCGTCTCGCAGCTTCAAATCTTCCAAGACTAACTTCCGGTATGAGGAGGTATTGTCGGCGAACCAATGGGCCTTCCAATCCTTGATAATACCCAACCGGAAACCGTATGGATGAGTCTTGTGGCCCATGCTTTAGGCCTCCTCATTTTGGTCGTTGACCACCACCGTAAGGTGGCTGCTTTGTTTGATGATCCGGCCAATCCGGCCTCTAGCCCGTGGCCGGAAGCGTTTCAGCGGACGGGCGTTGTCTGCGGTGATTAGGACAATCCTAAGATTGTCTCTGTCCATAAACATGTTATTTTCGGCATTTGCCGCCGCCGACTTAACCACCTTCGCCACCGTCTTGGCCCATGGGGAGGTCATCAGTCCCAAGGTATTGAGCGCATCATCAACGCCCCGGCCTCTAACTAAGTCTATGATAGGCTTAAGCCGTTTCTGCGACGCTCCTACTGATTTGGCGAATGCTCTCACAGGCGGCACTGGTTACCTCACTACTCTGGTGGCCCGTTCCGACCGGCCGCCGCCAACGTGACCCCGGTAAGTTCGAGTCGGGGAAAACTCGCCCAAGCGGTGCCCCACCATGTTCTCGGTAATGAACACCGGCACATGGCGGCGCCCATCGTGGACGCCAATGGTCATTCCGACCATTTCAGGCATTATCATGGAAGCTCGAGACCAAGTACGGATCACCGTATTTGCCCCGGAGCGCTGCACCGCTTCAACTTTTTTCATTAGCTTGGGGTGCACGAACGGTCCTTTTTTTATCGACCGGGACATTCTAACGTCTCCTGCCTCGGCGAGATATAAACTTGCTGGAGGCTTTCTTCTTCCGCCGCGTTTTGTACCCAAGCGTAGGCTTGCCCCAGGGAGATTTGGGCCCCGGCATCCCGATGGGCGAACGGCCTTCACCGCCGCCGTGAGGATGGTCCACCGGATTCATGGCCACTCCTCGAACGTGGGGGCGCCGTCCTAGGTGGCGTGAGGCACCCGCTTTACCCAGGCTTTCGTTTTTGTGGTCTGGGTTGGACAACTGACCAATACTGGCCCGGCAGTTTAACAACACCCGTCGCATTTCCCCGGATGGCAAGCGAATCAAGACGTATTCGCCTTCCCGGGACAGTACCTGCGCGCCAACTCCGGCGCTTCGCACCAATTGGCCGCCGCGGCCGGGAGTCAACTCCAGGTTATGGATAATGGTACCGGTGGGCATAGACCTAAGTGGCAGGGTATTTCCTGGGCTGATTTCCGCATCGGGCCCCGACTGCACCCAGTCGTCCACCGACAAAGCGTGAGGAGCCAGGATGTAACTTTTTTCTCCGTCGGCATAGAAGATCAAGGCTATGCGAGTGGTGCGGTTAGGGTCGTACTCAATAGAAGCGACCCTGCCCGGGACGCCGTCTTTGACCCGTTTGAAATCCACTTTCCGGTACATGCGCCGAGAGCCGCCACCTCGGCTGCGCATGGTAATCTTCCCCCGGTTATTCCGACCCGCACGGTTCTGCAATGGGGAAAGAAGGGATTTTTCGGGTTTGCGGCGGGTGATTTCCTCAAAGGAAGGCCGCACCGCATTGCGGGTCCCCGGCGTCATGGGCCTCAAATTCTTTAGCGGCATGCTAAATTCCCTTTAATTTGCGAAGCGCTCTTAATAATCAATTTCATCACGCCCAGAGATTACAGACCCTCGATTAAATTGATGCGGTCGCCTTGAGCCAAAGTCACGACGGCTTTCTTAATGTCCGGCTTCTTGGAAATCCTGGCACCGTAACGTTTCCGCTTGCCGTGGGCTTTGGTGATGTTAACGTCAACCACGGTAACGTCGAAACTTGTTTCCACAGCTTCTTTAACTTGAACCTTGTTGGCTTTCAAGTTAACGCGGAAAGTGTACTTCCCCGATTCTTGGAGAATCGTGCTTTTTTCGGTAATCGTAGGCGTCATCAGCACCTGATGAACGTTCATCTAGGTTTCCTCTTCGTCCTCGCCTTCTGCTGGTTCTTCCGGAGTTTCTTGCGCCGGTTCAGGCGACTCTTCTTCTTCGGCAGCTACTTCGGCAGCTACTTCGGGAGTCTCTTCCTCAGTTTCTTCGGCCACTGGGGCGTCTTCTATCTCCGCCACGGCCTCCGCTTCTACCTCAGGAACAGGCTCAGCCCCAACTTCGGCTACCGGTTCGTCTTCCACCTCGACGGCGGGTGGTTCTTCGACCGCAGCCGCCGCACTTTCCGGCAGGTCATCTCGAACCCTTTTGCGTTGGGGTTCTAGTTTCAAATTCTCCTCGGCCCAGCGTGCCGCCTCCACCGTCATAATCACCATGTCCCGCCGCAACAATTCGTGGGCGTTTAGGAGGTTTACGGGGAGGGTCCATATCTTGCTCAGGTTCTTGGCCGCTCGGTATACCGGCTGCTGAGACTCTTTGGTCACCACAAGGGCTGAGCTGGAAATATTTAGGTTTTCCAAGAGGCTGACCATGGACTTGGTCTTGCCGTCCAGGGTGTCCATGCTGTTCAGGCAAACCAGACGGTCCTGTCTGGCTTTGTCGGAGAGCACGCACTTGAGGGCTAATCGACGATAACGTTTCGGCAACGCTTTACGGTAGCTTCTGGGGTGAGGACCGAAAACGACTCCACCGTGGCGCCACTGCGGTGAGCGGATGCTGCCCTGACGGGCGCGGCCTGTGTGCTTCTGAATCCAAGGCTTGCGTCCGCCACCGGACACTTGGGCCCTGGTCTTGGTGTCATGAGTTCCTTGGCGCTTATTGAGCTGGTAAGTCACCAGCGCTTGGTGCACCAAGGAATTGTTCATGGGCACGTTGTAAACGGCATCATCCAGATTAATGGTCTCGACCGTTTCGCCGTCTTGATTTTTTACCGGAATTTCCATTTATTAGTTCCTGTTATTACTACCTTTGATCAATGCCTGCAAAAAAAACTATGTGCTGGAAACCCTTTTATTAGTGCGCCTTATTTGCACCAGGCTGTTGATTGAACCCGGAATTCCGCCCTTGAGCATGAGCAGATTGCGATCGGGGTCTATTTTGACTATTTCCACACCCTTGGCGGTAATGCGCCGGTTACCCATGTGACCGGCCATTTTCATTCCTTTGAATACTTTTCCAGGTGTGGTGCCGCCACCGATGGAACCCGGCGCTCGGGCTCGGTCCGATTGACCGTGTGTACGAGGACCACCTCCGAAACCCCACCGCTTCATCGCCCCGGCAAAACCCCGGCCTTTGGAGCGGCCAATAACGTCCAGTTTCTCGCCTTCCTCAAAAAGATCGACACCGAGGCTTTGTCCGACTTCAAATTCGCTAACGTCGTCGGCTTTCACCTCTCGGAGGTAGCGCTTCTGCTGGCTGGCCTTCAAGTGCCCGGCCCTGGGCTGGTTCAGCTTTTTCACTTCGCCAAATCCAAGCTGTACCGCTTCGTAACCGTCTGTTTCCTTGGTCTTTATCTGGGTGACGATGCAAGGACCGGCCTCAATAACGGTCACCGGAACGACACGGCCGTCTTCCCGGAATATTTGAGTCATGCCAATTTTTCGGCCCAGAAATCCTTGAATCATCTACTACACCAGTGCCGGGATGTTTGGGTCTAAGCTCGCTCTATAACTTAATAGAAATATCGACGCCCGCAGGCAGGTTGAGCCTCGTAAGAGAATCGATGGTTTTCGAAGTTGGGTCCAAGATGTCAATCAGGCGCTTGTGGGTCCGTATCTCAAAGTGCTCTCGGGAATCTTTGTCCACGTGAGGACTTCTTATCACGCAAAATCGGCGGATGTGAGTTGGCAACGGTACCGGCCCCGCAATTCGGGCACCGGTCCGCTCGGCGGTCTCCACTATTTGACCGGCGGAAAGGTCCAGCATTTTATGGTCGAATGCCTTGAGGATTATTCGGACTTTTTGCCTGGTGACCATCCTGTTCTTATCCTAATCTTTGCTAGATTAATGCCGCCTAGGCGACTGCAAGCAGAGACCGTAGTATGTTTTCGGGCACCGCTTGATAGTGACGGAACTCCATTGTGTATGATGCCCGGCCCTGGGTGGCGGAACGAAGAGACGTGGTGTAGGAGAAAGTCTCGCCCAGCGGCAACAATGCCCGCACCGTCTGAAGACCGTCTTGACCTTCAATTGTGCCGATCTGCGCCCTGCGCGTTCCCAAATCGCCCAACACGTCGCTCAAGTACTCCCCCGGAGTCTCCACTTCCAAGTCGGCAATGGGCTCGAGGAGAATGGGCGCACCTTTCGGTAAGCCCAGTCTAATCGCCAGTATCCCAGCGCTGCGGAAAGCCATCTCAGACGAATCGACTTGATGGTAGCTGCCGTCGACCAACCGTATCTTCAGGTCGACAATTTGGTAGCCTGCCAGAGGACCGTTGTTGATCGCCTCTCGTACGCCTTTCTCCACGGCCGAAATATACTCCCTTGGAATCTTACCGCCAACGATGGCATTTTCAAACACAATGCCGCCGCCCTGTTCCAAGGGCTCCAGCTCAAGCCAGACGTGGCCGAACTGACCGTGCCCGCCTGTTTGGCGAACGAACCTGCCTTCAATGCGTACGGGCTTAGTGATTGCTTCCCGGTACGATACTCGGGGCTTGCCCACATGAGCCTCGACATTGAACTCCCGGCGCATCCTGTCAACCAGGACCTCCAGGTGCAGCTCGCCCATACCGGACATGACAGTCTGACCGGTTTCATCGTTGTATTTCACAACGAACGTGGGGTCTTCATCGGAGAGTTTACGCAACGCATCCGTCAGTTTGTCTTGGTCAGCCCGAGTTCCGGGCTCAATAGCCACGGAGACAACCGGCTCAGGGAACTTAGGTGGCTCTAAGATCACTTGTTGATTGGCGCCGCCAATGGTGTCACCGGTGAACGTGTCCTTTAAGCCTACGGCAGCGCAAATGTCCCCTGCGCCAACCTCTTCCAGTTCTTCTCGGGAATTGGCGTGCATTCGCAGCAGGCGGCCCATACGCTCCCGGTTTCCCTTGGTGACGTTGGTGACTGTGCCGCCGGTTCGGATTGTTCCAGAATAAATCCTCAAGAATACCAATCGACCGACGTACGGGTCTGTGGCGACTTTAAATGCCAGTGCCGCCAGAGGGGCATCGTCCTCCGGCAATCTGATAACTACTTTCTCAGTGCGGGGGTCAATGCCTTCCACAGGAGGAATGTCTAACGGAGAAGGTAGATAGGCTATTATGCCATCAAGAAGGGGCTCAACGCCTTTGCCGCCCATTGCGCTTCCGCAGAACACAGGAACCAATTCGCCATTGATAGTTGCTCGGCGCAACGCTTGCCGGAGTGCCTCGTTTTCTATTTTCTCCCCTTCCAGGTACTTGATCAGCAAGGCTTCGTCGGTTTCCACGATTTTCTCAATCATGGATTGCCGGTAACTTTGGAAGGCTTCTTCATACTCGGCCGGAATGGGTTGTCCGGGCATGTGGCCCAGATGCCCTTCGCCCTTGCCGCCGTTTCCCTTGCCATTAGAAGAGTAGATAGTTGCCACGCAATCGATAAGGTCCACGACTCCGCGGAATTCGGATTCCTCACCAATGGGAAGTTGGACGGGGACCGGATTGGCTCGCAGGCGGCGGCGAATGGACTCGATAGTGCGCTCGTAGCTTGCCCCTACCCGGTCCATTTTATTGACAAAACAAATGCGCGGCACGTTGTAGGTGTCGGCCTGGCGCCACACCGTTTCTGACTGAGATTGCACGCCAGCGACGGCGTCAAGAACTACGATCCCGCCGTCCAATACCCTCAAGCTGCGTTCGACTTCCGCAGTAAAGTCTACGTGCCCAGGAGTGTCGATGATGTTTAGTTGATAGTCGTCCCAAGAGGCGCTGGTGGCGGCAGCGGTGATGGTAATTCCCCGCTCTTTTTCCTGAGCCATCCAGTCCATAGCAGTGGTGCCTTCGTCAACGCCACCCACACGGTGAATGCGTCCAGTGACGAAGAGAACTTGTTCGGTTACAGTGGTCTTGCCAGCGTCAATGTGAGCAATGAATCCAATGTTACGAATCTGTTGTAATGGGATATTATCGGATGATAGGTTGGATCTCTTCTTGGTTTGTGTCATGGTTTTTTGCGCCCTGGAACCTCCCAGGGGCAGCTTATCCCCGGTAGTGGACAAACGCCCGGTTGGCCTCCGCCATTCGGTGCAACTCCTCCTTACGACGC
>MUCR01000044.1 GCA_002816455.1 SAR202 cluster bacterium Io17-Chloro-G4 | reverse complement strand
GCCAAGGCCGAGGGATAACTCTCAGGAGCCTTCTTCGGATTCTCGTTCCCTAGATTTAGCGTCTAGTCGGCCGACTAGACGCTAGCCATTTAATACGTTGACTGGCTGATTCAGCCCAGACCAACCATCCAAAGAAGGCAACACCATGACTACGCTTCCCGCATCCTCAAAGACCTGCGTCATGTGTGATTTGCCGGTTTTCCAGCGAGGGAGCAAGGACTACCGTTGGATCGCCGACCTGGCGGTGTCCACTGCCATCCTAGCCTCCAGAGAGCAATTCTACCGGGGTTACACCCTTTTGGTCCTGAACCAGCACGCCACCGAGTTGTTCCAACTGGAGCCAAACATCCGTGAGCAATTCATGGAAGACGCCAACCGATTGGCCCAAGCGTTGGACAAGACATTCAAGCCGCTGAAAATGAACTACTGCCTTTTGGGCAACGTCCTTCCCCACCTCCACTGGCATCTTATTCCCAGGCGGGAAACCGACCCAGACCCCAAGTGGCCCGTTTGGGGTTTCCCGTTTCCCGAAACCCAAGTGTCCGAAGATGAGTTCCGGCAGATGGCGAAGGATATCCGGGCCAACCTGTGATCGCCTTCCCGCCTCAGCGCAGGCCTCAGCTTCCTCCTGGTGACTTCAGGCAATCATCCTTCAAATTGGTGGCGTCTCAGGACGTTGTGCCCAGTGCCAAAAGGGTTACAATACCGATATTGTGGCAGAACCGGTTAAGTCCACCGGCAAGTTTGCCGCGAGATAACTATAGGGAGAGCACATGGCGCAGCGCACACCTCAAGAACGGCGATTGCTGGACAAGGCGGCCCAATACCTGCCGGGCGGCAACCTGGGAAATCTTGCGTTCAGCGACGACTTAAGCTTCTTGGTTCGTGAGGGCCGGGGCTCACACGTTTGGGACGTAAGCGGCAACGAGTATGTGGACTGGATCATGGGCTCGGGGCCCATGCTGCTAGGTCATGCCCACCCTGCGGTGACCGAAGCCGTCATAAAGGCGGTGGAGCAAGGCAGTACCTTCTTCGCCACCAACGAAAAGGCCGTGTTGCTGGCTGAGGAATTGGTCAAAGCGGTTCCTTGCGCCGAACAGGTCCGCTTCACCACCAGCGGCACCGACGCCTGCTTCCAGGCAATGCGGGCCGCCAGGGCATACCGGGGCAGAGAAAAAATCCTCAAGTTTGAGGGCGGCTACCACGGCACCAGCGACTATGCCCAAATGAGTGTGACCCCCTCAGCCAGAGAGGAGTTCCCCCGTTCCGAGGCAAACAATGCAGGCATTCCCCAAGCCATTCAGGATCTGATGCTTATCGCTCCTTTCAACGACTTAGAAACCACCACCGCCATTATCGAGGCCCATCACGACGAGTTGGCCGGCGTAATCGTGGAGCCGCTACAACGTGTACTGGCGCCCCAACCAGGCTTCTTGAAGGGATTGCAGGAAGTGACGTCCCTTTACGGCATCGCGCTTATCTTCGACGAAGTGGTGACCAGCTTCCGCCTGGCTTACGGTGGCGCACAAGAATTTTACGACGTGGTGCCCGACATGTGCAGTGTGGGTAAAATCATGGGCGGCGGCTATCCTTTAGCGGCGCTATTGGGTGCAGAGGAGTTCATGTCTGTTTACGATCAATCGGCCGTAGACACAGATAGCTTCGTCAGCCAGGTGGGCACGCTGAACGGAAACCCCGTCGCCTGCGCCGCCGGACTGGCTTCACTGGCCGAGTTGCGAAAAGAGGGTGCCTATGACCGCCTAAGGGAAGTAGGCGGGCGCCTGCGTCAGGCATTGGTGGACATCTGCAATCAGCACGACGTACCGGTCCAAATGTGCGGCGAGGACGCCATCTTCGACATTTTCTTTATCGACCGCCGGGTGCTCAACTACCGTGACACGCTGTTGGCCGATTCAGGAATGATGGCCAGGTTTAATACGGGTTTACTGGAACGGGGTATCCTAAAGGGCGGCCAGAAGTACTACCCGTCCATCGTCCACACCGACGAGGACCTAGACAAGACAATACAGGCATTCGAAGAGGTAATTCCGGGACTGAAGAACTAGGTTGTATATCACGCGTTAGGGAAACCTTTTCTTGGAAGAAAAGGTTTCCCTAAGGCCCTTCCGAAAGAACTTTTATATTTTGGATTCTAAATAAAAAAGGGAATTAACCCGCCCCTACCTTCATCGTGAGCGCCTTGGTGCTCATTATGTGCTTCTGCAATCCCAGTTCCTTGCGGCTTATGCCCATGGCCAAGCCGATCGCTTGAGGAAGGTGCAAAATGGGCATGTCAATCTTACGCTGTGCCTGGGCCTGGGCCTTAGGTTGGTAGCCGTCCAAGTTCAGGTGGCACAGGGGGCATGGCGTAACCATGGCATCGGCGCCCAAGTCTTTAACGTCTGAGGTATGCTTGGCGACCATGGCCACCGAGTTGGTTTCGTTGATTGTTAGGATGGGGAATCCGCAGCAGCGGGTCTTGCCGCTGAAATCCACCACAGTAGCTCCCAGTGTCTCGATGACCTGCTCCAGCGCGGTCAGCCGTTCTGGATGGTCTTCCATGTCCAGAGCATCGGTTGGCCGCACCAAGTAGCAACCGTAAAATGGCGCCATCCTGATTCCAGCCAAGGGTCTGGTAATTAATTCAGTCAACTTTTCCAAGCCCACGTCTTCAATCATTACCCACAACAGGTGCTTGGGGTCGGCGGTGCCCCTGTACTCCAGACCCTCTTCAGCCAACTCTTTATTTACCCTGGCCAGATATTCGGGGTCCTTCCTCATCCGGAAGTTGGCCTGGCTCATAACACCCTGGCAGGTACTGCAAATGGTCATAATCTGCATACCCAGGTTTTCGGCCATGGCAAAGGTGCGGGCGTTCAGGGTGTCGCCCAAAAATTCATTCTTTTCTTGCAGCACTCCGGCGCCGGTGCAAGAAGCACCCGGCATTTCTTGCAACTCGATTCCCAAGCGCTGGCAGATCAATGTGGCCGCCTGATATAGCTCAGGGCAGCCACCGCGGGCGACACATCCGGGAAAGAAAGCGTACTTCAACCGTATCCTCCAGTTAGGTAGGGACCTACCGCGACGGCATGATCCCGATTATTCCAGAAATTTATGCCACTCGATTATTCCGGGGGCGGGTCTTCCAGTTTCTTAACCAGCTTTCTGACGTTCTTTACCTTTTCGATGTTGTGATGAACCAACGGAGGCATCTTGCCGTGAATGAGGGCTCTCCAGCCAACCGGCAAGAAGCTCATCAATCCCGGTATGTTAGTGATTCCCACCGTCTTGACCGGTAATAGCGCTTCATTCAACCAACCGCTATGGCCAACTATCTCAACAAAGGCCTCGGCGTGGCGCGCACCGTTGCTGTTGTTCAGCCCGGCTTCCATCGCTTGGTCACGTAGTGCCATGATTCGGTCCATGGGAGCGACGCCCTTGGGGCAGGCTGTTACGCACTCGCCGCAACGGGTACAGTCCCACATGCCAGTGGGCGCCGCCAGTTTCTCCAAGCGCTCTTGGGAAATGCCTTTGGCGTCGCCGTCCCTGGGGTCGGCGGTAAAGCGGTAGGCCTTGGCGAGAGCGGCCGGGCCCAAGAAGGTTGGGTCCACTTCCATCACCGTGCAATCGGATACGCAGGCACCACACATGATGCAGGACGTAACCGATGAAAGGTGAAGCATCGACTCGTTTGACGCAATATACTCCCCTTCGGGTTCCTCGCCTTGAGGCTGGAGGTAGGGCTCCACCTCCCTGATTTTGTCCCAGAACAAAGCAAAGTCCACAACCAAGTCTTTGATAACCGGCATCACGCCCGCAGGCTCTATGACTATAGTGCTTGCGTCGTCAATTGCGCTGGCCACTTGAGTCTTACAAGCAAGGCCAGCTTGACCGTTAATCCGCATGGCGCAGGAGCCGCAGATAGAACTGCGGCAGGAGCAGCGCAGGCTCAGCGTCCCGTCTTGCTGTTCCCGGATTTTAATCAGGGCATCCAAGACCGTGGCGCTGTCATCCATGGTTAGTGGGAAATCTTGCCAATATGATTCCGGATTTTCCACTTCGGGGTCATAGCGGCGAATACGAACCGTTACTTCCATAGGTTAGTGTTTCCTTTCTTCTAGCTTGCGTTAGGAAATGAATCCTAGGATGGGTTAGTATTTCCTCTCTTCGGGCGTCCACTTGGTGATGGATACCGGAAGGTACGAGATTTCCGGACCTACTTCTCCCTTGGTTACCACCACGTGTTTCATCCAGTTATCATCGTCTCTGTCCGGAAAGTCCGTGCGCGATTGAGCGCCCCGGCTGTCCTTACGGTCCAAGGCGCTTACCGTAATCGCCCCGGCGCAGTCCATCATGAAGCCCAACTCTAGGGCGAACACCAGGTCGGTATTGAAAATGCGTCCCTTATTGTCCACCGGCACGTTGGCATACCGCTCTTCCAAGCCCGCCAAATCCCGCAGGGTTTCTTCCATGCCGTCCTGATTTCGGTACACAGCCAGGTTGTTATTCAAGGACTGACCCATTTCCAGGCGGATTTTGCCCACCCGGTCACCGTTTTGAGGGCGGTCAATGACTCCCTGGATGCGTTCTTGCTCCTTCTTCACAACTTCGTCAACATCGAATTCGACGTACTCGGTCTCCCGGGCAGCGGCGGCGGCGTGGTTGCCGGCTCGTTCCCCGAACACAATAGTGTCCAGCAGCGAGTTGGCTCCCAGACGGTTTCCGCCGTGGACGCTAACGCAAGCGCACTCGCCAGCGGCGTAGACACCTGGCACGTTGGTCTGGCCGTCCACGTCGGTCTTTATTCCGCCCATGATGTAGTGCATGCCAGGCTGGATGGGCACCGGGTCTTTAATCATGTCAACGCCAATCAGGTCGATGCCGATTTCCCTAATCTGGCTCAGCTTTTCCATGATCAAGCTTTCGCCCAAGTGTCGGCAGTCCAGAAAAACGCAACCGTTCAGGCCGTTTCCAGCGTTAATTTCCGTTTGCTCGGCCCGAGATACCACGTCCCTGGAGGCCAGCTCCATCATATTGGGAGCGTACTTTTCCATGAACCTATCGCCGTTTTTGTCCAGAAGATATGCGCCCTCACCCCGGGCAGCCTCGGAAATGAGCACGCCGCTACCCTGCAAAGTCGTTGGGTGATACTGGACCATTTCCATGTCCATCAGGCGTGCCCCGGCATTATAGGCTAGCGCCATGCCATCGCCGGTGACAATCAAGGCATTGGTGCTGGGCTCAAACGTTCGGCCCAGACCCCCGGTGGCGAAGATTACGGTCTTGGCCCGGATGGCGTAAATCTGGCCGGTGCGGATTTCCAGAGCGGTTACTCCGCAGACCTGCCCGTCCTCTTTAATTAGCCCAGTGACAAACCACTCTTCATAGCTGCGGACACCGGACTTAACTAGCTGCTCGAACATGACGTGGAGCATGGCTTGGCCGGTGAAGTCGCCGACGAAGAAGGTCCGCGCTCTCCTCTGGCCGCCGAAGGCCCTGGTGCCCAGCTTCCCTTCGTCGTCCCGGTTGAAAGTGACACCCATGTGCTCCATGTCGATCAAGGAGCTGCCCGCTGACCGGCACATTATTTCGATTGCGTCTTGGTCCCCAAGGAAATCGCTGCCTTTTACGGTGTCGTAGGCGTGGTCTTCCCAGTCATCTCCTCGGTCGGTCAGGGCTGCGTTGATGCCGCCTTGGGCAGCGCTGGAGTGGCTTCTTACAGGGTGGACCTTGCTGATTATTGCGGTGTTGGCGCCGTTGGCATTGGCGGCGATTGCAGCTCGCATGCCAGCCAATCCGGCCCCAATCACTAGAACGTCATGCTCCAGCATGGGGAGTTATTCCTCCGATTTCGCCGTTTGTATACCGCCTATCGATATCTTATTCCCGCCCAGCGCCTTGGCGACCAAGTTTACGGACAACTCTTTGGTTTTTTAAAGGAATGATCCCGACGGTGCTGGGCCATGCTCATCAATATTGAGTCCAGTATATATCAAAACAAGGGCTCCCATCTCATTATTTCGGATTTGGGAGCATCACAGTATGCTGCATTTCAACCAAGTTCCGTTCACGGTGAACCCAACCTCGTCCCGCTCGTGGTGAGTTTGTCGAACCATCTCCAAGTCTATGGTCCCCCTTAGGTAAGTTCGCAAGCCATATTCGGCTGGATGCCCCATTCTATGCGTGAGGTGGCAAAATCCACCTAAGCGTCCCCATTGTTGGTGGCCCTTCGACAAGCTCAGGACGAACGGGTGGCTGTGTCAGCGATCCCATCTCAGACCTGCTAATTTATTACTTTCGCATCGCCAGCAGCAGAGCGGCAATGCTTTTCACGTCCCGTATCTCTCCGCTCTGAATTAGGCTGGGTATGGTACTCAAGGGCACGGTCACTACGGAAATGCTCTCGTCGTCATCCGCAGACAACTTGGACTGGCTCAAGTCTGTGGCTAGGTAGGCGTACATGTACTCGGTGCACCAGCCTGGTGCCAACCAAAAGCTGGACAAAAACTCCAATTTCCCGGCAGTGTGCCCAATCTCTTCCCTGAGTTCCCGGATAGCGGCTTCTTTGGGGTCTTCACCGGCTTCAATACCTCCAGCCACAATCTCCAGAAGCTCGGTTTCAGCGGGCTTCCGATATTGCCTGACCATTAATACGTTGCCTTGTTCGTCAATGGGTACTGCGCAAATGGACTCGGAATGCTCTGCAATCTCCCGAGTGGCAATTAGGCCGTTGGGCATGCGAACCGTATCAACCCGCAGGTTGAGTATCTTGCCCTGGAACTTTATCTCGCTGGTAACGGTCGGTTCTCCATTGGATTGCATTCCCGATGCTGAACTAGAATCTACCAATTTATCTAATTACCTCACTGTCCCCGGATGCTTACGCCCAGCCTTCTGGTCAAGGTGGCGTAGTAGTGGCTGGGAGGATTGGCCCGCAAAAATCTGGCCCGGTAAGGGCTTTGCTTCACGACTACCCGGTCACCCGGATCCATCGGATAGTCCACGTAGCCGTCAATGCTCAAGGTCGCATCCTGATATCCTTCAAGGCTTAATTCCACCTTCACCTCCGGAGATAGAACCAGGGCTGCGGTCAATCCCATGTGGGCCGCTACCGGCTTTAGCACCAGAGAATCCGAAGCTATGTCCAGGATCGGCCCACCCACAGCCAAGTTATAGCCGGTGCTGCCGGTGGCAGTCGAGAGAATCACGGCGTCGGCACGGAAGGTAGTCAACTGGGCGCCGTCTATGTACCCGGTAATGGTGACCACCCGAGACACCGCGCCTCGGGCCAGCACCACGTCGTTCAAAGCGTGATAGGTGCCGCGGTCCTGGGCGTCGCCGTTCCCTTTGACCAGCGTCGCTTGGATCATGAAGCGCTCTTCCACGCGGGTTTCATTGTTGATGTAAAAGGGCAGTTTTTCCATGGCCTCGTGGACTTGGAGTTCGGTCATGAACCCCAGCCGGCCCATGTTGATGCCCACTATTGGGATTTTATTGGGAGCGGTCAGTTGGGCGGCCCTCAAAATTGTCCCATCGCCGCCCACAGTAATTACTAGCTTAGTGTTTTCGGCACGGTCCTGAAAATTGTCCAGGTTTTCGGCAGGCGAAATCCAGCTATCTTCGGGCAACGGCAACTGGTGCAGGATGGACGTGCCCAAATCCAGAGCTTCCGCCATGCGGGCGTTGTATATGATGCCTACGCTTTTCATGTTTGTTTGAGAGATCAGGTTTCAGCCGTCAGCTATCAGCTTCAGTTTGATGAGCCGGGCCAGTCTAGCACCGGCCTCAATTTAGTGTCAATTATACCTAATTCAGCTCCAAGTTCCCGAAATAAGTGTAATCGGCGGCTCTCAAATCGTGAGTGCAAGAAGCTGAATGCCAACCGCTCCTCATCATGGCGTTAGGGGCCCGACCGCTATCTTGGACAAGTCCAGCACGAATCCTGGCGCGATGCCTATGAAGAGCATCGATGCCCCGGCGATGCCCAATGCCGCCCAAGATGCAGGGGGCGCGGATATCCGCTCCCCGGTTTCTGACGATTGAAGGAACATTACTCTAATAATGCGCACGTAGTAATAAGCGGACACCACGCTGCTGATTACCCCTACAATTGCCAGCCAGGCTAGGTCGGCGTTTATCGCCGCCGTGAATATGTACAGTTTGCCAATAAATATGCTGGTTGGGGGCACGCCGATGAGGGCTGCCAGCGCCAGAGCTAGTACCGCCGCTAAGACCGGAGACCGGCGGGCAACTCCGGCGTAGTCTTCGATGCGGTCGCTACCGATGCGGTTTCCGATGGCGATAATGGCAAAAAAGGCGGTCAAGTTGGCGGCAGTGTATGCGCCCAGGTAGAAAAGAACGCTGTCCGGGCCCACGGAGAGGAACTCGGGCAAGCTAGAACCAGCCCCCGTGGCCTTAACTCCCGCAGCCACGCCCACCAGAATGTACCCGGCGTGAGCTATGGAACTGTAACCGAACAAGCGCCGAATGTTGCTCTGGCCGATTGCCACCAGGTTGCCGATGATCATGGAGGCCGCCGCTAAGGCCGCCATCAAACCGGCCCAATCCAAGCTCACGTCGAAAAACCCGGAAAAGAATACCCGCAGCAATATGGCGAACGCAGCCGCCTTGCTGGCGACGGACAAGAAAGCAATCACGGGCGTGGGTCCGCCCTCATAAACGTCCGGGACCCACATTTGAAACGGGACTGAAGAAATCTTAAACCCGAATCCCACCAGCAACAGCACCAAGCCCACCAGCAAGGCATAGTTTCCGAAGGGAATATCTCCTGATGCATTCCCCACGCTGGCGGAGATTTCCGATAGCAGCGTAGTGCCGGTGAACCCATAAATCAGGGCCATACCATAGAGCATCAGGGCCGAGCTGATCGCTCCGACAATAAAGAATTTCATTCCGGCTTCGCTGGACTTGGCGCTGTTCATGAAGGCGGCCAACGCTACCAGGGGCATGGTGGTCAGCTCTATAGCAATGTAGATAGTGATCAACTCGGTGGCGGCGGCCAAGAGCATCATTCCAGTGGCTGAAAATAGTATCAGGCCGTAATACTCGCCTTGATACCTGTCCATCTGCCGCACGTAGTCCGTGGAGGCCATAATTACCAGACCGGCGGCCGCCAATACCAAGAAGTTGAAGAACATGGCGAACCGGTCTACCGAGAGGCTTCCCAACAAGATGCTGGATTCTCCATTGGATAGCAGTCCCGAGCCTTGGACTAAGTTGAGAGAATCATCCAGGTCGAAAGCTTGAATCAGGCTTAAGGCCAATGGCGCTGCCAATCCCAAGAACGCGATTATTGGCAGCAAACCTTTTTTTGGCACAACCAAATCCAGCAGGATGACCAGGAGCGCAGCCCCGGCGACGCCCAAATAGGGGGAGATTACGTATAGGTCGTGGGCGGACATATACGCCTATCTACCTCCCGGCAAGACGTCCAGCATCGGCGCCAATCCGATTTCAAACACGTCGGTCAACAGGGATGGATACAACCCTATGCCCACGATGGTAACCACCATAACGGCCAAAGGAATCGCCTCTACCAAGCTGGCGTCGGTCACGTGGTCGAAGCGCTCCCGGCGGGGCCCGAAGAACGCCCGCTCCATCATCCACAAGATGTAGCCAGCGGCGAGAACGATTCCAATAACGGCCAAAGCCGTGGGCCAATCGTAGGCTCGGAATGCGCCCAGGAACACCAACAACTCGGATACAAAGCCGCTAAGCCCGGGCAAGCCCAGTGACGCCAGTCCAGCAAGAAGTATTGCTCCGGCTACAATGGGCATTCTTCCCGCTAATCCGCCCAAGTCGGGGATGTAACGAGTATGTGCTTTGTCGTAGACCAGACCCACGCCCAAGAATAAGAGGCCGGTGATGGTGCCGTGGGTAAACAACTGCATGGCTGCGCCGTTCAACCCGGTCACCGTTAACTCGCCTTCGGAAATCCCCACCGAGCCTATCCCGATCAGAACAAGGCCCATGTGGCTGACGCTGGAGAAGGCGATTAACCGCTTTAGGTCGGTCTGGCGCATGGTGACCACCGCACCGTAGAGCACGCTTATTACGCCCAATGCGACCAATGCCCATGCGAAACGGTCCGTTTGGCTCGGGAACATGCCCACATTGATGCGCAGCAAGCCGTAGCCGCCCATTTTCAAGAGCACTCCGGCCAGCATCACACTCGCAGCAGTGGGCGCGTCGGTATGGGCATCAGGAAGCCAAGTGTGCACGGGCCAAGTGGGCAGCTTGATGGCGAAGGCCGCGAAGAAAAGCCAGAACAAGCCTGATAAGGGAATCAACACCCCAGCCGAGACCAGAATAGTGCCCTTGGTGGAAAGCTGGGTCATGTCGAAAGTGCCAAGTTCCGGGGTCAAGAAGACCGCCACGATGGCCACCAACATGAAGGCGCTGCCCAGAATAGTGAAAATTAGGAACTTCATGGCCGAGTATTCTTTGCGGCCGCTGCCCCAGATGCTGATTAGCATATACATGGGGACCAACTCCAGTTCCCAGAACATGAAGAACAGTAGCAGGTCCAGGGTGGAGAACACTCCCATGACGGCAGTCTGGAGGACTAACAGCCAAACGAAGTATTCCTTAACCCTGAGTTTGATGTGCATTGACGCCAGAATGGCACAGAATCCCAGGAGACCGGTCAGGGCAACCAAGGGCGCGCTAAGCCCATCAACACCCAGGAAGAAGTTGGCCTTCAGGCTTTCGGCGGGTATCCAAGAAAACTTGTCGACCATCTGAAAGCGGTCTGCCCCTTCGCTTTGGTCGAAAAGACCGAAGACCACCAGAGAAAGCACCAAGTCGGCCAAAGCCACAGCTACGGCGAAGAGGCGAATGTTACGGTCACCCCTGACCAATAACAAAATGGTCACAGCGCCAGCAGCCGGCACAAAGACCGTGGCAGTCATCAACCCTGAAAAACCTGAAACTTCCAATACAACTCGACTTTTTTAGTGTTCAGCTATCAGCTTGCCCCCCTTTAATAAAAGGGCGTTGGGAGGATTTGTCCGTGTGCTGAACGCTATTTACGACAACAAGAATCCCAGGATTATCAACAAGATTCCGAAAACAACCACACCGCCGTAGGACTGTACTTGGCCCGTTTGTACGCGGCCGATCATCGACCCGATGTTCCGGAAAAACCAGCCCAAAGTGTCTACCACGCCGTCCACGATGTTGCGGTCCAGCCAATCCACCGCTCCTACCATGAGCCGATAAAATGCGCTCCGCACCACCACGCCCTCATAGAGTGCGTCAACGTAATACTTATTGGCCAGTAACGAATGCACTTTCCCCCCAAGCTCAAGGGGGTCTCTTTCCCAGGTTTGCCGTCGGCCCAAGTAGAGGCCGGCAGCCAGGATTATTCCAATCGCGGCCCCAACGGTGGAAAAAGTAGCTAGCGACCTGCTGAAGCCGTGTATTTCAACGTTGCCAGCTAGCACCGGGACCGTGTTCTCCAGACCGTGCAGCAAAAATTCGCTGATCCAGTGGCGCGGAATACCAATCTCCTCGTCCCATTGCGGGTTGGCCAAGTAGCCCGAGATGATGGCGGCCACTCCCAGTACCATCATGGGAAACAACATGATCACCGGAGATTCGGCGAGGTGAACGCCTCCATGTGCTGAGACTGGAGCAGCGTCGGCCGGAGCCATTCCGGACCCTTGTTCACCCTGTTCCTCCAGTTCCTCCCGTTCGTCTTCCGCCTGATCTGCTAGCTCTTGATCAATGCCGCCTCGGAACTCGCCGTGGAAAGTCATGTGGAGCATTCGGAACGTGTAGAAAGCAGTCAGCACAATGCCAATCAGCAGCATGATGAAAGTGGCTCGGTTCACCCAACCGTCCACCAGCCCACTGCTGTACCAGGAACCGGCAAGAATCTCGTCCTTGCTCCAGAACCCGGCCAACGGAATGATTCCCATCAAGCTCAAGCCGCCGATTACCATCAGCACGTAGGTTACTTTCATGTGGCGGACCAAGCCGCCCATGTAGCGCATATCGAAGGTACCGGTGGCGTGGTTGACGCTGCCCGCTCCCAAGAACAACAGCGCCTTGAATGACGCATGAGTGAATAAATGGAACATCGCTGCGCTGTAAGCGCCCACTCCTAAGGCAGCCATCATGTAACCCAACTGGCTCACGGTAGAGTAAGCCATTACCCGCTTTATGTCGTTCATCACCAGACCCATCGTTGCGGCCATCACGGCGGTAAATGCGCCGATTAGAGCGATGATCGACATGGTGTCCCCGGACTGTTGGATGACCGGGTAAAAACGGGCAACCAAGAACACGCCGGCGGCCACCATGGTAGCTGCGTGAATCAGTGCGCTGACCGGGGTAGGGCCCTCCATGGCGTCGGGCAGCCAGGGATGGAGGGGGAACTGGCCGGACTTGCCCGCCGCGCCGGAGAAAATCCCCAATGTGAACCAGGTCAAGGCAGCGCCGCCCAAAATGCCGACTCCACCTATCGCCACCGGTTGTGCCGCTTGCCAGATGTCGGGTATATGGAAGGCGTTTAGCCCGGCGGCGGCGAAATCGTCGGCCCGCACGAATAGATAGAGGATGGCTATAAGAAAGCCCACATCGCCGATGCGGGTGATGATAAAGGCTTTCTTGGCGGCCGCGGCGGCGGCGGGGCGCTCGTGCCAGAAGCCGATTAGCAGGTAAGAGGAAACACCCACCAACTCCCAGAAGGCGTATAACTGGATGATGTTCGTGGACATCACCACACCAAGCATGGCGGCGGTGAACAAGGCCATGTAGGCGAAGTAACGGGAGAACCCCGGGTCTCCTTTCATGTAACCCAAGGAGTAAATCTGCACCAGCAGGCTGACACCGGTGACCACTACCAACATGATGGCGGTCAGTTGGTCTATCAGTAAGCCCAACTGGATTTTTGCGCTGCCGATTTCCAGCCACTGATAGGTCTCCAGGTCCAAGTCATGGCCCAAAATAACGGAACGCAATGTCCAAACCGAAAAACCTAGCGCCACGCCCAGGGAGGCTATCAGTGTCAGGCCGCTAAGAAGGGAGAAGCGGTTGAGCAACGGCCGGATTATCAGACCGATTAAGGCGAAAGTTCCTAGAGGCAGGAGGAAGATGGCCCAAATAGCGGCTTCAGGGATCATCTAGAGCTTCCTCAAGATCTCTTCTGCCACATGTTCCCGGCCCTGGGGCACGTAGATATTAAAAGGGACCCGTTCTCCCCAATCTTGAATGTCCCCTTCGGGCAAGATGCGAGTGGGAAGCCCTTCACCTTCCAAGGCTTCCTTCCACATCTCGGCCATCATCAAATTAGGCGCTTTTTTGAATTCAACCCACATATTAGCTATTAGCCAACTCCGTTGACATTTCCACGACATACCCGTTCGTGGTGAGCATCGACATTTTCGTTATTTCTCAGGGAAAACACCGTTTGTGGCGAGCTTGTCGAACCATCTCCATTTCACCGGTTCAGTTAGGTCTTTGTGTAGAGCCAGATCGAACGGGCAGTGAAACTCGCGTCGGCAGCAATTTCAGCCTAAGCATCCCCAAACATGGAGGCCCTTCGACAAGCTCAGGACGAACGATATTATGGCGAGTGATTGTTCTCAGATCTAAGTGTCTCCTTTGCGGCGTTGATGGCTAGTTTCTCAATTCGGCGGTTT
>MUCR01000043.1 GCA_002816455.1 SAR202 cluster bacterium Io17-Chloro-G4 | reverse complement strand
GTTGTGGGCGGTCCGCTAATTACCCCTCTGGCATAGTTCAGTCTCGCACTGTTGTGTTGAACACACCAAGACTTATTGTCCAAGCTATGGATATTGGTCTCTGGACCGCTGTCGTAGTCTTGTTGAGGCGGAAATGCAAAGATTTATAATGTTGCGATTCGGTCAAGCAATTTTGGCCTTTTTTGCTGTCAGCATAATTGTGTTTGGCTTGGCCCGGATTTCCGGCAACCCTCTCGACACTCTGTTATCCTTTGAAGCCGGATCTGACCCGGTGCAACGTGCATTGATTGAAGAATACTGGGGGCTGGACAAGTCGCTGCCGGAGCAATATGGAAGATTCATTTGGAATGCCATGCAGGGGGACTTTGGCGATTCCTTTAAGTATCGGCTGGCGGCAGCTGACCTAATCAAGGACCGGGCTCCAAACACCTTTTTGCTGGCCGGGCTTGCCATCGTAGTAGCTACGTTAATCGCTCTGCCCATCGGCGTACTGTCGGCGGTCAAAAAGGACACCCCACTAGATTACTTTGGGAAAATACTGGCATTGATTGGTCAGTCTGCGCCGCCTTTTTGGTTAGGCTTGCTGCTAATGTGGATATTCGCAGTAAAATTGGGTCTGGTTCAAACGTCGGGTAGGGGCGGTTTCACGTCATTTATTCTGCCAGCTGGCGCATTGGGATTGTTCTGGGTAGCCGCGTTGATGCGCTTGGTGCGCTCTGCCATGCTGGATGTGTTGGACAGTGAGTACGTCAAGCTGGCCCGCATCAAGGGATTGGGCGAGTGGAAGGTAATCTGGAAACACGTGTTTCGAAACGCCGCAATTGCCCCCTTGACGTTTTTCGGCTTGATTCTTGGGAATTTGCTGCTGGGCTCTGTGTCCATTGAGACGGTTTTCCAGTGGCCCGGACTTGGGTTTCTGGCCTTTGAAGCTGTTTTCGCCAGGGACTTTCCCTTGGTGCAAGGTATAGTGCTGGTGTTCAGTGCCATATTCATCGTAGTTAACTTGATTGTAGACATTCTCTACGCCTACCTGGATCCCCGCATCAGGTATAAGTAGAACCCACAGCAGACCCACTGTAGAACCCATGGCCAGCCGCCCTTCCCAAATCAAGTCGGTAGACGATTGGTTTACTCTTCAACACGTTCTGATTAGGAGGCCCAAGCCCTCAGCCACCAGGGTTTTGGGGAAGATTGGTCGCTGCAGTTTATGTTTGCTACCTTTCTGTAGTGGCGGTCTTCTCTAAAGAATTGCCCGAACCCTTAGACTATTCAATTTCTTGAGCGCCTCGCATCCACCTTAGTCGGTCACCACTAACCTCAACCTCCAGGGCCCGGAAATTACTTGCCCCTCCAACCGTCTGCGTTACGTCCACGTTGCATTGGCAAATATAGGTCAGGGCATTCTAGGTCGGGGTACTCGATGGGGGCGCACTTTTCATATAGGGAATGAGCCTCTTATTCGGACATGGTGTTTGGTCCGCCTGAACTTGATGAAGATGTCGAAACCATTTCAATGATTCCGGCATCCGATATCCTCAGAGCATAGAGGCTAAGTGGGCACAACAGCAAAAAAAGAGGGTGGACCCCATGGGCCCACCCTCAATTTGTTTGCTTATAGCAAGGGCTCAGATGCCCGGTGTTGCTAGTTCAAGCAGGGGTCCGGAGTCGTGCAAGCCGTAATCAAATCGAAGTGACCGTAGTTGGCCCCATCGGAGCCTGGGAACGGCCATTGATCGATGATGTTGGGGTTAACTGTCCACTCAATGAACAGGTAGACCAGAGGAGCTTGGCTGTACTGGGCGTACAGGTAGTCCCCCATCTCGCGCTGGATGCTATCACGCTCATCCAGATCCACCGCTTGTTGCAACCTGGAGAATATCTCATCGGTCGTCTCATCGTTGTACATGGCCAGGGGATTGGTGGACCGATAGAAAAGGCTCAGTTGAGCGAACACGGTCTTGAAGGAAGGCGGAATCAACCACATACCCAACGACTCGGGATCATGATCTCTCCACGCTGCGAAGAAGTTGGACCATTCCCACTCTTCCAAGGTCATATCGATGCCCACGTCCCGTAACATGACCTCCACCGCTTGCATGGTGTCGACAGATTCGGGGAAACCGAACATGTTCATCAAGATACCCTTGATTTCTACCGGGTTGTCGGGACCGTAGCCCGCTTCGGCTAGAAGCGTTCGGGCCTTATCCGGGTCGAAGCCATAGTCCCTCTCGTAATTTTGCATCCATTCCGGGTTCCATCCCGGCAGGTTATCGTAGAAGCCTACCTGGGGACTCAGGGTTACCCGGCCTGCGTAAAGGGTATCGATAAGCGTTTGCCGGTCGATTGCCCGGTTGACGGCTTCTCTCACCTTGATGTCGTTCAATGGGTAATCGGGGAAGGCCCATGGGATGGTGAAATCGCCAGGGGCTCCCGGCCACAGACCATTGAATGATGCGGCTACTTGGTTGCCCGGGAAGTTGCTCTTGATTATCTTCATGCCGTGGTCAGCGACTGCGGCATCGGACAGATCCCGTGTTAGTTCGGTCATGTGGATTTCTTCTGCCAGTAACCCGGCGTTCCGCGTGGCTGGCTCTTTAATCCACCGCAAATCTACCTTGGCGAAATCCGGTGCCGGGTCGTTCCGGCGCCAGTGGTCGTCCAACCGCTCGTAGGTCACGTTGACGCCGAAAGTTCTACCAGTGTAGCGGTAGGGTCCGGTGCCGATAACGTCGGCCTCGTAAGCTGCGTCTCCACCGTCGTCCCACTGGGCCTTGCTCATAATGAGGCCAGCGCCGCTGGGTGCGATGTAGAAGAGATAATCGGGGTTGGGGTTGTTGAGTTTCAGGACTATCTCATAGTCGCTTACTATCTGAGAATTTTCTAAATCGATTTCTCTCCAGTCGGTAACGTAGCCCAGGAGAGAATCGTCTCGGGCGTTCATGGTCCAGCTGTGCAGCACATCGGCAGAGGTGAACTCTCCCCAGCCGCCGTGCCACTGAACGCCTTCCTCTAGTACGAACGTCCATTCGGTGCCGTCGGGGCTCAGATCCCAGCTTTTGGCCAACTCTGGGACCCAAAGATTGGTTTTGGGATCAATGTCGACCAAAACCTCGTTGGTCAGGTCGAACTGCTGGTGGTGGTCCACCGACCCGTTCCAGAACAGGTTGGTTTCTCCCGCCGCCGGATCCATCGCCATGACCAATGTTTCCACCTTAGGCTGGCCTCTGGGTGCCGCTGGCGCCACCGTGGCTGTAGGTACAGGCGCCGAAGCAGCAGAGGTGGCCGTGGGCCTAAAAGCGGGCGCCGATGTAGTGGCCTCAGGAGCCGTAGTGGCCACTGGTGCCGTTGTGGCCTCTGGCGCTGGAGCTTGGGTGGCCACTGGAGCGGATGTGGATGTCGGATCGCTACCGCAAGCCACCGCAATTATTGCGAGTAGCATAACGATGGACGGGATCAGGAATTTGAGTGTCAAGTACCGTTGAAACATTCCGATTTGCCCTCCAACTAATTTAGCGACCATAGCTCCAACAGCCGGTTATGAAACAGTCTAGGCCATCTTAGGTAAATCGCCGTCAAAATTAGCCAGTCACACTGGACTAGCATTTTCAACGGTCTATCCGCATCTAACCGTTTCAACTCGAGCGATGGTCCACGTCTGCCCCGTTGTTGCTCTTTTAGCGGAATTAGCCCAAGGCTAGTAGACAGACTTTAGCAATCTAGCAAAACCACAGAGTAACTGTCAATACTGCAAATATACCGACTTGGACCTTTGTTCAAGTTTTAGGCCTTTCTTTTACGCCTTTCCCTACCAGAGTTGTAAGACCGGAAACTTAATCTTTCATGATTTTCCAAATTTCTGTTGCGCTTTTTTTGAACGAATAACCCGCAAATAGTCAATGATTTTAGGCCCGGTTGTAAGTTGAAGCTTCTTGACAGGCAACCTCAAAATTTGTAGAGTGAATCCCGATTGTTCAGCTATGGTTAACCCCAAATGTTGAGCACCCTCTTATGAAGCGATCAACGGCATACTATTCATCATCCGGGTCAGCAGTCGGGCAGGTTTTAGGGTTAATGGCCAGACGCTTTGGGCTGGAGTAATGCCAGGGAGGACTTTGGTGGGCTGGGAATTTCGTTGTTTTGCATAGCCCTGTTGTATAGCCCTGTAATTGTAAAGCTCTCTTCTCCAAAGATGGCCCCATCATTTCTATATCTGAATCAGGATCCGAATCCGGTTTAGGTACATCAATGGCCTCAGAAATAGTAGTTAAAAAACCGTGGTACTCTCCACCACGGATTCGCCGTGGATTGGGTGAAGCTAATAGGTACCCAATCCTGCCGATGCTGATATTGCTGATTGTGATGGTTGTGCCGGCCATCTTCGCCCCTCTGATTGCCCCGCACCCGCCCAAGGAAGGCGACTTGAAGGCGCGGTTGTTGCCCCCAGCTTGGGTGGGAGAAAAAACCGCAGTAAAGACAGTAGTAGAGCTAATCACCGCCAGTAACAGGGACAACGAGTTGCGTCTTGAGGCAGCACAGACTCAAGTTCAAATCGGCAAAGCAAGGTTGATAACATCCGGCTCGGAAAATGCTGACCGGCCCGTGGTGGTCGGCGACCAGTTAGAAATTGTTACCCAGGCCGGGGGCCAAACAACCTACTTGCTGGGCACGGACAAGGTTGGCAGGGACATCCTTAGCCGGATTATCTACGGCTCAAGAATATCCATCATAGTAGCGGCCATTGCCATCGTCATAGCCGGAACCATCGGAACAGCCTTAGGAATCACGGCTGGCTACTTCAGCGGATGGGTAGACGCACTGATAATGCGCTTGGTGGATATCTCTCTGTCCATCCCCATCATTCTGATGGCATTGGTTCTAGTGGCTGCCTTGGGGGCCAGTTTCAAGACAATCGTAATAGTACTTGTGATTTTCTTGTGGGCCCAATACGCCAGACAGGCCCGGGGAGAGACCCTGACGGTGCGCGTGCAAGACTACGTGTCCAGAGCCAAAGTGTCGGGGGCATCCAACGCCCGAATCATGCTCCGCCACGTTTTCCCCAACGTGTTTAACAGTATAGTCGTCCTGGCTACCCTTCAAGTGGGGTTCGTTATCATTTTGGAGTCTACCTTGAGTTTCTTGGGGGCTGGCATACCCAGACCTCAGCCAGCCTGGGGGTTGATGGTCGCCGATGGCCGGGAGCTTATTATTACCCACTGGTGGGTTTCGCTCTTTCCCGGCGTGGCCATCATGCTGGTGGTGATGTCCATGAACCTAATGGGGGATTGGCTGCGGGACCGACTTGACCCCAAACAGAGGCAGGTGTGATTAATCGCTAATAAATTTGGAGCAACGGTTCTGGACGTGCGCGACCTTCATACCTACTTCTTCAATCGCTGGGGAGTGACCAAGGCGGTGGACGGAGTAAGTTTTTCGTTGCGCGAGGGAGAAACGCTGGGGATTGTTGGGGAGTCGGGTTGCGGCAAAACCATGACCGCCCTCTCCCTGTTACGCCTGATTCCCAAGCCCGCAGCACGCATCGTTTCAGGAGAGATAATCCTGGACGGAGAGGATATAGTTCCCAAATCCGACAATGAAATGCGGGAAATGCGGGGCCGCAAGATTTCCATGATTCTTCAGGATCCTCAAACTTCTCTCAACCCAGTGTTTACCATCGGCAACCAGTTAAAGGAGGCGTTGGCTACTCACCAGCGCACTGACCGGAAAGACATGGTTAGCCGAACGATTGACGCCCTCAGGAATGTCAGAGTCGCCGCACCGGAAAGCCGGTTAGACGACTTCCCCCACCAGATGAGCGGCGGCATGAAGCAGCGTGTCCTCGGTGCCATCGCAATATCTTCTTCACCCAAAGTAATCATTGCCGACGAGCCTACCACCGCCTTGGACGTGACTATTCAGCTTCAATATTTACAGTTGCTGAAGGACATCCAGGCAGAGACGGGGTTGGCGATTATTTTCATAACCCACGATTTTGGCATCGTCGCCCGGATGTGTGACCGGGTAGCGGTGATGTACGCTGGCCGTATCGTCGAAGACGCTGACGTAAGGGAATTGTTCAACCAACCTTCCCATCCCTATACGCAGGCTCTGATGGCTTCGGTACCTCAGATGGACCGGACCGACCGGCTATTTGCTATCGATGGGCAACCGCCGGCATTGTACGCACTCCCCAATGGTTGCCGGTTCGCAGAGCGGTGCTCCCACGCCAAAGACATATGCCGAAGAGAATACCCACCTAGGATTGAAATAGACCAAGACCATATAACCCACTGTTGGATGCTCACCCCGGATTGGGATAACCAGCCGGAGGAATCTGCGTCGCAACAACAGGCGGTAGAGTAAACGTGGCGGCAAAAGAACTGCTCCGCGCAGAAAATCTTACCAAGCACTTCCCCTTGACCAAGGGACTGGTCATGATGAAGACCGTGGGGCAGGTACAGGCGGTCAACGGCATTGATTTCAGCATCAATGAGGGCGAGACTCTTGGTCTGGTAGGTGAGTCGGGCTGCGGAAAAACCACCACTTCCAAAATGATTCTGAGGCTTGAGACGCCCACCGACGGAAAGATTCTCTTAGAAAACCGGGACATCCAGTCCTTCCGAGGCCAGGATCTAAAGGAATATCGAACCTTGGTGCAAGCAGTATTCCAAGACCCTTGGTCTTCGTTGAGTCCCAGAATGCGGGTTCGAGACATCGTATCCGAAGCATTGGTAGTAAATCGCAATGTGTCCAAGCAAGAGAAGGACGACCGAGTGGCGGAAGTGCTCTCCCAAGTAGGTCTCCAACAGTACCAGGGAGACCTATATCCTCACGAATTTAGTGGCGGTCAGCGACAAAGGGTTGCGGTAGCCAGTGCTTTGGCTTCGTACCCCAAGCTGATTATTCTAGATGAACCGGTTTCGGCCTTGGACGTGTCAATCCGCGCCCAGGTGATGAACCTGCTGGTGGATTTGCAAAAAGAAACCGGTGTCGCCTTTTTGCTCGTGGCCCACAATCTGGCGACCGTGCGATACATGGCCCACCAGACAGCGGTAATGTATCTGGGGGAAATAGTAGAGTACAGCCCCACAGAGGAACTATACGAGAATCCGTTGCACCCCTACACCAAGGCTCTCTTTTCGGCAGCCCTCCCCGCTCATCCCGATGTTCAGAGGGAGGAGATTGTGCTCACGGGAGAGGTGCCTTCCCCAATAAACCCACCTGTGGGCTGCAGGTTCCACCCACGGTGTCCTTTTGCGATGGACAAATGCTCGGTGGATGTTCCAGTCCAAAAAGACATGGGTAACGACCACAAAGTGACCTGCCACCTTTACTGAGCCTGCGCCCGTAGATTGCGGACAGGCGTAGTCCTATATGCTCTTCGCCCTGCGGGACCGTTGAGACATCGAAACCCACGCCTTGGTCTTCGACTGCCAGCACGACGCGTCCGTTGGTCTGCTGCAAAGTAATCTGGGCTTTGTCGACTCGGGCATGCTTAGACACGTTGTTCAAACTTTCCTGAACGATGCGGAACAGTCCCTCTTCTTGTTCCCTGCCTATGCTGGAGTCGCCGTGGATGTTCAGTTCAACAACCAATCCATCGCGTTGCTCTAGTGAGTCCACATGATGATGGAGGGCTGGAATCAGACCTTCTTCGGCCACGGCCGTGGGGCGGAGCTCATGGATTAGAGTACGCATCTCCTCGAGGGCTCCTTGAGCCAACTCATTCAGCCGGTCCAGTTGGGGTTCCACCTGTTTTGGGTCCCGTTTCAAGAGGATTCGAGAGGACTCGGCGGTAAGGGTCATGCTAAAAATGGTCTGAGTAGCCGAGTCGTGGAGCTCCCTGGCAAGACGGTTGCGTTCCTGGGCTGCCGCCAGGTCCTCAGCCTGGGCAGCGTACTCTCTGAGTTGTTGGTTAGCTGATTCAAGCTCCTGAAGCAGCTCCTGTGCCGGGCCGCTTCGGCCTGAGCCGTGGCCGTTGCGAAGGCGCCGAAGAAATAATACCCCGAGGCGTATACCGCAGCACTTAGGAGGCCTTCCCGCCAACCTTCGTCGTAGATTATTGAACTCAGTGCCGCCGCCGCGAAAATGGTGATCCACGAGAATCCTATCCGTTGAGGGAACAGGATCATTGCCTGAGCGCTTAAAAGAAAGTACAGGATGGGCCAAACGCCTATTTGAGGAGGCAGCAGCGACAGCGCTAAACGACCGCAGTTTGGATAGCCAGATAAAAGTGAGGAAACCGCCATAGCCGCCCAATAGGCCAATGAGATGTGGAGGCCAAGAACCCGAAACTCAGTATTAGAGGGAGCGCTACCCACCGCCACTCCAAATCGTTGGAAAAATAAACATCCAGCCCTCGCGCAGCTACGCCGGCCAAGGCAAGATAGAACATGGAGTAGAGCAAAACCGTTCTGTGACGGGTGGGAGGCAGGCCGTACATGCCGTTATTATAACCCGTCTTTACACACCAATGTCAGGCGACCACTTGTAAATTTTCGCGAGGGACCCGCCCATGAGCGTGGAACGCTCTGAATCCGAGAGCTGGTCCGTAACCCGGAACGCCTCAACGCCCTGCTCGTAGGTCAACAATTCCACAGCGCGAGTCCAGTCGGTGCCCCACAAGCATCGGTCGAAGCCAAAGGCGTCGAATATCTTGCCCAGAGGCTCCCAGATGTCCGGGTAGGGGAATGGCTGATGGGCCAGCGTACAGGCTCCGGAAATCTTGATGGCCACGTTGTCGTAGGCAGCAAGAGAAACCACGTTGGACAAATCGGCAAAGGGTTCAGGCGGCGCCGGCGGCTCGAATGGCTGGGCTAGACCCACATGGTCGATCACAATCTGAGTCTCTGGATTGCGGCGGGCCAGTTCCCCTAATAGAGGCAGCTTGCCTGAAGCCATGACGTTCACCGGAATACCGGCTTTGGCGCCTGCAGCGAGTATCTGATTGAGACCCGGGTGATCCCCTTGGAATTCCCCGGCTGTGAGCATTATGCGAGCTCCAACTACGCCCGGTGTGGCTGCCCACTCAGCGAATTCGTCGGCCACCCTTTCCGATTCGGGATCGAACGGCCGGATTACGCCGAACTTGCTCGGATGTTGTGCGTACACCCCCAGGGCATAGCTGGCATCCCAATGGTACATTCTATGCGGTGAAATCAGCAAAGCTCCATCAACGCCCACGGCGTCCATCGCCGCCACCATATCGTCTCCGGTGACCTCATCCGGCCCCTGTAATATCCCGTGCCAAGGACGCTCTGGGGTATTCCGTGCATAAGCATGTACTTGTGAGTCGATTGTCTTAGTTTGAGTTGCCATGGTACTTTCCCCTTTTTTGCAAAAATACCGTGCAAAAATACCCCGTTGCCAGAATTTCCCATTTAACGGGACTCTTTGTAAGTTCTGCCACTGCGATTGCTTACGAGCAGTGTAGAAGCGCCATTTGGCCCCGTCAACTACCCTTCACCTCTTCAGGCGGTGGAGCGTAATTTTTGCAGCACAATTTTCATGCATTAGGCTGGATTACGGCGCCGCACTCTGAGAGCTTCGACATATCATTTCAGCTACCAATTCGTGATAAAATTGGGAGTCTATCAACGACATTTCGGGGGCAAAATCTCGCACGCCGGTGACGCTTAGGGAGTGGTCATGGCAACCATAAAGGTCGTAGTAAATGGCGCTACTGGGAAAATGGGTACGGAAACCGTCGCAGCGGTTAGCCGCCAAGACGACTTGGCTTTGGTGGGCTCCACTTGTCTCCAGGACCGCGGCCCTTCACTGAACCTGCCCAATGGAGACCAAGTGCCCCTTTCCACCGATTTGGACGAGCTGCTCCAGCGCGTTAAGCCCGATGTCATGGTGGATTTTACAAACGCCGCCGTTTCCTTGGAGGCTGCGACCGTCGCTGCAGCCCGGTCCATAAATTTGGTGTTGGGCGCCAGCGGTTACAGCCAAGAACAACTGGCCCAGTTGGACGCCTTGGCCCATGACAAAAGCATCGGGATAATCGTCGCCCCCAACTTCGCTCTCGGCGCTGTTGTGTTAAAACGGTTGGCGGAGCAAGCTGCGCCTTACTTTGACTACGTTGACATCGTGGAAGCCCACCACGAAGCCAAAATTGACTCGCCCTCCGGGTTTGCCCTGGCCTTGGCTCGGAGCTTGGGTGAGAGCAAAAGCTTTTCCCGGAACCAACCGGAAAAAGAGCACATTCCCAACGCCAGGGGAGCGGAGCATAACGGGGTAAGTATTCATAGCATCCGCATGCCCGGCCGCAGCGCCCACCATGAGGTAATCTTCGGCGCTGCCGGCCAGACCGTGACGCTGCGCCACGACACCTTGGGAAGGGACTGCTACATGCCCGGGGTCATACGTTGCATCCAGGAAGTTGTTGCCCGTCCGGGCCTTGTGGTAGGCTTGGAAAACATCCTAGGACTATAGAACCATCCTGGAGAGCACCACAAGGGTTTCACCGCAGAGATCGCAGAGTTGAGAACGAATTGGAATCGATTCCTCTGCGGCCTCTGCGATCTCTGCGGTTAAGTCAAAGGTTCTAAATGACAACTAGTCTCAAAGACCTGAGCATTGCAGTGGTGGGCGCCACAGGGGCCGTTGGCGCCGAATTCTTCCGCATCGCCGAAGAACGCTATTCCCAGTTGCCCAAGATAAAAGCGCTGGCCTCCAGCCGGTCCGTGGGCAAGCGGTTGACCGTCGGTAGCCAGGAATTGGTCGTAGAAGAAGCGACAGAGGATTCCTTCGCCGGAGTCGACATCGCCTTTATTGGCGTCACCAGCGAAGTCAGCCGTCGCTTGGCTCCGGCGGCCGTGGCTGCGGGAGCGGTGGTCATTGATGACGGCTCGGCATTCCGAATGCGGGACGACGTGCCCTTGGTTGTGCCTGAAGTCAACGGGGCCGACGTAGAGTGGCACTCGGGCATTTTATCTATACCCAATTGCTCCACCACGCCTCTGGTGATGGCAGCCCATCCTCTGCATCAAGTGAACCCCATCGTCCGCATCATGGCTTCTACCTACCAATCGGCGTCCGGGGCTGGCGGGGCGCCCATGGTCGAACTTCGCGAACAGGCCCAAGACGTTTTGGACGGAAAACCGGCCAGAACGGAAGCCATCGGCCAACAACTCGCCTTTAACGTAATTCCCCGCATCGACCGTTTCGGAGACGACGGTTATACCTTTGAAGAGCAAAAGATGCGCCAAGAGACGCAGAAAATCATGCACGCACCCCAGATCCGTTTTTCCGCCACCTGCGTGCGGGTCCCGGTTTACATTACGCACTGTGCGGCGGTGAATATAGAATTCGAGCGTCCCATGTCCACCGATGAAGCGCGCCAGCTTATGAACGATCTGCCCGGACTCACTGTCATGGACGACCCGTCCCAGGACTCCTATCCCATGCCCTGGGACGTTACCGGCAAGGACGACGTTTTCGTGGGAAGGATACGCCAAGACTCCTCCCACCCCAACGGTCTGGTCATGTGGATAGCGGCGGACAACTTGCGAAAAGGCGCCGCCCTGAATTCCCTACAGATAGCCGAGGAACTGGTAGCCCGCAACTGCCTGAAGCCAAATCAAACCCAACAAGTAAAAAGCGTGGCGAGGGGTTAATCTAAAATTGATTCTTGACCGGATCCGGTATTCGAATTCGTGCCTTGACTAAAGCGCCCCGGCGAAGTATAAAAGCGTTTCAACTTAGGTTTAGGCTAAGTTCAGGCTGACGAAAGCCCAAAAGGAGGGCCGGTATGACAGAGATAGGCAGGCTGCTAACCGCAATGGTGACACCTTTCGATGAGCAGGGCGGTGTGGACTACGAGCAGGCCAAGCGTCTCGCCAACGCTCTCCTCGACTCGGGCAGCGACGGCTTGGTGATTACCGGAACCACTGGAGAGGGCCCCACCCTCAGCGCCGAGGAAAAAATTCGACTCTACGCCGAGGTGAAAGAGGCCATCGGTGACCGGGGCGCGGTTATAGCCGGAACCACTGACAACAATACGTCAAACAGCATTGAACTTAGCTTAGAGGCCGAGTCGGTCGGCGCTGACGCCCTTCTGTTGACGGTGCCTGCCTATAACAAGCCCCCTCAGGAAGGCCTCTACCAGCACTTTAAGGCCATTGCGAAGAGCACCAATCTACCCTGCGTTCTCTACAACGTGACCAGCCGGACCAGCCTGAATATGACCGACGAGACCACCCTTCGCCTCAGTGACGTGGACAATATCGTGGGCATTAAAGAAGCTGGCAGCGACTTGGATCAGATCTCCCGCATCATAGAGGGAGCCCCGGAGGGCTTCAAGGTATGGAGCGGTAACGACAACGAGACCTTTTCCATCATGGCCACGGGCGGCTACGGGGTGGTCAGCGTCCTATCCCACATCGTTGGTAGTCAGATTAAACAGATGATGGGCTACCTGCTGGAGGGGGACGTGGAGAAAGCGGCGGCGGAGCACCGAAGGTTGCTGCCTATTTTCAAAGTGATGTTTATAGTCTCCAACCCCATCCCGCTCAAGCACGCTCTAAACCACATCGGGTTCAATGTGGGCAACCCCAGACTGCCTCTGGTGCCCTTGGACGCCGCCTCGGCTGAAAAAGTTGAAAAGGTGATAAGCAAGTACACCATGGACGTGCCCGTGCCTGTGTAAGACCTTGCGCCTTTAGGGCGACGGACACGAGCAAAAATAAACCCCGGCTTGATTTGGGAGCAAATCCCAAACGAAGCCGGGGTTTTTATGTGTCAGGTGGAATTCGGACCGTCTAGATGCGCCTGTTTCTGCCATTGTGGGTAAGGCGAAGATTCTGCTCCTTGCCCACGAGATTCTTCTGTTGCTGCGCTCCCTCAGAATGACATTAAGGGGGCTCGGATTACTAGCCTTGTTAAGGCCTACTTTATCGCCTCTTCCACCACAATCGTCTCCTCCCGGCTGGGGCCGGTGGAGATGACCTGGAAGTGGCAGCCCAATAAATCCTCCAGGCGCCTGATATATGCGATGGCGTTTTCGGCTAATTGCGACAAACTGGTGGCGCTGGCGGTGGGCCGGTCCCATCCCGGCATTTCCTCGTATATGGGTCGGCAACGGGCCAATAGATTGGTATTGGCGGGGAACCGGTCTATCTCCTTTCCATCTACACGGTAACCGACGCAAATCTTAACGCTGGGGAACCCGTCCAGAATATCCAGACGGGTCAGCACATTGCCGGTGAACCCATTAACCAGGCAACTATATTTGCCAGCTACAGCATCGAACCAGCCCACCCGTCGCGGGCGGCCGGTGGTTGTGCCGTACTCTTGGGCTTTCTCCCGCAAGTTGTTGGCAGCCTCGCCTTCCATTTCCGATGGCATAGGGCCGCTGCCCACCCTGGAAGTGTAAGCCTTGAACACGCCCATCACTCCAGCGATGGCTTGGGGGCTAAGACCCAGGCCGATGCAGGCGCCGCCGATAGACGGTGAAGAAGATGTGACGAAGGGGTAAGACCCGTGGTCGATGTCCAGCAGCGTACCTTGGGCGCCCTCCAAAAGCACTCGCTTGTTGTCGGCCAAAAGGTCCTGAACGATCTGCTCGGTGGCGCAGGTGTAAGGGCGCAAATCTTCGGCCCAGCTACGGCACTGGCTTAAAACATCGTCTAAGACGAGGGCTTCTCCGCCATATAATTTGGTTATCCAATCGTTTTTAGCCTTCAAGACCTGCTCTAAGCGGGGGACTAGGGCGTCCCAGTCCATCAGGTCGCCTACTCGGATCCCCGACCGGGCGGTCTTGTCCACGTAGGCCGGGCCAACGCCCCGGCCGGTTGTGCCAAGAGCCTCCGCGCCACGGGATTGCTCTTCCAGTTTGTCCAAAAGTACGTGGTAGGGCATTATCACGTGAGCCCGCTCGCTCACCAAGAATTTGCTGGTGTCGATTCCTCGGGAAGAAAGCTGCCGCAGCTCGCCTAGGAGCACGTCTGGGTCGACAACCACGCCGTTGCCGATGATGCCGAAGACTTGGGGCCAGCAGATGCCGGAGGGAACCAAATGGAGTTGGAAGGTGCCACGGTCATTGACCACCGTGTGACCGGCGTTATTGCCGCCAGCAAAGCGGACCACGCAGTCAACCTTGCCTGCCAGGTAGTCGATGACCTTCCCTTTCCCTTCGTCACCCCACTGGCCACCGATAACCCCATAAGCCGGCATCTGCGCACCTTTTGTTGCAAATAACAACCCCAGTTCAGCCAAATCGGGCAGCCGGAACCGGGGAGTGAAAACCAAGGCGGAGTATACCAAAAAGCCCCATTATTGGAAAGGGAAGCGTGTCTAATTGATTGACACCCCTTCCTGCCCACGCCTATAATCGGCGTTAGTTACCCCGTACGAACTCCCTCGTCCGGGCACGTCTCCAGTAGTCGTTCAAGCAGAGCAAAACTTCCATGTCCTTGCGCGAAACATTAGAAGAAGACATCGTTACGGCTATGCGAGGCCGGGACCAAGCCCGGTTAAATGCCCTGCGCTTTTTGAAGAGCGCCATCCAACTGGAAGAGAAGGCTCAACAAAAGCCTCTGGACGATGCCGCCGTGCTCCAGGTGGTGGTGAAACAGGTCAATGACCGGCGCGAGGCGATTCGGATGTTCAAAGAAGGCAACCGGGACGACCTGGTGGCCAAAGAGTCGGGCGACCTGAAGGTGCTGGAAGCCTACCTGCCCCCTCAAATGAGCCACGACGATTTGGTGGAGTTAGTTCAGCAGGTTATCGGCGAGGTGGGCGCCACCAGTGGGCAGGACAAGGGCAAGGTCATGGGTAAGCTCATGCCCCAAGTCCGGGGCAAGGCCGACGGCGCCGAAGTTAATGCCCTGGTCGTCCAGATGCTGGAGTCGGCCGGATAAGCCTTCGACACATCATCATTCCCGGCGGGCTTTATAAAAACCGCAGAGTTCGCAGAGAAAAAGAGAAATTCCGTATGCCTCTGCGGTCTCGGCGCTCTCTGCGGTACATTGGTCATAGGCAAGGATCCAAATTAGTGAAGAAAGCTCCCACATGCGCTTCGGAATACTAGTCTTCCCCGGCACTTGGAGCGACACCGACTGCTACTACGCAGTCAAGGACGTGCTCAACCAAGAAGCCGGGTACGTCTGGCATCAAGACACCAACCTGGAAAACTATGACTGTGTGATCGTTCCCGGCGGGTTTTCCTACGGTGATTACCTCAGGCCCGGCGCCATGGCCCGCTTCTCTCCCGTAATGGACTCCCTCTACAAGTTCGCCGACTCCGGCCGCTTGGTCATCGGCATCTGCAACGGCTTCCAAATACTGTGCGAGGCCGGCCTGCTCCCCGGCGCATTGCTGCGAAACCAACACCTGCAGTACCGGTGCGAGTGGTCCAACCTGCGCACTGAGCGGACCGATACGCCATTTAGCCTGCGATGCCAACCCGGCCAACTGTTGCGTGTGCCTGTGTCCCATGGCGAAGGCAACTACTTCGCAGACGAGGCAACCTTGGCGATGCTCGAAGAAGAAGGCGGAGTGTTGTTCCGCTACAGCGACGACGCCGGTGACGCAACAGAAGAATCCAACCCCAACGGCGCAGCCCACAATATAGCTGGGATAATCAACCAAGCTGGCAACGTCCTGGGGATGATGCCCCATCCCGAGCGCAGTTGCGAAGCCATTCTGGGCAGCACCGACGGCAACTTGATTTTTCAGTCGATTATCGACAGCTGTGGAGCCAGGTAATTAGCCAGTGCTAGCCATTTCCCTCGCTCTATTAGCTGGCGCTGGATTCGGCGGCTCCGCTATCTTCGCCCGGGTCGGCATGCAGAAGCTGTCGCCCATGCCCACCATCCTAATTTCCGTGGTGGTCAGTGCCATTCCGGCCATGCTATTGGCCGTTATATTCGCGAGAGGCGACATCCGAGCGGCCCCTGCCGCTGCTTTTCTGTGGCTTGTGGTGTTGGGAGCTGTGAATTTTCTGGGCGGCCGCACCCAAAACTATCAGGCCATCAACAGAATTGGAGCGTCCCAGGCCAGCACCATCTTGGCCACGTCCGCAGTTTTCGCAACCATATTCGCAATGGGAATCGCTGGCGAACGTCCTCATTTTCTGATCCCGTTGGGCACCGTCGGGGTGGTCATTGGTCTAGCCGTCAGCACAGGAGATTCGATACGCCAGGGGTGGGCCACCGACAGACGGGCTTTGTTAGGATACGTGTTGGCTTTTGGCGCCGCCGCTTCCTACGGTGGCACCAACGTTCTGGCCAAAGAGTTGACCGAAGATTACGGCTCCCCACTGATGATTTCCGGTTTTAGCTTGCTTTTTGGCGTTTTCTTGCTGGCCCCGGTCGCCGGACGAAGCACTGTTGACAGTCTGCGGAGGCTGGGAAATGAGCGGGGCACCTGGGCCTTCGCAGCCCTCTCAGGATTTTCCTCAGCAGTAGCGGTCATCGCCCTCTACTATGCCCTCCAGCGTGAAGACGTGGTGGTGGTTTCACCCATCACCGCAGCTTACCCTCTCATGGTGTTACTGATAGCGCGAATGTTTATGTCCCAACTGGAGCGGATCACCAAACAGGTCGTCGCCGGTTCGTTCTTGACCATATTTGGCATTATCGTCGTGATTATCGGCAGCACCCTCTGACGCCTGCGTCCGCAAGAACACTGTCTATGGCTTTGTCTTCTGCGCACGCCGCACGATTGTGGCATAATGACACCGAATTAAGGCCGGGATTTAAACCAACCGGCCGCCACTGTGATCAACCTTTCAGGTTGACTAATTAGAGGAGAGGAAAATGGCCGGTAAAATCCGCACCACCAAGATTAACCACGTAACAACTGCGGTCAAGGACACTGCGCGGGCCATGAAGTTCTACAACGACCTTATCGGCATCAAACAAATCCAAAGCCAAGTGGACAATCCGGAGATTACCTGGCTCCAACTGGAAAGCGGTATCATGGTTCACTTGATTGAGGACCCAGATGCCCCGATTAAGCCCGAGCGAATGCACCACGCTTTCGAGGTAGAGGACTTTGAGGGCACGAAGCACGTCCTCCGAGAAAACGGATACGAGATTGTGCGGGAAGGCATCCGCTACGACGGTCAGGCCTTTCTGTTCACACAAGACCCCGACGGCAACCGTGTGGAGTTCTGCACCGGCTCCGGCGCATACCCGGCGCCGCCCCGTCCCTAAGGGTTTCACCGCAGAGCACGCGGAGAGCGCAGAGAGGGAACCAGCCCAAGAAGACGACCCTCAGGAGGCGCGACAATGCTTTGAGACCAGTGGGTCGGGATCGAAAAGTTTTTCGATCGACGGGAAGCGCAGGGGAAGCTCAAGAGTTACCGCAAGAGCGGCCCCAAAAAGACGACCAGGACGTTAATCGAGGCGATTGAAGCCCTGGGCGTGCAAGAGAAGACGTTGCTGGACATCGGCGGTGGAGTCGGGGCGGTCCAACACGAGTTGCTGAAGGCAGGGATTGCCAGCGCTGTCGGCGTGGAGGCTTCCACAGCGTATATAAACGTTGTGGAAGAAGAAGCACAAAGGCAAGGCCATTCGGACCGCATCAGCAGCCGCCACGGCAACTTCGTGGATATCGTCGAGGATGTCCAAGAAGCAAACATCGTCACCCTGGACCGGGTCATTTGCTGCTATCACGATCTGGAGAGTCTGGTGGACCTATCTTCCCAGCGGGCTACCGAACTTTATGGCATTGTGTACCCCCGGGAGACCCCGTTGGTGCGATTCGCTTTTGGCTTCATCAACTTCTTAATGCGTCTACGACGAAACCCGTTTCGGATATTCGTACACCCTACGGCCACTATTGACCGGTTGTTGCGGAGCAACGGGTTCCACCGGCGGTCCTACTCCAAGACCCCTATCTGGCAAGTAGCGGTGTACGGGCGCTAATAGCTTCCTGTCAATCTTGGGAAGCAAGTTTAGGATGGATTTAACTTGATGGTTCCGTTCGTCCTGAGCTTGTCGAAGGATCTCCACCACTGTGGGAGCTTAGGCGGATATCACCACCATGTTGGGTTCCAGATACAGTTCGTCGTAAGGTCCGATATTAACGAGAATCACGCCACAGTCGGACCTGCCCAAGGACCAAACTGAAATATCGTGATGGTGATGGTTCGACAAGCTCCGCTTCCATCGAGAGTCTCGACAATGTCGGACCTGTCCAGAGCTAAGCCGAAGGGCTCACCACAAACGGATACAGAGCGGTGAGCAGATCCCTAGCCGCATCATTGTCACCATAAAAGGGAATGAAAATGGCCTCTAGTGGCCCAAAATACAAAGTCTTGGTCACCGACTTCGTCTGGCCGTCCACTGCGCCGGAGCGGGAAGTCTTGGCTCAGATCGGTGCCGAAATTATTGAAGCGCCCGACGGTTCGGAGGAAACGCTGGCGTCCTTGGCGGTGGAATGCGACGCCATCATGACCTGCTTTGCCCAGGTCACCGAGAAGGTGGTCCGTTCCGCCAAAAATTGTATTTGCATCAGCCGCTACGGCGTGGGTGTGGATAATATCGCCGTCGCCACCGCCACCGAGTTGGGCATCCCAGTGACCTACGTGCCCGATTACTGCGTCGACGAGGTCTCGGACCACGTGATGGCCCTCCTCCTCACTTGGAACCGCCAAGTCGGCTTCTACGACAAGGTAGCCAAAGAGGGACGTTGGGAAGGGACCCGCTCTCCAGTGCCCCTAACCCGTCTCCGAGGCCTGACCATGGGCATCGTTGGTCTGGGCCGCATCGGCCGGGCTGTGGCATCCAAGGCGCAGGCATTTGGAATGGAAGTTCTGGCTCACGACCCTTTCCTTCCTGCGGACGCTCCCCGACCTGCCGGCGTGGAGTTGGCTGATCTTCCGGACCTGCTAGAACGTTCCGACTACGTTAGCCTGCACACGCCTCTAAACGACGATACCCGGGGACTAATCGGCTCCCCCGAACTGGCCTTGATGAAGCCGTCGGCATTCCTGATAAACTGCGCTCGCGGGCCCATCATCAACGAGCCAGCCCTGTACATCGCCCTGCGTGACGGTCAGATTGGTGGTGCCGGTTTGGACGTGATGGAGCAGGCTGCGCCGCCAGCCGACCATCCCATGTTCCAACTGGATAATCTGCTGGTTACGCCCCACGTGGGGTTTCTCTCCCAGCAGTCGGTCCACGAACTGGAGGTGCGGACGGCCAAAGCCACGGTGGATGTCCTCCAAGGCCGGATGCCCGAGTTCCTGGTTAACCCCCGGGTGTTGCCTCATTCGCGGGTTAGGCTGTCTTAGCATAATTCACCGCAGAGCACGCTGAGAACGCAGAGGGAAAGGGGAATAGATAAAAATTCTCTGCGATCTCTGCGGTTAAATCAAACACCATTTTTAGGAGAGAAAAATGATCGACAAGATTCAGCACATCGGCTATTTGGTGCAGGACCTGGAAACCGCCGTCGCCTGGCACGAAAAGACTTTCTCCGGAAAGACTATTGGCAGGTTCGATGTCGCCAAGAGTTTTATCGTGCCCAGCGGTGGAAAGGGCGCCTTTGTCCGGTTCGGCGACGGTGAAGTAGAACTCATCCAGCCGGGGGACACGAGCGACATTCCCCAAGGCGGGTTGGCGCTGCATCACGTCGGTTATTTGGTGCCGGACATGGAAGCGGCCATGGCCCAGTTGTCGGCCAAGGGACTGAAATTCGCCGATGGCGCTCCCTTTACCAATCCCTTGGGCTCCCAGGTGTCTTACTTCAACCCGGCGTCAACCAACGGCATGCTGATTCACTTGACCCAGTACGCCGACCCGGCAGGCCCCGGGACCATGCCGGGAGTGCCCCAGGTGGAGAAGATAGTCCATGCCGGGTATTTAGTGCGCGACTTGGAGTCCAGTATCGCCTGGTACGTGGACAATTTCGGCGGCACCCACATCGGTGGCGGGCCGTCCCGCACCGGTGGCCAAAACGCCTTCGTCAACTTCGACCAAGTCCAAGTGGAGCTGATCCAACCCCCCGACACCAGCAACCTGCCCCAAGCCGGTGTCGCCATGGACCACGTGGGCTACGCCGTAGGCGACATCCACCTCTGCATGGGCCAGTGCCAGGATAACAACGGCTCCAAGTTTGTAGAGGGAGCCCCCTTAACCAACTCCATCAAGCAGCAAGTCGGCTACTTCGACACCGCCACCAGTATGGGCAGCCGCATGCACCTGACGCAGCTGCCGGATTAAGGGGGGCGGGAAAGACTCGGGATCCATTGGTATCAAAGTCGGTAATTGGGTGGCGCCAAAATCCCCCTAGGTCCCCCTTTATAAAAGGGGGATCCTCTTGCGTTGGCCGGGTTAATCAGCGTCTCGTTTGGCTGCGAGCCTGGGGGTGGCCCCCCACGTTGACACCCAACTCTCCCCGGTGTACGTTGACCCAAAGGTCAAACCTAGCCCTCATGCTAATGAGAAATGAGCGAAGCTAAAAACATCATCTTGGTGGGGTTTATGGGCTCGGGGAAGAGCGTTGTTGGACGGGTTTTGGCCCGGCTGACGGGGTCGTCCATGGTGGACGCCGACGCCGAGTTGGTGCGCAAGGCGGGTCGGCCCATCAGCCAGATATTCCAGGAAGATGGAGAACCAGCGTTTCGTGAGTTGGAGCGGTCGGTGATTCGCGACCTTTGCTCCCAGTCTGGAAAGGTTATCGCCGCTGGCGGTGGCTCCTTCGTGGACCAGGACAACCGGAATCTTATGCTGGCCAATGGACAGGTGGTGTGCTTAAGCGCACGGCCTGAGACAATCTTGCAACGGATTTCGCGGTCCCAAGGCAACGAAAAACAAGTAGGCAATGCCCCTGTTAGACCTTTATTGGCCGGGGATGACCCTCTGAGGCGCATAAAAGAACTGTTGGCCCAGCGGGCCGAATCCTACGCTCAGGCCGACTATACTGTTGAGACAGATGAATTAACTCCGGAGCAAGTGGCCGATAAGGTCCTCGAACTTTGCCGAGCCGCAGAGAAAGTCCCGGAGATCTAATCCCTGAGAATTAGCCAAGGAGAAGACTTAATGGCCGACCCAGACCTGGCGGCGGAGGTCCACCACTCGGGCGGCAGCTACCCTGTCGTGGCTGGCTGGGGAATCATCGATGGCCTAGGCCAACGCCTGGCAGACTTGGGCGTCAAGGGCCCCGCCTACATCATCACCGACGAAAACGTGATGAACCCCTACGGGCGTAACGTCCAACGGGCCATGCAAAAAGAAGGTATCGCCGCCCACTGCTTCGTAATTCCCAGCGGCGAGTTCAGCAAGAGTTTTGAGCTGGCGCAAGCCATATTCCACTGGCTGGTGGAGCGGCGGGCCGAACGAAGCCAAGCGATTATCGCCGTGGGCGGTGGGGTTGTGGGCGACCTTGCCGGCTTCGTAGCCGCAACCTTCCTGCGAGGAGTGCCTTTTATCCAAGTCCCCACCAGTATGGCCGCCATGGTGGACGCATCCATCGGCGGCAAGGTGGCGGTCAACCTGCCCGAAGCTAAAAACATGGTTGGGGCGTTCTATCAACCATTGGGTGTGTTCGCCGATGTGCAGAGTCTGGCTACCCTGCGCAAACGGGAGTTGGCCGAAGGCTGGGCCGAGGCCATCAAGCACGGCTTCATCCTGGACGCCAACTTGGTGGACGTTTTTGAGGAGCACGCCGAAGCTCTGATGGAAGTGCAACCGGACATCTCTACGGAAGTGATTAGGCGCAGCATGGCCATAAAAGCCGACGTCGTCAGCCAGGACGAACGAGAGACATTGGGCATCCGTATACTCCTGAATTACGGCCATACTATTGGACATGGGTTGGAATCTTCTACGGACTACGGTCGCTTTCTCCACGGTGAGGGAGTCTCCGTGGGCATGATGGGCGCAGCCTACATCGCCCGGGAGATGGGGATGATCTCCGATGACCTGGTGGACCGCCAGCGGAGCCTGCTAGAGCGGTTTAACCTGCCAATCCACGCCACCGGCGTCTCGCCCGAAGGAGTGCTAGATGCCATGGCCATGGATAAGAAAACGGTGGGCGGGACCAACCGATTCGTCTTGCTGGAAGAGGCCGGGAAGGCGGTGGTGCGCAGCGACGTGCCCCGGGACCTGGTGGAGGCCACCGTCCGGGACCTGACTAAGTGAGATTTGAAACTCACCGCAGAGAATTTTAGTGCGAGATTATTTGAAACTCTGCGGTCTCTGCGTTCTCTGCGGTGAAAATTACGTGCCGGAGTCCATGGGTGAACTACCTTCGTATCTACGCCGACGCTCAAGGCGAAACCCGCCAGTTCGGTCCCGGCGACGCAATCTTGGTCGAGGGCACAGCAAGTAAGGGGCACCTGACCGAGGTCACCGGCAGCGAGGAATTCCTGGGGTTTTTCGCCTGGCTGGAAGATTAATGCCCCAGTCCTACGGTTTATAGGTCTCCTCGTCTAGTTTCGATGTCTCCACCGGCGGCATCCCGCTTGGCCCCTGCGCCCTCTTCGTACTGGTGGTCTTTCTGCTGTCCGTCGGGGGAGTCCGCATCCGTCTGGTGTAAGGTGGCCTTTACAAGGAGACCGGCTATTAATAAGCAAATCGCGCCGGCCACTCCCAGCAGGACTCCGGAGGCCACCGTGGAAAGAAAATCGGTTCCCGAAACGCTTTCCGATACCTGCTTCAACGCCACTGCCAGGCTGCCACTTAGGATTGTGACCCCAAACAGAACCCTGATGCGGGTGGGATCAACCACCTTTGTAGCCGCAGCACCGATTTGGGAGCCAAACGACGCCGATGCCAGCATTATCACCACCATAACCGGGTCGACGCTATTGGAAAGTGACTTGACGAACGTTCCCACGGAACCGGTGATGATTATCTGGAAAAGATCTGTGCCTATGGCCACCATTGTAGGTACGCCAAGAATGAATACAAGGGTCGGCATGAGGATGAACCCACCGCCAGCGCCCAGCAATCCAGCAAAGAAACCGATGATTGCTCCAATGAAGATAGGAATGAACACCGAGATTCTCTCGATTCCAGATACCGGCAAGGAAATGTATGTGGGCGTCCACCCTAAACCCGGAAACCACAACCGGCTGGGTCCAATGTTTATCGCCTGTACACGGTGGGCCAACTTGACGGTTGATACGTCTCCAGAGGCAGACTGTTCCCGGCTATGGGATCGGCGGTAGTCATAGATTAGGAACGACCCTAATACGGCTAGGAAGGCTACGTATATATACCGGATAGCCGGGCCGGTTATATCGGCGGACTCCATTAGCTTGATAACTTCCTCGGCCCCAAAAACCGCCGGCACCGTCCCAACCACCATCAGGAAACCCAGCTTGAAATCCACGTTCCCCAGCCGCCGGTGTTTTAGCGTGTTGATTATGGATGAGCCCATAATCAAAGTGAGGCCGGTGCCGACGGCGAAGGTTGCTGGCACACCGAAGACCAATAGACCGCCGGTCACCAAGAATCCGCCGCCGACTCCGAAAAACCCGCCTAGTGTGCCTACCAGCAAGCCCAGCAACAGAAGCAGGAACGGGTTAACGACCACGTCGGCGATTGGGAACAGCATCCTTATTCTGTAGACCGCCTGCTAAACTTCCTGAGAATTTTGCTGCGTAAAAGGCAACGAAGAACCAATTCCCAAAATGCGAATAGAAACAATCCAACGAGCGCAACCACGGCCAAAACCAGCAATGCCCACAATACGGAGTTATCGGCGCTGAGGCTCTTCATGAATTCAGTCAATGAATCGTACATACGGTGGTCACATTTGCGGCGTTGAAGGGAACCCGAATGACCTCATTCCCCCGTCTGGCCGTTGCCGAAGAGTGAGAAGCGACGGTTGCATTGGCCATGCGTTTCGGCGGCGAATGGTACCATATACGTCGCAGGGAAATCATCATAACATGCAACCGCTCGCCCGACGCCCGCTTGACCTCCGTGGATAAACCTCAGCGGGACGGCTAAACCGGGACACATAATCGACAGCGCAGAGATGATGGCAGAATCAAATTTCTCATTTCAACTACGCCAGGGCGAATCCGCCGGCCCTCGGGCTGGCCAGTTTCACACACCCCACGGCTCGGTGCTCACTCCCGCCTTCATGCCGGTGGCTACCCAGGCCACTGTCAAGGGACTCTCACCCGAAGAAGTCCGCGAGGTTGGAGCCCAGATAGTCCTGAACAACGCTTATCACCTATTCTTGCGTCCCGGCGTGGAGACGGTGCAAAAAATGGGAGGCGTCCAGGAGTTTATGGCCTGGAACGGACCCGTGTTGACCGACAGCGGGGGATTTCAGGCCTTTAGCATGGGCGCATTGCGGAAAATAGACGACGCTGGTATTAATTTTCGGTCCCACTTTGACGGCAGCGCCCATTTTCTCAGTCCCGAATTAGCCACCAGGAACCAACTGGAGTTAGGCGCGGACATCATCATGTGCTTGGACCAGTGCATTTCTTTTGGAGCGAATCGTAATGAAGTCGTTGTGGCCATGGAGCGCACCCATCGTTGGGCCGAGATGTGCCATCAATTCCACGCCGGTTCGGGGTTGGAGAAGCGACAAGCCCTGTTTGGAATAATCCAGGGCGGCACATTTGACGACCTGCGGGACGCCTCCACACGATATATTTCTGACATTCCCTTCCAGGGCTACGCCATCGGCGGCTTGGCGGTGGGAGAATCCAAGGAACAGATGTACCAGACAACCGGCCAGGTGGCCGCACAATTGCCTACGGACAAGCCACGTTACTTGATGGGCGTCGGTTCTCCTGAGGACTTGGTTGAATGCGCGGCCAGGGGCGTGGACATGTTTGATTGCGTGCTGCCTACCCGGGTTGGCCGCAACGGGGCGCTGTTCACGAAATTAGGCAGGGTGGACATAACTAAAGCCGGTTACTTGGAGCAGCGGGAGCCGGTGGAAGAAGACTGCGATTGCTACACCTGCCGGAATTACTCCGCTGCCTACGTGTGCCATCTTTTCCGGGCCAAGGAGCTCCTCGGGGCTAGGCTGGCCAGCATCCATAACTTGCGGTTTCTTTTACGATTGACGGCGAGCATGCGGAAAGCCATCTTGGAAGGCACGTTTGGAGAATTCCGGCGGGAGTTCCACGATAAGTACGTTCCCACCAGCGAAGCGGCCAGGCAGGAACAAAAAGAAAAGTGGCTAAAGGCTAGAGGTGGGTAGGTGACCTTCGGTCATACGAGGCGTGGTTATTGCGGGTCTTCAACAGGCAAGGAAAAGCAGAGCTTGTATTAATCCTCAGTACGTTCGTGGTGAGCTTGTCGAACCATCTCCTAATTGGCCACTAGTTAGGTTGGGCCCGTACGTCCAGATGAAAGGCGTGTCGGGGCGTGGGAACGGTAGTGGCTTACCCAGCCTAAGGGACCTTCGTGTTGGAGGTCCTTCGACTGGCTCAGGACGAACGGAATTGTTGGTAAACGGCTCAGCGCAAGGTTACCAGGGTAAGCCGGCAGTCCGACAGTCGGAACTAGATCCACGCGCCGCCAGCCACGGCCGGAACTATGCTGACTTCGTCGCCGGACTTGGTGGTTGTATCAAGTCCTTGTAGGAACCGGACGTCTTCGCCGTTCAGGTAGATGTTGACGAAATAACGCAAATCCCCGTTCTCATCAACCAGCCTCGCTTTGAAACCGGGAAAGGACGAGTCTAACTTTTCCACCATATCGCCCACGTTTTGGGTATCGATTTCGACCTTGGACTCTCCGTTGGTCATGCGCCTCAGCGGCGTGGGGATTCGAATCATTACGCTCATCAAGGGACTCCTACTAGTACTTAATGCACCCGCCTACCCGATATAATTGGTTCCTTTTAGTCAAGCTGGGTCAATTTTTCGGCCACCCGGCTTAACCGTCGATCACGTCTCCGCTCACCGGGTCTACCCGCACGCCGGTTGTGCCGACCCAGGCCAAGCCTCGCTCAATTTCGGCGTCCTCACCATCCAGTTCCAAGACCACCCAACCTACATCTTCCCGCACCTCCGCCCGGCGGATGTTGGTGACTATTTCAAAGTCACGGCCCAGCTTATATATCACTGGCTCTTTGACCATCTCTGGTGGGAAGGAAAACTTAACCCGCTTACCCATCGCCCGCCCCCCTTTTCCGTTGATTGATCTTGTATGAATGATCTTTAACTATTTGCCCTTCGTCAGCCAGCCATATTACCGATAGAATTATTGGCTGGTGACCTTTCGCTACTCAGGCCTATGGTTAAACGCTTCCTCAAAAGAGCTCATGAACGGCTTTACAGTTAAGGGGTTGACCACCGACTCCACCGCCTCTTGGGTTTTAAGGCCGTTGCCCGTAATGTACACCACAGTAAGCTCGTCGGGCTTTATCGCCCCGCTTTCTACTGCGTGCTTCAGACCGGAAATCGCCACCCCACCTGCCGTCTCAGTAAATATGCCCTCGGTTTCGGCCAAGAGCTTGATACCGGGGACAACCTGGTCTTCGGGTACAGCGTAAGCGGTGCCGGCCGAGTTGTTAATTACCCTCATTGAGTAGATCCCGTCTGCCGGGTTCCCGATGGCCAAGGACTTGGCAATGCTGTTGGGCCTTACCGGCATCACATGGGGGCTCCCGTTTTCCCAGGCGGTGACTATCGGTGAACAACCCGCCGCCTGGGTCATGTGCATTTTCGTGGTCACCGCCGGATGGTGCACCGTATTTTGGTCCGGCCCGAATGAATAGGAATCCACTCCTTCCAACATGCCCAGGCAAGCCATCTCGTTGAAGCCCTTCCAAATCTTGGTGAACATGGCCCCGGACGCCGTAGGAACAACGACATGGTCCGGTAGGCGCCAGCCTAATTGCTCGGCAACTTCGTAGCCAAGGGTCTTGCTACCCTCGGCATAATAGGGCCTCATGTTGATGTTCACGAAAGCCCAGGGATAGTTGTCGGCCACCTCACTACAAAGGCGGTTCACCTCATCGTAGTTGCCTTCCACTGAAATCATCGTTGGGCCGTACACCGCTGCGCCGATGATTTTGCCCCGCTCCAAGTCCGAAGGGATAAACACGACGGCCTTAATTCCGGCGCGGGCGGCATGAGCAGCAACGCTGCAGGCCAGATTGCCGGTAGAAGCGCAAGCCAAAGTGTCGAAGCCGAACTCCACGGCTTTGGTCGCGGCCACCGACACCACTCTGTCTTTGAAAGAGAACGACGGATTAACACTGTCGTTCTTGATGTAGAGGTTCTTCAATCCCAGCTTCTTGCCCAGGTTATGGGCTTTCAAAAGTGGTGTGTATCCGGCCATTATGTCGACCGGATGCTCGCTGTCGGCGGGAAGGAGGTCCCGGTAACGCCAGATACTCAGGGGGCCGCTGGCGATGCTATCCCGGCTGATCACTTCGGATATGGTCGCATAGTCGTAGACCACTTCCAAAGGGCCGAAGCAAAAGTCACAAACGTTTAGCGCTTCGGAAGAGTACTCTCGGTCGCATTCACGGCACTTTAATCCGTTGACGAAAGCCACTGGTTCGGTTGCCTCCACTGGTTCAAAGAGGGCTCAAAAAACATAATGCCCAGACGCCTGTCCGAGCGTCTGTGATGGTATCAAAGGGCCTATACCTTGTCAAATTAATTCGTAGCTGGGAGAAGCCCCGCCAGTCTCGAAATTCGGACCTCGACCTTGAGGCTGGTTCTTTAACGATACCAGGTTTTAGTGAGCTCTGTAAGACTGCGTATTGTTCGCTCCCTCAGCTATCTGGGCCACCCTGTTCGGGGGTGGTATAATGCCACGAATTCGTCACGGGCTAGGCAGGCTAAACCTCGCGCTAGCATTCGGCCTGAGCAAAGTTCCTTCGTTACACTAGTCTCAGCGCTAATGAACTACACGGAGTTAGATTGCACCACGCAACACGTCTAACCAACATACTTCAGGAGTTCTCCATCCCCTTAATCGTAGGGGTTGTCGCTGGCTTGGCCGTGGCCAACATCGACCACCATTTTTACGAAAAGTTGGTTGACGCCCACGTTTTTGGCGACGACGTGGAAATATTTGGCCGTTCGGTCACTGCCCACTTCTTAATAAACGAAATTTTTATGGTGTTCTTCTTCGGTGTGGCCGCCAAAGAAATTACGGAATCGGTGCTGCCTGGTGGGGCGCTCAATCCCATTCCCAAGGCGATCAACCCACTAATGGGCACATTGGGCGGCGTGTTCGGGCCCGCTGGCTTGTTTTTCCTTCTCACCTATATTTTTTATGGAGGGGGAGATAATTTTTCCGAGGTGGCCAACGGTTGGGGCATCCCCACCGCCACTGACATTGCTCTAGCCTGGTTGGTAGCTCGTATGGTGTTCGGCAACGGTCATCCGGCGGTCAACTTCCTGCTGCTGCTGGCAGTGGCCGACGATGCCATCGGCTTGGGAATTATCGCAGTATTTTATCCAGACCCGGAACATCCGGTGCAGCCTGCCTGGTTGCTGCTCACATTTGGTGGGATGGTGGCGGCTTACGGAATGCGTCGGGCTAACCTCAGGTTCTGGCCAGCCTACATCCTCATCGCAGGGGGCATGAGTTGGATGGGCCTATTTAAATCGTCCATCGAACCCGCCTTGGCATTAGTGGTGATCGTTCCTTTCTTGCCAGGCCCCCAATCCGGTCACGGCCTCTTTGAGGAAGAAGCGCACCACGAACCTACCCAGCACCGCGATACCATGCCCCCAAGTCCATGGCACCACCACCACAGCCCCTTGGACAATTTCGAACATCAACTCAAGCTGTTCGTGGACGTGGGGTTGTTCTTCTTTGCCTTCGCCAACGCTGGGGTGGCCTTTGGCAGCATCAACGCCGTGACCGCCATCGTCTTGATATCGCTGATTGCGGGCAAGCTTATCGGTGTAACCGCCTTCTCGTGGGTGGCCTCGCTGTTCGGCTTCCCACTGCCCACGGGTATGAAAATGAAGCATCTGGTTGTGGCAGCCGCAATAGCTGGATTGGGCTTAACTGTGGCTCTGTTTGTAGCCGGAAAAGCCTACACTGGTCCGCCATTCCAAGACCCGGCAAAGATGGGCGCCGTCCTCAGCGCCAGCGTTGCGGTATTGGCCTTCGGCTTGGGCTACATCTTAAAGGTGAAAGACGGCGCGGGTTCCGAAACGGAAGAGCAGGACAGTAAAGCGCTGGGTGAACAGCCGGCAGGTGACGATTAAGACGGAGGGAGCGATTAAAACGGAGGAATTATGATCGGAGTGCTAACCCACCACTGGGCCAAGCCCGAGGTACTTGATAAAGCCCGAGCGCTGCTGGACGGCAACGGATTGGCCCAAAGTAAAGCCACTGGTTTCGGTGCCCGGCACACTCTATATTCCCTGGCCGATCCTACCAAGATAACAACCTTGGTCACCTGGGACAGCAACGAGATTTACGACGCTTGGCGGGCCAGCCCGGAACGGGCCCAGGCCATGGCCGGAGCCGAGGAAATGTGGAGCCAGCCAGCCCAATCCGAGCGATTCGAGGTGGCTGGGTAGGTTAATAGAGAGAAAGAGTTAAGCCTATGGCCAACTCCACTCAAAATCCGCAAAATGGGCGTTCTTTTCCGTGTTGTCCCAGGTCATGCCGTGGTCCGTGTAGGTGCTGCCCGTGCCTCGAGCCAAAGCCAGGGTAGAGCTTACCGGATGTCCCACGTTCTCCAGCCTCATAACTTCCCTACGGCGCCCCGCTCTGATCCCCTCAACGTTGAAGTCAATTATGTTGGGTATAGTCACGCGCCGGGAGTCGCCTTCCGCCTCAAAAGTGATGGCGCAATACTTGGTGCCCCTGAAGTCGGTGGTCAAAGCCATCCAATTGGCCATGGGACCTCCGATTTCCCCGGAGAGAATCCGGCTTAAGGCATTCCGCTGCTCCTCGGAGCCTCGCTCGTCAACGTACATTGCGGTGGTCCAATTTCCCGCTCCCATACTCTCTGGCGTATAGGCTGCCACTACGAAGTTTAGGCCTCCAAGAGAGACGTCGTTAAACTCTCCTTCCACTATGTGGAATGCCAAGCCCACGTCGCAGTGTCCTTCGGTGGGAGCGCCGGGCGCCACCGGCAACACGCAAGGGCACAGAATTTCGCAGTTGCAGTTCTCGAAGTATTGCCCTTTTAAGCGCCATTTCTCCGAAGTTCCCATTTTATCCACCCTTATGTCAAGTTTGCCTAGAACCCAATGGGCGCCTACAAGTTACCCATGAGGCAAAGGCTTAGAAATCAACTCCTCTATCCGAGCAACGGTGTCGCTCTGGTCGTAACCCCGAAGCAAGTTTATCCTGTTGCGGTTTGGGTCGCCGCCGTGCCAATACTCGTAAATTTCCTGGCGCATGCCAAAGGATGATACAGCCAAATCGTGGGCCATGCGGAAGAGCCGGGACTTGTGCTCCACGCTCACGTCTTTGCCTCGCATGTAGCGCTCCAAATAGGGTCTTATCTCAGGGTTCGCCAGGTCATTCTCGCTGGGCTGCATGATCATTCCCGAGCCAGCAATCTCTCTCAATAGCTGGACCATTCTAGCCGAGGTCTGGGCGAAGAAAATGTTCATTCCCGACATGGAACCCAAGGTCATGATGCCTCCTTCATCCATGTAGGTCTTGTGCTCCACGCCGTCCATGGCATGCTCCCACATCTCTGTGTAGGTAATCATCTCACCCAGCTTGGCTGCTACCTCCCGGTACTCTATTACGCCGATGCTTTCAGCAATCATTGTGGCAACGGCGGTCATGACGCGCATCCGCTGATGAATCCGGCAGAGGTTGGCCCACTCCATGAAATTGAGGCCACCGGAGAAACTTTGCACCATTGGGCCGAAGTCATAGAGCATAAACAGCCGGTCCCAAGGCACCAGCACCTCCTCGAAGAAAAGCATGCAGTCCTGCTCGTCGTAGAGGGTTCCCAGCGGGTGCCCATAGCTGCCGCTCCATTGGGAGACAGGCTCCCGGCATAGCATTTTCAGGCCAGCGCTGTTGGTGGGGATAGCAAATGCCAACACAAAACGGGGGTCTGAACGCTGCACGAAGGTGGCTGACAACGAAACATAGGTTTCGTGGCTTATAGGGGCGGCCGTGGCTAGCTGCTTGCCGCCCGTGATGATGACCCCTTCATTGGTTTCCTCGACTACGTGGAGAGCCAGTTCTTCTTCCAGAGCGGCCCGCTGTTCGTTTTGGGGTTGCTGGCTTCGGTCCACTTGGGGGTCGCCCAATGCGTGGGTCAAGAAAAGGTCGTTTTCGGCGCAGTAACGTTGATAGTTGACTACGTTATCGCCAAAGTCGCAGTGGGGATGTTTGACGGCGCTTAACGATTCTCTGGCTTTATAGAGGGCGGTGATGAATGGAGCCAATATGTCTGGGCTTCGGCCAAGCTGCCCCCAACTCTCCCCGGTCCAAATCTCGCTGTTCCGCCGCTTCCGTTTTAGGTCATCTTCGGTCCTGGCCAGCAACCAAGACAGGCTGCACCGGTTGCCCGTCTCGGGTGAGACAAAGGTCATATCGTCCCGGTGCTTCTTGCTGTGTTGAAGATCATAGATGCGGGCTAACTCGTGGATCATGCCGGAAAAAGCGGGATGGACGGTCACATCCGTGACCTTCTCGCCGTCCAGCCACACCTCTCGACCGTCCTTCAGACTCTCGATATACCTTTGCCCGGTCATTGCGCCCTGGGCCGTCGAAACGTCCAGCACCATGGGTTTGCTCCTTACAGAAGGATCACCTGAGTATCTATTGAAGCCATTTCATCCCCAAATCAATGCGACAGCCCAAAGTTCTTGCAGTGTAGAGAGCAGTAATTGGGCTGTCAAACCATCGCGACCCCAATTTCTGAGTATCGCTCGTGCGTCCGTCTTCCGCTCGTGGTGAGCCCTCGGTCCTTCCGCGAAAGGATCAGGACAGGCTTGTCGAAGCACCTGGTGGGTGCGCCAAACACCCTTTAATTGGCTCATCAAGAGTCGCTCCGCAAAAATATGTGAGAGTCTCAGCGGAGGGAATCAATAAGCACTTGGTATAATCGTCACAATTCTAGAGCCGAAATCGCGAGGCAAGCATGGCAATAAAGAGCTTCTGGGCCTGGGGATTGGAGTCGGAGGAGCCGACAATGGAGCAGATGCGGGAGATGGCCGCCAAAGTCTCCCAACAATACGGTGTGAACCTGGAAGCCGTCGCCCCGCCAAAGCTGTCCGAGCTAACCCTGCGCCAGCCGCGGATTTCCCCGCCGGCGTCCATCGCTCAATTTTGCTCCACAGAGACCCACGACCGGGCTGTGCGCAGCTATGGCAGGGGCTTTCGCGATCGCATCCGGGCCTTTAATCGCCAGTTTCCAAATCCTCCCGACGTGGTGGCTAACCCTCGCAACGAGCAAGAAGTGGAAGCGGTGTTAGGCTGGTGCTCGGAGGCGGGCCACATCGCAATTCCCTACGGTGCTGGCAGCTCCGTTGTGGGCGGAGTGGAGCCCCCTGAGGATGCCGACGGTATCGTGTCTATCGACCTCTCAGCCTTGGACAAAGTTCTGGAAATCGACCATCTCTCCCGGGCTGCTCGCATTCAGGCGGGGGTCTACGGCCCGGCATTGGAAGACCAACTCAGGCCCCACGGATTCACGCTGCGGCATTTCCCTCAGAGTTTTGAGCATTCAACTCTGGGCGGTTGGATTGCCACTCGTTCCGGCGGCCACTACGCCACCAACCACACCCACATCGACGATTTTGTGGAGTCGGTGCGAATGGTCACCCCCACCGGCATCTGGGAGTCCAGGCGGCTGCCCGGCAGCGGCGCTGGCCCCAGCCCGGACCGTATGATCATCGGCAGCGAAGGCATCTTGGGCGTCATCACCGAGGCTTGGATGCGGGTGCAGGGCCGGCCCCGGTTCCGTGCTTCGGCCGGGGTGACCTTTCCCACGCTGCAGGCCAGCGCCGATGCCGCGCGCTTGATCACCCAGTCAAAACTGTGGCCAGCTAACTGCCGGGTTCTGGGCCCGGGGGAAGCCGCCAATGCCGCCGGACTGGACGGCAGCCAAGCTTTGCTGGTTTTGGGGTTCGAGTCGGCGGACGTGCCCCAAGGGGATTTCATGCGGGAAGCGGTGGCCATCGCCAGAGACGCCGGAGGCTTGGTGGACGAAGACGCCATAAAAATCGTGGACACCAAGTCCCAGGCCGCCGATGCGGGAAGACAGGGCGCGGTGGGCAACTGGAGGGACTCGTTCATCCGCGCCCCATACATCCGGAACATGACCGCTGGATTGGGGCTGGTCGGGGACACCTTGGAGACGGCCATAACCTGGGACCGCTGGCCCCAACTGGATGCCGCCGTGCGTGACGCTTTAAACGGGGCGCTACGCCGAACTTGCGGCGGGGGGACGGTCACTTGCCGCTTCACCCACGTTTATCCCGACGGCCCCGCTCCCTACTACACCTTCGAGGGGCTGAGCAAGCCGGGCGGCGAGATCGAGACCTGTGACGAGCTTAAAGCGGCCGCTTCCGACGCCATAATAGCCGCTGGCGGGACCATAACCCACCACCACGCCGTGGGTAAACTTCATCGCCCCTGGTACGACCAGCAACGCCCCGATGCCTTCGCCGCTGCCCTCAAGGCGGCCAAAGCGGCGGTGGACCCCAACGGCGTGTTGAATCCGGGCGTGCTCATCGACCCATAGCCCGGTCGGCGCACAAACGCCGGCAGATTGAACGACAGGGCCAGATTCTTCTGCGCCAGCATCGAGCGGCTGGCCACTGATAACAGAATTGACCCCGATTTGGGTTGCGTCGTGATCGTCCGGTAGGCATAGACCCGCATCTGCTAAATAGGCCCGAACTGAGATTGCCGCAACCGCCGAACCAGGGAACGTCGGTGACGTTTTGCGGGCACAATGACGGCCTGGTTATAGGCATACCACCCGTGATGAGGCGTCATTGCTTGACTACACCTCCCCGTGTACAATTGGCGACAGCTTGGGAGGGATATGAGTCTTCCGTTAGTTTTGGTCGCCGTCGGTCTGCTGGTGTTTGTGGCTGCAGGCATCAGGGGCGTAGGCGTAGGTAAAAGCCCGACGGGGATCACGGTCGGTTCCAAAGATATCCATTATGCTTGGGTGATCGTAGCGGTGGCGTCGGTCATGTGGACCATGAGTTCCGCCATTCGCTTCGCTACCAGCCTATTGGTGTCGGACTTTGAGAACGATTTTGGCTGGGACTACGGTTTAATCGCCCTGGCTTTCACATTCCAGTGGGTTCTCTCCGGCTCGCTGGGCCCATTGATCGGTTGGTTCGGTGACCGTCACGGGGTCCGGAAGGTGATGTTCGTCGGGGCAATTCTGTTCATCGTGGGCATGTTGCTCGTGGGGACGGTAAATACCCTGTGGCAGTTCTGGCTTTACTTTGGCGTCATACTGGCCGCTGCCATGGCGATCTTCCAAATAACCCTAATTTCCGGCGTCACCGTCTGGTTTAGGACCAACCTGGGTGTCGCCATGGGCACACTTCAGGGCGTACAGGGCATCGGCACCGCAATCATGATAGCTATCGTCGCCGTCCTTTTTAGCCAATTTGGCTTGAAGTGGACTTTCTGGGGCCCGGGCTTAGTTGGCGGATTGGTCTTGTTGATGGGCGTAAAGTTCTTCCTCGACGAGCCGGCGCAAATGGGGGCCAGGCCCTACGGCGCGCCCAAAGATGAGCCTATACAATTTCTCCAAGGCAATGAGTCCGCCAGGGTCCGGTCCAGCGTCTTCTTGAAGCAGGCCCAAAGAACGACCTCTTTCTGGAATTTAATCGGCATCCACTTCTGGGGATGTGCCGGGCACAACATCATCCTGGTTTTCTTGGTTGCTATAACCGAGGATGAAAGCGTCGGGCTATCGCGGGGAATGGCCGTCGCTATTTACATTATCTTGACGATAGTGAGTACTCTTACCCGGTTCGGCGTGCCCATAGCCGCCGACCGCGCGGGCAGCAAGGGCGTCATGGGCGTTTCCTTCGCTATGCAAACCTTCCCGTTGCTGCTTTTGTTACTGGCGGTAGCTACCGGTTCATTGCCTTTGTTCTTCCTTTTCGCCATCTTGTTCGGAATCGGTATGGGCGGAGAAATGTCAGCCTTCCCCATCATTAACCGCCAGTACTACGGAAACGCTCCCACGGGCACCACCTATGGCTACCAGATGATGGGGGCGGGCATCGGAATGGCCGTAGGGCCCTTGGCCGCCGGTTTCCTCTGGGACGTTACCGGCGTAATTTGGCCCATGATAATTCTGTCCTTCGCGCTCAGCTTGATTGGGGTGGTATCCATTGTCAAGCTGCCGGGCACCCACCAGCATGTTCTCCCCGACTGGGAGGAAATGCTGCCAGCGGAGGCTCGCTCCGGAGCGGCTATAGATGAGGCTCCCCAGGTGCCTGGCACGGTCACCGGGACGCTGGGCGCAGAAACAGCGGGCTCGGATTAGGGATGCTTCCGCCCTAAGCGAGGGAATTAGACTCCTCCCCATGTGGCAAGCGAAATCGCTGCCAGACTTCCTCCCGCCTTGCGCGGGAGGATTGAGGCGAGGGAGCGGTTTACGACCACCGATTTCGATGTCGAGCGAGTCGCCCCCATCCTAGCCTTCCCCCGAAATGGGGGAAGGGACTTATCGTTGTCAGCCAGACCCAAACCAGCCACGAGGATTAAATGGCCATTACCATTTCCGCAACCGAGCTTGGCTACTACGCATCTTCCCGCTTCTGCCCCCACTGCGCCTGGGTGCGCCTTAACATCAAGGGACTGCCCTATCAAAGCTTTCCCGGCATCTTTAGCACCATTGACCGTTACAATAAGCTGATCGTCCGAAACTACTTTCAGCGGGAAAATGCGCTACCGAGTTGGCTGGAACAATTGGGGGAAGTTCGAGGTTGGGTGGACCCTCCTCATTGGTCCAAATTCAAGATTCTGGATGAAAGGTCTGGGGTCACTCTGCGTGGCGAGGCCGACGGAATTTTCCAGATGGGCGACGGCTCCTACACCATCGTCGACTACAAAACCTCCAAGCATTCGGGCGCTCAGCGGGCCATGCACAAATCATACGAAGCCCAACTCAATGCCTATGCCTATATCGGAGAGCGGCTTGGCGAAGGTCTGGAGTTATTGCCGGTCTCACGGTTGGCCCTGATCTACATGGAGCCCCAGACCGAAGAGGAAGAGGCGCAGGACCCGGCCCTGACCGATGACCGGGGGTTCAGCATGGGGTTCGCTGCCAAAGTCGTGGAAGTGGACTTGAAGCCGGAAAAGCTGGTTCCCCCATTGCTACGTAAGGTCAAAGCAATGGCAGCGTTAGAAAATCCGCCTGAGGGGACGCCTGATTGCAAAGATTGCGAGGCATTGGCCTCGTTAATCGACACTTTAAGCCGTACCCACTAACGCACGGCGGAATGGGACGCAGTGCCGGCCCTTTTGTTGAGCTCCAGACGCACAATCATTGGTAAACGCAGTGACCTAGAGCAGGACCTGTTGCCGCTCCTGGAAGCGCCCTAGGTTCTCGCCCGTCCCCGCCGCAACGACCGCCCCGGCAGAACCCCGGTGTTCTCTCCCTGGTCAATCACCACTTGGCCGTTGACGATCACGTAGTCAATGCCCACTGGGTAGTGCTTCGGGTCTTCCTTGGTGGCATGGGTCTTCACGGTGTCCGGGTTGAATACCACGATGTCAGCTTTGAAGCCGTCCCGTAGCACCCCCCGGTCGGGCAAGCCGAGGCGCTGGGCCGGGAAAGAGGTCATCTTTCTGATGGCCTCGGGCAGTTTAAGGTGCTGCTCGGCGCGGACAAACTCGGCCAAGACTATGGGGAAGCAACCATAGGTGCGGGGGTTGGGGTACTCGCCGAACAGGATAGCATCGCTGGCGATCATCCCGCTGGGGTGGGAAACGAAGGCGTGCAGAGTATGGGGATTGGTGCCCAAGCCCACTGTTGAGATGCCCAAGTTTTCCTCGACCAAAAGGTCAAATAAAGCGTCCTCGGGGTCTTGGTTTCGCATCTCGGCGATGTCGGTAATCAGCCGTCCATCGTACTGCTGGTTCTGAGGCTGGGTGAAGTTGGTCAACCAGTTATTCTCCAACCGCTCCCGGGAAAGCTCCCGCTTCATGCGCGCTCGGTCATCCGAGTCTTGGAGGGCCTCCATCAGACGTTCCGGCCCACCATCCTTGGCCCAGTGGGGCAGCCCGATGGTCACCGTGGTGCCGGAGTAGGGATAGGTGTAGCAGTCGAAAGTAACGTCCATTCCCTCGGCTTGGCCTCTTTCCACCAAGCCCAAGTAGTCCAAGTGGCTGCCCGAGCCTTGGGCGCTTTGGCGATAATGGGTCAAGTGGATGGGACAACCGCTACGCCGCCCGATTTCCAGGGCTTCCTCCCAGGGCGCCAACAACCCTTGGGCACGAAGGCTGGCCCTGGTGTGGGTGTGGTAAAAACCGCCCAAAGACGCTGCTACTTCTGATAAAACAGCAAGTTCCGCTGTGTCGGCATAAGACCCCGGTGGATAGTCCAAGCCGGTGGAAAGTCCCCAGGCCCCTTCCTCCATGGCCTCCCGCACCACGGACTTCATGTCCTCCATTTCAGCGCCAGTAGCCGGACGGTCATTCCAGCCCACGCTCCAGATGCGCACTGGCGAGTTGCCCAAGATGTAGGCGATGTTGATGGCCACGGTGTTGTCGTACTTACCCAACATGTCAGCCACGCTGAGCCAGTCGGCCGGCATGGGCGGGTACCAGTTCAACCCCGAGTCCAGCCAGATGTAGCGGTGCAACTCCTCCTGAGTCTTAAACGGAGCGTGAGATATGCCGTCGATGCCCACCAACTCGGTGGTCACTCCCTGGCGGACTTTGGGGTCGTGGTGGGGCTCCCCCAAGATGGTCAACCCGGCGTGGGAGTGGAGGTCAACGAAGCCGGGGCAGACCACGTGGCCGATGGCGTCAATGACCCGCTCCGCCTCCAACTGGGAAGCGTCGCCCCGGTGGATGGACACCGTCTCGTTTTCCACCACCACAGTCCCGAAGTAGCCGGGGCTGCCGGTGCCGTCGATGATCAGGCCGTTTTTGATGATGAGGTTTAGCATGGGTTGAGAACCTTACCCGCATAAGTTTAGCCACCAATATGCCACTGCGGAGTTATCGTGTCTACCCTGCTAGTCTTTGCTGTAGCAGTACCACTGCTGGAGAAGCCATGCCCAGCAGCACTAGACAAGATAATCGCTTTTATCCATTTCCTTTAGATTTTCGGGGTAGCAGTCTTGCCCAAGGGTATAACCCTGGTTATAATTTGAGGCATGAAGACAGCAGTTTCTATTCCCGACCCCATCTTTTGTGCCGCCGAATCTTTGGCTAAACAGCTTGGCATGTCCAGGAGCGAGTTATTCGCTCGGGCAGTAGAAACTTACATTGAGGCTCACAAACACGACCGGCTACGAGAAGCGCTCGTCGCGGTCTACAACGAGGAATCCTCGAACCTGGAGCAAGGCCTGGCGCAAATGCAGTGGGCTTCGTTTGCCCAGACTTCGTTTTCCAAGGATGAATGGTAGTGCTCCGTGGGGAAATATGGTGGGCTTCCCTGCTTAGCCCGCCTACGGGTGTTCCAACAGTTGAATTTCTTCCATTGGGAAGTCTTTGGTGTTGCCGGTCACCAGAATTGCCCCTTGGTCGATAGCGGTCGCCGCAATCAGGGTGTCGGCCGTGGAGAGGGCTATGCCCCGGCGAGCGAATTCGAACCTGTACCGACCCGCTTCTTTGGCTGCTTCCGGTGACACGTCGTAATAGTCCAGAACTCCTGTCAGGCGGTCGGCGGCGGTGCGTCTTTCCTGACTGACCCCCGCATAAAGCTCAGCAATGCTGACGCAGCAAGCTCCCAGGCGGTTGCCCTGGACGGACAAGGCATTGAACATCTCCAATATCCCCTGGCGTCCCCGAAGGAAATCGACTAGTGCCGTGGTGTCCAGCAGGTAATTAGCCACGGTGGAGTCGATTTAGCCGCTCGTCGCTCTGCCGTCGGGACTCCCTCACCCAAGATGCCACGTCCTCTTTGGTGTTCCAATGCGGATGGTCCTCAGCTGAGAGGGAACCCGCCGTTTCCGCCAAGGCCGAAAGCAAGTTCTCTTTTCTCAGCTTTTCCCGGACCGCTTCCTCTACAAAACGGCTTCTTTTGCCCTTGCCAGCTAGGTCATCAACTGCCTTCACCAGGTCCTCAGGCAGAATAACATGCATGCGCACTTCACCAAGACCTCCTCGGTTATGTCACAACTATTATACACACGAGTTACACACACAATCCATGTGCGGAATGGAAGACGAATAAGCTAGCCCAGCCCCTGCCCACCTTCCCCCTCAACCTCGCCAAAACCTTCTCCGCCGTAATTGGCAGTTCGGTTATGCGTACGCCCACGGCGTCTGCCACGGCTTTGACGGACCACGATCTACCCATTGTGATGCTCCTCTATCTCGAATCCCATGTCTTCTATCATTTGCCAGGCCTCCCGATAGCCTTGGCCGGGCGTAGTTAAGTAGCCGGAGACGAAGATGGAGTTGGCCGGATATAGAGCCAAAGGTTGGAGCTGCCTCAGGTGGAACTCCCTGCCTCCAGCAACCCTGATTTCTTGCGCCGGGCAAAGGAATCTCATCAGGCATAAGCTCCTTAGGCAGTCGCCGGGCGTAAGATAATTGATCTGCTCAAAGGGAGTTCCCGGAATGGGATGAAGGAAGTTCACCGGGACTGATTGGGGTTCCAGCCGCCGGAGGGCTATAGACACGTCGATAATGTCATCGTGCGTCTCACCTTGGCCGAAAATAGCCCCGGTACAGAGTTTGAGTCCAGCGCCCCGGGCCGCTTCCAACGTGTCCAGCCTGTCTTGAAAAGTGTGGGTGGAGCATATCTCAGGATAGAAGCGCTCGCTGGTATTGAGGTTGTGGTTAAGCTGCTCCACTCCCGCTTCCTTCAGCCGTTGCGCTTGAGCGGTGTCCAGCAAACCCAGAGAGCAGCAAATACTGATATCAACGGTTTCTTTTATCGCCTGGATAGCTTCGGTTAAATGATCGAGATCTCGGGCGCTGGGACCACGCCCGCTGGTGACGATGCAAAACCGCCGGGCCTTGGCCTCTTTGGCGCTCTGGGCCTCCGCAATCAACGCCTCCCGGTTAATCAATGGGTACTTGTCGTAATCGGCGTTGGAAAGGGCCGACTGGGAACAATAGTTGCAGTCTTCGGGACAAAGACCGCTTCGGGCATTGCTCAACACGTGGATATGCACCTTCATTCCGCAGAAACGTTGGCGCACCCGGAAAGCGGCCGCCAACAAATCCATCAGCTCTGCGTCGCGGCTTTCCAATACCGACCGGCACTCTACGCGGTCCAGCTCCAGCCCAGCGATGGACTTCTCCGCTAGGGTGTCAAAATTCATGACAGATTTCCTCAAAATTTAGTTGACAGTAATGGGCCCAGATAACGAGGTCAGCCGCAGCTAGGAGTTTGAGTCCCCAGCGCGCTCCAAGCACACATACGCCCTACTCCGCCTTCGCCCGCAACTCCGCCAAAACCTTCTCCGCCGTTATGGGCAGGTCGGTTATGCGGACGCCTACGGCGTCTTCCACGGCGTTGGCGATGGCGGCCGCTATAGGGATGTTGCTGATCTCTCCGATGCCTTTGCCTTGGTACGGCAACGGGCCGGCGGGCGATTCCAGTAGCACCGTTTCCAGCTTGGGTATGTCGGCTATGGTGGGTATTTTGTAGTCGCCCAGGCTGAGAGACGAGACTCGCCCATCCTCAGACGTCATTTCCTCCATCAAGGCGTAACCCAGCCCTTGGACTATTCCGCCGTCTATTTGCCCTTGGTGGAGCATGGGATTTATGACCGTTCCCACATCGTGGGCCGTAACTATCCGCTTCACCGTCACTTGGCCGGTTTCCGTGTCCACTTCCACCTCGGCGACCTGAACGCAAAATGAAGTGTGCTCGGAAGGCATGGAGGTATATGTCATGTCCCCGGTGACCGGAGCTTGAGTGTTGCTGACCGCTTGTGCCGCCGCTTCTTGTATCGGCACGGTACGAGAGGGGTTTCCATCGAGGACAAAGCGGCCTCCTTCCAAGCGTATGCGTTCTTCGGGGCAGTCCTGGCCCTCCGCCACCACGGCGGTTAGTTTGGCGCGCAACTCCCGCACGGCGCCCAGCACGGCATTGCCTGTGGTGTGGGTAACCCGGGTTCCGCCGGAGCCGGAGCTAAATGGCACTGCGTCGGTATCCTGAATCACCAAGTCCACGTCCTCCACAGGAATGGTCAGCTCCTCGGCCACAATCTGCCGCAACATAGTGTGAGCGCCGGTGCCGGTGTCCCAAAGGGGAATCAACAAGGACGCTTTGCCATTTTCGTCCAGAGCAACGGTGGCGGTGGACTTCCCGGTGCCGGGAGCCATATCAGTAATTGCCATGCCTAGCCCGACGCTAGTTGCGGATTTGGGTTGGCCCCAGCGCGCTTTATCCGCCGCCTGCCGCAACGTCTCCTCCGCCCGGATTTCTCGCCAGACGCCGCCGGTGGGTGACTCATCCCCTTCTTGGAGGGTATTCATCAACCGGAACTGATAGGGGTCCAGGCCCATCTGCCGGGCAATCATGTCCATGTGGGATTCCACGGCGAAAACGACCTGGGGCTTGGCGGGGGCCCTCATGTGTCCGCCCGGAACGTTGTTGGTGTACACCATGAAGCTTTCCAGCTTGACGTGGGCGATCCGGTAGGCCCCACCGCTGTGATCGGCGCCCCTGAGGAAAACGGTGGGCTTAAATGCCCCGTAGGCCCCGCTGTTGAGCACGATGGTCGCTTGGCGAGCCCACAAGCGTCCGTCTTTTTTAACGCCGGATTTCATGGTAATCGTTGCTGGGTGCCGGGGATTACCAGCCATCAACTCCTGGATGTAGTCCATGACCATCTTTACAGGGCGTCCGGACTTCAAGGCCAGGTAGTAGCACAGCGGGGCGTCCATGAACGAACCCTTGCCACCGAAATCGCCGCCTATGTTGATGGTATTTAGCTTGATGCGGGACTCGGGCAGTCCCCAAACAGCAGCGAGTTGCCCCCGCAATACGAAGGGGTCCTTGTTGTTCACCCAGACTTGGATCCGGTCATCGGCGTCAATCTCCACCACACAGGCATGAGGCTCAATGTAGACTTGATGGGCCAGCTGGAGGTTAAAGGAGTGCTCGAATACCAGGTCGGATTCGGAGAAGCCCTGTTCTATGTCCCCTTTGCCCCAGATGTTGTGAGCCAAGACGTTGTTGACGTCAGAGGGTGGCTGGGGCAAGCCCTCATAGGTGGTCATTTCCGGGTGGAGCGAAGGAGCGGAGGCTTCCATCGCCTCGAAGGGGTCGAAAACCGGGGTCGTTTCCTCGTATTCCACGTCTATGAGCAGCAGGGCTTCTTCGGCCTCTTCCAGCGTTTCGGCGGCCACGGCGGCCACCTTTTCGCCGACGAACCTGACCCTGTCCCTGGCCAGCACGGGCATGTCACGGAGCAAGCGACCCACTCTGCTATCGGGCAGGTCTTTAGCGGTGACCACTGCATGTACCCCCGGCGCAGCCTCGGCCCGGGAGGTGTCGATGCTCAGGATTTTGGCGCTGGGAAAGGGACTGCGCAACACTTTGCCCCAAATCGTTCCCGGCAGAGTCACGTCTGCAGTAAAGACCGCTTTGCCTGATACCTTGTCCGGCCCCTCCCCTCGGATGATTGATTTTCCCACCACGTTCCGGGAAACGACCATGGGTCTCTCCATTTGTTAGATTTGCCCATCAAGATTTGTGAGTGAAAGCGACAGCCCATTATAGCCCGGCGCCGGTCAGTCTCCAACAAGGACTCCAATAAGGTTCCCAACGATGCAGTTACAGCTCCAGATGCCCTTGTCCTGACGAGGGAAAATCCTAATCCAATTTAGGGTTTAGCTCCATTGATGGGGAACGCCGAATAAATTAGCCTAGATAGAGTGAGGACGGGAATCCAACCAAAGGAAACGCGTTTTGATGAAGGACAAATACGCAGGCAGCAGCCTCAACACAATCTCTCTATTCTCGGAACTTCTAGGCTGGAAAGACAAGCCGCCGATTGTTAAAAACCACCGCTCAATCCAGTATCCGCTGCGCCAGACTATTCAGGCAACTAGGGAAGTAAGCGCACAACGACAGTAGGCTCGACCGGGGTTTGAATTCGACTGATCCCTACAATGCCGCGATGATTGCAAATTCAACGCCTACCCACCTAGTAAAGTCCATCGACAAGCTCAGGATGAGCGGGGGACGGATGTTTTGGTCTTTCCGTGATAAGCCTGTAAACCAGCGGTAAGCCTCTTCAGACCGTGATCTGCCAGTCATTTCCTAGCAGGCATGTTCCGCTCATGGTGAGCCTGTCGAACCATCGTGGCGGGCCCTTCATCTCCGCTCGTGGTGAGCTTGTCGAACCACCTTTGCTACCCTTCCATCACCCGAACTGCCACCGCATGGCTCTGCAATAAACTCTCAACCCTGGTGGGATCGGTGCGCCCCCAGCCGCATTCCGTGGCCACTCCAAAGGACGGTATGAACTGCTTGGCGGTAGCCATACGTTGAGCATCCCCGGCCTGGTCGTCAAAATGGATCAGCCCTAGATATATCTCGGTATCTGACGCCGCCTTTAATTCCTGCAACGGCTGGAAATAACCAGCATCCGTCCGGTCCTTGGGCACCGGTAAATGCAGAAAGTCCAACCTCCTGCCCAAGCCCTCTATCACACCGTTGGATATCTCGACCAAGATGCCCATGTCCTTGGGCTGGACCAGGTGCTCATCTCTGGGGCTGCCGTAGCACAGGTGGTAGCCCATGTCCACGGATTCGGGCACGAGTTGGCCTATCCGCACCAATTCAGAAAAAATCTGCTGTTTGTAGTCCTGAGGCCGTTCTATGAAATAGTCCTCAAAAACCAAGACCTCCTGGCACACGTCCCACTGGATCGAAAGCCGGTCATGAGGAATAGCATCAAGGATTTCTTTCGAAGCCGCCTCCAGCGCTTTCTCGTACACCGGAATGTAAGCCTGCCGAGCGCTGGGGCTGATGTACATGTACGTCGTCGCCATGGGTGTGGGTATGCAGACCTGAAATAGGGTATCCGGCCCAATTACTCCTTCTTCCTTTAGACGTTGGTAGGTCTGGAAGGACTCGATTGCCGGGCCGGCGTATGCGGCCTCAAACTTTACTCCGGAAGGGTCCACGCCCGGCTTGAACCGGATATAGGGCAAATCGCGGATGATCTGCCCATCCCATTGGACCACCTTAAAAGTCTCGATGTCCGGGTCCTCCTCCATGTCTGGATGATTGACCAGCATCTCCCTTTGCCAGAATATCCACCGCCACCGGTCTCCGGTCTCTCCGTCGGGAATCCTTTTCATGTGGCTGCCCAGGTGCCCCGCTACTGTCCGGAACACCGACTCTGTGTCTGAGAGAGGCACGCTGCCGACCAAATGGGCTAAGGGCTTCTGGGACGTCATACAAAGCCTCCGCTTGAACTGGTTTCTTAACCATATTAGGCCGATTCTTGGTGACCCAATATAATCTTCCATTCGCGTGAATTTCAAGCTCTGGACGATTATAATGTTCGCCACTCACTCCGGAAAGAGGTCTTGCGGCAAAACTGTCATAAGTTACTTTCCTGGCAGATTCCCAGAGAGGTAGGCAGGTAGGCAGGTAGGAAGATGATTAAGGTGACCGAGGGCATGGTTCTGCCCACCACGATGACCGGCTCTTACCCCAAGCCCAACTGGTATACCCAAGGGCTTAACGGTCGAGCGTTCAGGACGGCCATGGGAAATACCCTGTTTCGCGAGCAGTACCTGGATGCTGTATCGGCGGCGATTAACGACCAAGAGATGGCGGGGCTGGACATCCTGACTGACGGCGATTCCCGATTTGACCTAGAAGTAGGTGGGAAGTCTTGGTTTTTCTACGTATTGGAGCGGCTGGGAGGAATCAGTGGCAGGCGCGATCAATCCCCGGGTTGGTCCGGAGACTATAGCATCCGCCCCGGACATATTCTCTACGAAGTCCAGGAGGCCTACCAACCGGCGGTGGTTTCGGAAAAGTTGACCGGTGGTCCCCTAGAGTACGCCCCACTGTGGAAATCGGCTCAAAAAATGACCGCAAATCCCGTGAAGTTTGGGACCATCAGTTCCCAGTCCGTGACCCGTATGGTCTGGAACGAATTTTACCCGTCGGAAAAAGAACTGATTTTGGACCTTTGCGACATCATGAACCAGGAGTTGCGAAACCTGGCCGACTCGGGCTGCGGGCTCATCCAAATTGAAGAACCCAGGCACCACTTTATGGGCTTGAACCCGGCTACTACCGACGAGGATTACGCCTTCTACACCGAGGCTTTTAACCGGGAAGTACGAGGAGTGGATGCCGAGATATGGCTTCACACCTGCTGGGGCAACCCGGCGCAGCAGCGGTTGGTCGAGGATCCATCCTACGAGCGGTCTATCGCCCATCTGCTGGAGGTGGACGCCGATGTTGTGACCTTCGAATGCGCCAGCACTTTGGGTAAAGATTTACCGCTGTTTGCCCAACACGAGAGCCCCAAAAAGGTAGCTATCGGTGTGGTTAACCATACCAACACCGTGGTGGAGTCGCCGGACAGTGTTGCCAACCTGATTCGTAGCGCCTTGGAGTATGTGCCACCGGAGCGGCTCATCATCTCCAGCGACTGCGGTTTCGGCAGGGAAGGCATTTCCCGCAGAATCGCCTTTCACAAATGCGTTGCGTTGGTGCAAGGGACGAATATTGTCCGCAAAGAGCTTGGTCTGCCCGAAGCGATGGTCCGGGCCGCCGACCCCAAGTTTGCCTTCAGTGAATAGCAGGTAACTTTTGATTGGCGATTGGCTTCAACAATCAAAACCTTAGGCATTCCTAAAAAGGCTCGCCCTATGTCATTCTTCATCGCTGCGCTCCTCGGAATGACGGTAATTGAGACTGTTATGGGACACAGCTATAGCGCCAGCGCCGCAGCTTTACCCTGGCAGGTCCCAGCCAATCCAATCGCAGAGCGCTCGGCCCATGACCAGTTCCAGGTCCTTTCCGGTCAGCCAGGGCAACTCCTCGGTGAACATGGTGACGCACTGCTTCCACGAGCAGGGCATCCGCGTGATGTCGGTGCCCCAAAACATCCTATTCGGACCGAAGGCGTCGTAGATCTGATGGATGTAGTCGTGGATATTCTTATAGGGATAGGCGGCGCTGGAGTAGCTGGGCGCGCCTGAAGCCTTCACCGCCACGTTAGGGTATTTAGCCAGGGCCAGCAGGTCGGGCAGAGTCTCGAAGGCGGCTGCGTCGGTTTTCGCTTGAGGCCGCCCCATATGGTCGATTATCAGCTTCAGTTGCGGGTGCTTCTCCGCCACCGGACCGAGGGCCGGCAAAAAGTTGCCTGCCGCTAATCCCACCGGCAGACCAGCCTTTTCCGCGGCCGGCCACAACCAGTCAATGGTCCCGTCCGTTGGCCAGGTCGCTTGATGGGGCTGGAGAAAAGTGAACCTCAGGCCCAACATCCCCGGCTGCTGTTTCCAGCCGTCGAGCAACGATCGGCTCACTGGCCGGTCTAAGGGGAATTTCCCCAGAATCGCCAACCGGTTGGGGTACTGCTCAGCAGCATCCAGGGCCAACTGGTCAGCGCCGGGGTCCCAGCCCGGCGGGTGAATCACGGCTGCGTCGACGCCCGCTTCGTCCATGTCCTTCAGCACCTCCTCCGCCGAGTAGCCGGTCACCTGGCGGTGGGAAGGATTGGCGGGCAAGTTATTGGCCCAAATGTGGATTTGCGAGTCGACTATTAGCATAGGGCTCTCCTACTGGGCTTAGGTTGGGAAAACTCCAGGAATTGAGCCGAAAAATTGGATGGATTATACACAGATTGAGGGACGTACCGGCAAGCCTAACGGACGGCAAGGAGTGTTTGCCCAGCGGATTTTGCGCTACGGAGCTACGGGAATAAAGAGCTCCGCTGAAGTCAAGCCGGACCCTCCCGCCACCTTTCACCGTGGGTTTTTTTGGTGCCGGAAAATTTGCGGTACCAGCGCTAAACCGACCCGGCCACCGCTTGAGAAACTGTCCGAGCCACCTGGCGGTCCAGGGACCAGGGGATGACATTTTCCGGAGTTGGCTCGTGGACCAACCCGGCTAATGCGCTGGCGGCAGCCAGCTTCATGCGGGTGGTCACTCTGGTGGCGTGGCTGTCCAAAGCGCCCCGGAAAACGCCGGGGAAAACCAGGCTGTTGTTAATCTGGTTGGGGAAGTCGCTACGACCCGTTCCAACTATGGCGGCTCCGGCGGCGCGGGCAACGTCCGGCCAGATTTCCGGAATGGGGTTGGCCATGGCGAATACAATGGAGTCCTTGGCCATGGACGAGACCATTTCCGGGCTGACGGCGTCGGCTACGGATAGACCGATGAATACGTCAGCCCCGCGCATGGCATCGGCCAGGCCACCGTGGGTGTTATCCGGGTTGGTCGATTCCAGCATGGCTGATTTCACCTGGGTCAGATCGGAGCGGTTACTGGAGATGATGCCGGTGCTGTCCACCAAAGTAACGTTGGTGGCGCCGTGATCCAACAGCAGCTTGGTGGAGCTGATGCCCCCGGCGCCGGCGCCGGCGAACACGAATTTGGTGTCTTCTATCTTGCGTCCAGTGACCAACAGCGAGTTAATCACTCCCGCCAGTACCGCAATGGCCGTTCCGTGCTGGTCGTCGTGGAACACCGGGATTCCCAAGTCTTGAAGGGCGTCTTCAATGTTGAAACAACGAGGCGCGGCGATGTCTTCCAAATTGATGCCACCGAATGTGGGCGCCAGGTAGCGCACGGTCTGGATGATTGCGTCATTGTCCTGGGTAGCGAGGCAAATAGGGTATGCATCGATGTCGGCCAGGCTCTTGAACAGGATGGCCTTGCCTTCCATCACCGGCATCGCCGCTTCGGCCCCGATGTTGCCCAAGCCCAACACGGCCGAACCGTCGGTCACCACCGCTACGGTGTTGGCCCTGTTGGTTAGGTGGAAGGACTCGTCCTTATCCCTGGCGATGGCCATGCAAACTGAGGCTACTCCCGGGGTGTAGGCGATAGACAGGTCTTCCAAGGTTTCGACTGCCATCTTGGAAGCGATGCTGACCTTTCCCCGGCTGGCCCGGTGGCGCTTGATCGCTTCTGTGCCATAATCCATAGACATCGGGGGTTCCTCCCTGGTACTCGCTAATGAAAGAGCGAATAGATGGTTTCATGATACTACAAACGCCGCAACATCATAATAATGTTCCCAGGAGCATTTGGCTTATTTTATGTGTGACTTAGGGAGTCTATGCGCAAAGGTACACGCAGGTGGACGGCGGCGCTCTAATTTTCTCGGGCCAATCAGGCGTCTAGCCCTTAATGTCACACTGGTTTTGGGATCAAAATTCGGCCGTAGGTCACTCCAGAGCATAGAAAAGACCGTCCCCGCCACCGAAATACAGCACTCCTTCCGAGAGTGATGGCGACGGTATTATTGCCGAGAAACCGGAAGGATCCAGAATTCGGGGTCTGAAAGTGTCATAACTCCACTGCTCTTGCCCAGTCTCAAGAGCAACGGCGTGCAATGTGCCGCTTTTCTCCGCAAAATAGATCAATCCACCGGAAATTGCCGGCGAAGACCAAATAGCAGCCGAGGTATTGAAAGCCCACCTTTCCTCCCCAGTCTGGTTGTCCAGCGCATACAGGGTCCCGTTATCGCTTCCAAAAATCACTGTGTCCCCGTTGACAGCCGCAGAAGAACGGATAGATTCGCCAGCACCGAAGCTCCACTTTCCCTCCCCAGTCCTGGCATTCAAAGCGTAAAATCTTCCCATGATTGTCCCGAAATAAACTGTGCCCTCGCTAATGGCTGGAGACGATCGAATGGAGGACCCGGATTCGAATTGCCATACGACACTTCCGGTCTTCTGGTCAAGGGCAATAAGGGAGCCAGCCCAGTTCCCAAAATAGACCAGGTGCTGGTCTATATCTGTCGCTGCCGAAGACGCCACTTCCAATGTGGGGTGGCGCCAGACCGTTTCTCCGGAAGGGAGATCGATGGCAAACATGTAGGTGGAGATTTGAGACCCGGCTGTGCCGATGAACACTTTTCCGTCGAAGATAGCGGGCGATGCATATACCTGGCCGCCGGTCTGAACGATCCACAATTCTTTTCCGGTCTGCGCATTCAACGCAAATAGGTCGCCGAAGGCGCCAGCGCCGATGACAGTCGAGTCGACGGCGGCTGGAGTCGAGACCATGCCACCGCGGACCGGGACCCTCCACTGTTCCTCACCCGTGGCTGCGTTTATGGCGTATAAGTTTCCGTCTAGGCTACCGAAAAGCACCCTCCCGTCCGCAACCACGGCCGAGGAAGCTATGCGGTGCAGGGATTTGAACGTCCATTTTGCCTCGGGTGTTTCCAGGAGCCCCGATGATTCGTACACGCCGGAGCGAGCGAGGTCGCCCCGGAACACACCCTTCAAGGCTAGCGGCGGCACCGGTGTGGCGGTGGCAGGCCGGAGCGTCGCCGTGGGAGGTGGCAGCGTGGCTGTCGGCTCTGGAGCAGGAGTAGAAGTTGGCGTTGGAGCTAACGTAGACGTAGGTGTTGGAACAGGCCGTGCGGTTGGAACCACGGTGGGCGTAGGCGATGGCGCAGGGACAGAAGTGGGGACAGGCGTCTCTTCAATCAGAGGGGTTGTAGTGGCGGTGGGAAGGGGCTTAACCGTCGGCGTGGGTGCGCTGGTTGGCGATGGTGCAGGCTCCGGCGTGGCGGTCGGCGCAGGGCTCTGAGTGGGTAGAGGCGTTGCCGCAGCAGCCTGCGGCTGTTCCCCCCTTGGGAAAACCGCGTCATCGGAGTTTGAACCAGGGTTCAAAATTCCGGTTGCGAACAAAGCGCCGCTAACGATTCCGCCAATGGCGACGACCAACAATACGATCTCCGCCACGGAAGGTCCCGGTATGCTCCTCCGTCTTCGGCCATACCCGCAGATTATAAGCCCGTAGCGAGCAGCACACCATCGCCTGCTCGAATTGGGTAGAGATAGTCCGTAAACTTCAGCGTAATGAGTAGCTAACGGGTGTGCGGCAGCTTAGATTACCCGTAGACACCCGTTGCGTCTAGACCAGCCGAGGGTCACTCCGGCTCACGCAGGTAGGGGTACATGGCCAGTGGCGTCGCAGCCAGCAGGCCCGCGTCCACCGGGAGGGTCACGCCGCTGATCCAGCGGGCCTCGTCCGAAGCCAAAAACAACGCTGCCCAAGCCACGTCCCAGGGAGTGCCTTCAATGCCCAAGGGACCGGCTTTGCGCCGCAACTCCAGCATCTCTTGGGAAGAATGCCGCGCCACCATGGGGCTGTGGACATGTCCGGGCGCTATGCAATTCACCCGTACATTGTCCCGTCCGTAGTGAACCGCCATGGAGTTGCTCAGTCCAATGATGCCACCTTTCGACGCCGCATACGGGTGGCTAGGTCTGCCGCTCCCTGCCCGCAGTCCCACGATGGAGGAAAGATTGACGATGGAGCCACCGCCGGTCTCGATCATCAGTGGGATGGCGTGTTTGCTAGTGAGCATCACACTTTTCAAATTCACGTCGATAACCGTGTCCCAAAGATCCTCGTCTACGTCGGTCACCGACCCGGGGCCGCTGATGCCGACATTGTTAATCAAAACGTCCAGCCTGCCGTAGCGTTCCACCGCAACTTTGGCCATGTCTTGGCAGTCATCATTGCTGGTAACGTCGCCGACAAACACCGACGCCTCGCCCCCTTCCTCCTTGATGGTCGCCAGCGTAATTTCAGCGTTCTGCTGGTCCCGGTCCGACAACAAGACCTTGGCGCCTTGCCTGGCGAACAGTATAGAAGTGGCCTGCCCAATCCCCACAAAGTCGCCGCTGCCGGTAGCCCCCGCGCCGGTGACAATCGCAACTTTGCCGTCAAGCCTGTTCCCGCGTTGTTCTTGCATCGTTTGCGTTCCTTTAGTTTGCTGGGTTTGAGCGATTCGTTATCTAGGGGGCCATTATATCGCAGGGTTGGAGTTATGGAATGGCGCAAGTACGGTCAGCCACACATTCGGGAAAATCGCGCGCATTGCTGGGCTTTCCAATATTCGGTTCCACGACCTTCGACACGCTCACGCCAGCTTGATGCTCCTCACTGGAGCCGACCCGAAGCTCATCAGCGAACGGTTGGGACATTCCTCTATCGCAATAACCATGGATATATATGCGCACATTCTTCCAGGCCTCCAGGAAGAAGCCGCTATCCGCTTCGAGGAAGTCCTAAGACCGCGGGTTAAACCACGGACCGTGGAATCGATTATCAAATAAAATGTCGTCGGCAATTACCCATGCAATGAGCGACGATCAGAGAGAGTGCCATGGCTCCTAGGAGAACGTGGATTAAGAACCAACGCAGCGTAGAAGAGTGTCCATTGACTCTTCGCTCCTGGAGAAATATGAAGCTACCTCCAGGAAGAGTTCGCTCCCGAGAGTCAAGACGAAAAGGAAATAGCCGCCAGCCTATCTGCAGAAGATTATGAAACAATAGTGTCAGTCGGCCAATCTAGTCGATCCTTCCTCGGACCTGCCCTTAGCGCCATACATGCAGCGACCCTTATAAATCGCTCGCCTTGTGCTGATGCCGGTTCAGTCTGGACATGTTGAGTTGAAACCATGTACGGGTGCCTCTGAATTGCCTTCAACGGACTTAAGCTGAACTGATAGATGTATGGGCATCGTGTTGATGACTGTTGGACGATATTGGCGGCAACACTTCACGGTTGAAGCGGTCGTCCTGAAGATTGAGAAGGAAGCAGTCTACGCCGATGTGGTGAAACTCCAACATTCTTTCTCGGATCGTGTCCGGACTGCCAATTAGCCGGCTGGCGTATCCCTCGTTGGTGTCCAACATGGTGATCTTCTCTTCGGGTGAAGACCACATGCCCTCTGCTCCCCTCACTTTGAGTTTCCTGCGTTCCAACAACCCCGGGTCCACGGAGTCGAGCATCGAGGCCAGCTCCGCTTCGGCCTGTTCGTCGGTGGACCGGCACAATGGGGTGGCATTCATCACGAAACGGACCCTTCGCCCTGTCACAGCCGTGCGCTGGCGAACCGATTCGATAATTTCCTTTATTTTGCTCGGAGTTCCTCCATTCAGGAACATCCAGTCGGAGTTGCGGGCCGCCATGTCCATGGCTGCATGCGATTGGCCTCCTTGGAACACCTCCAGCCTGGGTTGAACTGGACGGGGCTCCAGTCGTAGACCCTCGACATTATAGAACCGTCCCTCAAAACTGAACTGAGGCTGCTCCCACGCACCCCTCATAACCTGGATGAACTCGGTGGAACGAGCGTAACGCTCGTCGTGCTCCAAAAGCTCGGCACCGTACATGCCGAACTCAGCTTCGTGCCAGCCCGACGTCACATGGAGATTCCAGCGGCCGCCGGTCAGGCGGTCGATGGTGGCGCCCCACTTCGCTATGGGCGCCGGTGACAAGAAGCCTGGGTGAATAGCGGTTATGAAATTGATGCGATGGAAATGCGCAGCGTAAAACGCAGTCATGGCCAGGCAATCGTAGGAGGAGCCTTCCATTTCCTGCCCGGTGCCCCACCAGCGCTGTGCGACCAGAATATAATCTATGCCCATCTCTTCGGCGCTTTGGACCCGCGCTAGCATTGGTTTGTACAGCTCCCTGCCGTGTCGGTCGACGTAATCGGTGTTCACAGAGCCGTCCTGTCCTTTAACTAATTGAGGACGACCCATGGAGTTATAAGCCCAAGTGCAGGTCAGAATTCGCGACACGTTTCACCTTCGGTGTTCCGCGCTCCCGTCCACGAGAGGATGGAATCTCATTAATCGTGGGGGGAATCGGTGGCAGCCCTTTTCGGAGCTACAGACGGTATGGGGAGATATTATCACCTTTACGGATGGCCGAGAAATATAAACGATTTCATCGCACTCTTTTACTGAATCCGGAACCTTTACTATAAAACTCACCGCAAGCAATGGACTGAACTTCACCCAGACAGTGACTGTAGAAGCTGAAACCAGGGCTCGTCGTCAAGGGATTGGCTGTCTCTAGTAATCGGTTAAATTTACTGACCGCATCCCTTTCACGTCTCATCGGCGCCCACTAGTCGCGCATAGTGTCTGTGTGATGATCAAGTCAGTTTGCGCCTATTCAGGATTTCCACGTTTATAGTTAATAGCTCCTGCCTGGAATTGAACTGTAAGAGCGCGACTAAGGAATTATAGATACGACCACTCCCGGCTTAACACGAGGCAACCTATTACCTTACTACGAGTGATCGCCGAAGGAATCGAGAGGGATCTTCAGTAATTGGGAGATGGGGAGGTGCCCCCATAGTGAATCCTGGCGTAGCAGTCTCGAAGGCCCTCAGGCCGCGAGCAAATCAAGGAATCGCAGTGTTGTCGTCAAAAAATGTCGGCAAATCCACATAACAAAGGGCCCTCGGCTTGCGCCGAGGGCCTTTTCCGTGGCTATTTTTGGCAGGAGCGGGAGGATTCGAACCCCCGACCACTGGTTTTGGAGACCAGCGCTCTGGCCAGACTGAGCTACGCTCCTATGCCTGCCTTAGATATTTTTGGTACCCCTGGAGGGACTCGAACCCCCGACGCGCGACTTAGGACGCCGCCGCTCTATCCTCTGAGCTACAGGGGCATTTGGTGGAGATAGAGGGAC
>MUCR01000042.1 GCA_002816455.1 SAR202 cluster bacterium Io17-Chloro-G4 | reverse complement strand
GGCGGGATAAATAGTGAGCCCGCCTAAACCCGCGGCCACACCCGGTTGGCGAACTCTTCCATGTCGCTGAGCATTTCCTCCGTGCTGTCGGCCACGTGGGCTACCGGAACGAAGCTGGCCACCAAGTGCCCCACACCCATTTCCTCATAGCGGCGAATGTCCGAAGCTATCTGGTCTGCAGTCCCATTAAATACGGGCCGGCTGGCAGGTGACCGGCTTTCACTGGAAATGCTCCCGGCGGCTTTAAGTGTGTAGCCGGGCATGCGGCAAACTATCTCCACCGACCCCGGAGGCCTGCCTGCCCGATCCAAGTAATTGCCCAGCCTATTAATCCCTTCGGCCAGTTGCTCAGGTGTGGTTAGAGGGGAACTGGAGTTGTTGGCGATGGGCTGCCAAGCGTCGCCCAACTCAGCGGCCCGGCGTATCGCCCGGCGGCTCTCGCCGCCCACCCAGATGGGAGGATGGGGTTTCTGGACCGGCTTGGGCAGGAAGGAAATGTTGGAGAACTGACAGTACTTTCCCTGGAAGTTGGGTTCGTCCTTGGTCCAAAGCTCTTTGAACGCTCGGATGTACTCGTCGGTTATCGCTCCCCGTTCGTCGAAAGGAGGTGTCTGCAGGGCTTCAAACTCCTCCTTCAGCCAGCCCACTCCCACGCCTACGTTCATCCTGCCTTGGGAGAGAACGTCGATTGTAGAGAGTATCTTGGCGGTTAAAACCGGAGGGCGGTGCGGTACGATCATCACGCTGGTCACTAGGCGAATGGACTTTGTATGACCCGCCAGGAAAGCCAACGTGGTTAGTTGCTCCATGGTATCATTGTTGTCCGTACCCGGGAAAACGCCGGATTCGCTGTAGGGGTATTGGGAGTCGGTCTGCCTGGGCAAAACAATGTGGTCTGGGAACATCATGACGTGATAGCCCAACTCTTCGGCCCGTATTGCGATGGTCGACAAGCTGTCGGGCCGGGACAAGGGACCCCTGGACGGCAACATGATGCCGTATTTCATGGCAAATCCTTGCAGGAGGCTGGTCAGCGCAACAAAGTCTTACTATTCTTGGTTGGCCTGCCAGTCGGCGATGTACTCCAAGATGTCGGCCAATGGCAAAACGTCGGCGTATTTTTGATGCATGTCGAAAAGGTTTATGGCGTGAGCAGCCTCGTGGCGATCGAAGACACACTCTTCGGCCACGATCATCCGGTAGCGGTTGGTGCAACCGTCCACCACGCTGGCCCGGACGCACCCGCTGGTAGTCTCTCCGCAGGCGATGATGGTGTCCACGTTGTGATAGTTTAGGTGGCCCATGAGAGGCGTGCCCCAAAATGCGCTGGGCGAGTCTTTGCGCATCACCGGCTCTCCGGTGATTGGGGCTACTTCGTCGATAATTTCCCAGCGGCGGCTGCGCCTCTCTATGGCTTCCGCATCGCGGTCGTTGGAGCCGTATATCTCCCGTCCCACGCTCCACGTGGCCAGCCCGTCATCTTCCCGCCCGGTGGCGTGTACCACGGGAATTCCGGCGTCCCTGGCTGCCTTCAAGAGAGTTTGGATGTGGGGAATTGCGTCCCAAGCCGCCAAGCCGCAACTGCTGGGCCAGGTTTCGATGGCATCAATAATTGGTTGAGGCTCATCGCCGAACACCCAACGGTATAGGTCGATAAGCAGCAAGGCGGGTTTGTTGCCAAAACCCACGGATGTTGGTGCGCTTTTTTCCAGATGGGCCTTGTCCTGGGGTGTTAGGTATTGGTTCCATACCCGTTCTGCCATTTTTCTTCCCCCTGTGCCGGTTTTGCATTCGGAGATTCAGCTCAGGCTTCAAGCTATGGGTTAAGTGGAGGACGAAATCCCCCTTTACAAAGGGGGACTTGCCGTGCCCCAGATACGCTCATGGTTTCGAATAATTATGCTCAAGACCTGGCTAGTTCGTCTAGTAATGGCAGGGTCTTTTCCCGGCCATCCGAGGGCAGGTTGAATAGCACCCGGTCAACTCCAGCCTGCTCCAAACGTTCCACGTCGGCTGAGTCGGGGCTGGTGCCGAATATTGTGACCGGAATGTAGTCCCGCCCGGCTTCGTCGCCTTGGCGGCGCAACATGGCTATTTTCTCTCCCAGATCCCCTGGGGTAAACCCCCTGCCATTAGGCATCCAACCGTCGCAAAATTCCACCACCCGGTCGAACGTGGTGGCGCCGTTGCCACCCATCAAAATGGGCGGGTGAGGCCGTTGCAGCGGCTTGGGATATGACCAAATCTTATCGAAGTTGACGAAATCGCCGTGGAATTCGGCTTCTTCTTGAGTCCAGATTTCCTTCATTGCCAAAACGTTCTCCCGCAATTGGCGGAACCGGGTGCGGAAAGTTGTGCCGTGGTTGGCCATCTCCTCGGCATTCCAGCCTCCCCCTATGCCAAAGAGGAACCGGCCATTTGACAGCCGGTCGACGCTGGCTACGGATTTGGCGGTGACGATGGGGTCGCGCTCTATGACCAAACAGATGCCGGTCCCGAGTAAAATTTTCTTGGTGGCGGCAGCGGCGGCGGTAATGGCGACGAAGGGGTCATAGGTGTGCCAATACTCCCGGGGCAGGTCTGGTCCACCGGGCCATTGGCTGACCCGATCGGCGGGTATATGGGTGTGCTCGGGAAACCAAAGGGAGCCAAATCCCCGATCTTCGGCCTCTCTGGCAAGGTCGTCAGGAGGAATGGAGTAATCAGTTGGGAACATATATACGCCTGTTTCCATAATGGTCTCCTCAGCTTATTATCGATATCGGGTCAGAGCTTCACTGGTGACTGTAATTCTGAGTGTAGCGAAGAATCTTTACGTTGAGGTAAGGGATTCTTCGCCGCTGCGGCTGGCTCAGAATGACTTGGGGGAGGAAACTCAGATGAACTTGGCGCATTCGTCGATGATGGGCAGTACGGTGTCCTTTTCCTCTGAGGGCAGGGAGAATACAACGCGGTCCACGCCCGCCTCGTCTAGACGCTTGAGCAAGTCCGGTTCAGGCCGGGTGCCGAAGGTGGTGATAGAGATGGACGCCGGGTCCCGCCCCGCTTCTTCGGCTTGGCGTTTAAGCATGGCGATTTTCTCCGGGAGGCTGGGTCCTTGGGACGCCCGGCCGCCGATGGGCATCCAACCGTCGCAGAACTCGACCACCCGGTCGAATGTGGTGGCGCCGTCGCCTCCCATTATGATGGGAGGATGGGGCTTTTGGACCGGTTTAGGATAGGACCAAATCTTGTTGAAGTTGACGAACTCGCCGTGAAATTCGGCTTCTTCTTGAGTCCAAATCTCCTTCATGGCCAGAATGCGCTCCCTGAGCAGACGCCAGCGGCTCCTATAACGAGTCCCGTGGTTGGCCATTTCCTCGACGTTCCAACCACCTCCTATGCCGAAGATGAACCGGCCGCCGGAAATCATATCCACGCTAGCCACCTCTTTGGCTAAGATGATGGGGTCTCGCTCGATTACCAGGCTGATGCCTGTTCCTAGCTTGAGGTTGGTGGTGGCGGCTGCGGCTGCGGTGAGAGCTACGAACGGGTCATAGGTATGCCAGTACATTTTTGGCAGATCGGTCCCGCCGGGAAATGGAGTCTCCCTGTTGGCCGGGATATGAGTGTGCTCGGGCACCCACATGGACTCGAACCCTCTGTCTTCCAAAACTCGGGCCAGGTCGTCCGGGGGCATGGAATAGTCGGTGGAGAACATGTAAGCGCCAAACTGCATCGTTTCCTCCAGGTTAGCCAACAAAAGTCGGATAATTATAGCACTGGCCCTGAATGATTACGGACCATATACCTCCGCTTCCTGGACACGGGTCCGTCTTGTGACCAGACACACGGTGCTGTACACTGGGCACCCTGCGCTCAGGCCCTTTTATTGTTCCGAGATTCTTTGACAGAAACATTCGCGAATTTGCTCTGCCAACTTTTGGGTTGGCCACGGACTGATTGGTGCTGAACAATCCAATACACGAGCCGCACCGGGGCGCAATCCATTGGCGTTAGCAATCATATTTGCTTTTTTATCGGCATTGGGGTTCGCAAGCGGTAACGTTTTCATACGGATGGGCATTCAGGGGATCGCCCCCCGGGCCGCAACCTTCTGGACTGTGGTGACCGGGGCGGTGCTCCTGACTGCCATGGCCTTTGCCATTCATTTTTCGGATATCAAAGCCCTAAAGGTTTCCACCATTGGCTGGTTCGCTTTGATGGGCTTGATCGCCTATCCATTGGCCAGGGTGCTTCAGAACACCGCAATCGATATGGTGGGCGCCTCACGGGCGGTCCCCATGGGCTCGGCACAGCCTTTAGTCGCCTTTATCTTAGGCATGTTGCTGTTGGGCGAACGGCCCAACGCGCTGGTCAGCGCCGGCACGCCGGTCATCGTGGCGGGGCTGCTCATGGTGGTGTTAGCAGGAAACATTAGGTCCACCGAGAAAATTCTCACGGTCAGAAACTTCGGCTACCTATTGGCAATCGGAGCGGCGACAGCCTTCGCCAGCCGGGACGTCATCAGCCGTCATGTGGTCACTGGTACGGCGCCTGCCTTGGTGACCGCAGCATTTGCCCTTACTATTGGCGGAATTATGCTGCTAACACTGGTTCACCGGGACCTGGTTCGAACCACGCGGAGCGTGCCAGGGAAATACCTAGCCATGTGTTGCATTGCCGGCATATTCCAGGGGCTGGCGGTGGCTTCGCTATTTCAAGCCCTGGCCAGAGCTCCGGTTACTGTGGTCAGCCCCATTTACGCCAGCCAGCCGATAATCACTTTGTTTCTGATCCACATTTTCCTGAGGAGGCTGGAAACCCTCAGCCCGATGCTGGTGATGGGGACCGTGATTAGCATCGCCGGGGTCGCCTTGGTCATCCTGGGGGCGGCGGCTGATTAGGGGATATGGGCGGTTGTTCGCCGATCATGACCCCGTCGTTCCGGCGAAGGCCGGAATCCAGACACTGTCTCAACCGCCAAGTTTCCTGGACACCGGCCTTCGCCGGTGTGACGGTTATATTGGTCCCTAATCTTCAGCGGGCAAAAACGCGTTGGGGACGATGGCGCTGCCTTTGCCTACGCCTGTGGTGTCGCCTTTTTGGTTCTGGGCTTGGATGTCAACGGTAACCTTGCTGCCGTTGGCTTCTCTGCTCATCTCTGACACTTTCCCAGAGAATGTAATGGTGTCGCCGGGACGGACCGGCCTCAAGAACCGCAGGTCCACCACCCCGGTGTGGTTAAAAACGTCGCTCCCGAAGTATTTCCGCAGCATCTCAATAGCGAAGGTCAGGGACATTCTCCCCGAGGCGACGGTGCCTTCGGTGCCCAGTGTCTCCCTGGCGGCGTGCTCGTCGGTAAACTGGGAAGGACCCGTTTGGCCTGCGCTGCCCTCGAACAGGTTAATCGATTCCTGGGACATCTCCTTCACCAAGGGGGTTATATCATCATCTATTTGTATGTTCCTTAGTTGTTCGCCCATTAACCGCCCCACTTCTTGCCCACTTCGGAAGGCTGCTTGAGCTCGTGGGTGATAACCCTGTCGATCAAGCGACCGTCTTCATCAACCGACACCGCCTCGGTAACGATGTAATTCTTGCCCCGTCGGAGGTACTTGTCGGCGATCCAAGCGGTGACGGTGAGCTTTTTGCCAGCGACAGGCGGGTTGTAGCAGTGGAACGCGCACCGGGCGTTGACCGAGCCGTCATCGGTATATTTGGCGTTGTACTGCCGGACGTCCACTTTGTGAGAGATGGTCGGAAAGCTGGCTTCCGGGTCCATCACCCCTTCTCTGTAGCCGTCAATCATCTCTTGGGTTAAGACATACTCGAACTTTTCGAAAGTCTCGCCGACTTCTAGAGCATCCCAGTCCAAGGGTATTTTTTTGTCGGTTTGTTCCACAGGACCCCCATCCTAACCTTCCCCTGTAAAGGGGGAAGGGACTATTCCTTAGCCAGGTATTAGTAATTTTGCGCGTCGAGCTAGGCAGTAGCTACTCTGGTTGAGTTGCCGTCTTTGGCTGATTGACGTAATGCGTCGATGAATTGGTGGAGCTCTACGGCGGTGTCAAAGTCCGGGTACGGCTGCCCGTTTTTTTCGATAGCTTGGCCGAGAATGCCCTGCCCGAACCGGTAGTAAAGTTGGCCTACGTTGAAGGGCGCTCCTTGAGGCATGCCTTCCAGCACATCGGTGTAGCGGGGGGGTATGTCGATGTCTTCCAGATTGTCGCCGTTTTGCGCTCCCTGTAGCCGCACTTCGCCCAGTTGAGGCGAATCCTCGGAAGTTGCCACCAAGGTCCCGGTGCGGCCATAGATTTCCATGGTGTAGCCGGTGCCCGCCCAAGGGACGCTGCCCACATGAGCAGATGCCACGGCGCCGTTGGCCAGCACACCGCTTATCAGGATGTTGTCCGGGGATGTGACGTCAACCATTTTTTGGGTGTCGGACTCCCACCACTGATCGACCTGTGTCGTAATCACCGACGACACTTGGCTGAAATCTCCCACTACAAAGCGCAATGCGTCGATGGAATGGCCGGTGGCTATCGTCAGAGTATTCGCTCCCAGGGTGATGTCCCGCTGCCAGGTGCGCCCGGAAACCCGCTCTAACACTCCGCCGCGCATCAGCTTCATGTTGCAGGAGATAATTTCGCCGACGTATCCCTCTTCCACCAATTCTTTCATGTGGAGAATTGCCGGGTTGGCTCGGGCTTGCAGCCCCACTACGCCCTTAACGCCCTTGGCCCGGGCCAGGTCGGCCAGTTCTTTAGCTTCTGCAGTGTCCTTGCCTAGAGGCCACTCGGTGAAGACGTGCTTGCCAGCGTTCAGGGCGTCCTTGGTAATTTGGAAGTGGGCGGGCACGCGCAAGACCACGGCCACGGCGTCGATGTCCGGATGGGCCAGCATTTTGTGGTAGTCGTCGAAGGCCATTTTGGCGCCGTATTGGCGTGCCGCTTCTTCCGCCGTCTCTTTCCGGGTGGTACAGACGCCGGTGAGCTCAAATTCGGGGCTGGCGACGATGGCTGGCAGGTGGGACCGGTGGGCCCAGCCGACGGTGGGGCTGGCGCCAATTATTCCCAAACGGATGGGGCCCGGCATGGTTTGCCTCCTGTTAATGCTGGCTTAACTACTCTATTAGCTCAGCCCGTATACTCTATGGGTATTCTAAGTGACAGATTGAAGCGTGGCTAGAGGTTGTTTTGAAGCCCGAGTAGCGCCTGGATCTTGTGTCTGCTGTCGTTTGCGTTTACGGCTAGTTTCCATCCTGGTTGACGATGGGGGACGAAATCCCCCCAAACCCCCTTACGGAAGGGGGGATTTTATATCTCCTAGGCCACCGAGGAAGTGAGATTCTCCTTTATAAAGGGGGATATAGGGGGATTTGTTCCCGGTGAGGACTGCCAATCATGGACAAAGAAGCGGCGCATAGGGCAGTCATGCGCTGGCGAGTTGACCATTCTGATACCATGTTGACTCTTGATAATCGTTGCCTGGCTATCAAAAATGGTCCGGCATTAACGTAATTGGAGTGTATTTTTATGATTACGAATTTTGGCGCTCTTTATGCGGGCCATGTTGATTTGGGAGACATCGGCTTGGAGGCTACCGCCGTAAATGACCGTGATTTTTCCGATGATCACCTGGCCACCATTTTCGACAGAGCCACGGCCATCGCTCAAACATTGGACCGGGTGGGGTTCGACAGCTTCTGGATGGCGGAGCACCACTTCCAAATAGAGGGCAATGAGTGCATCGGGAACTTGCTGATGCTTTACCTCCACCTTGCGCATATCACGAAAAACCTGAAATTCGGATGCGGGTTTAACATCAATCCTATGTGGCATCCCTTGCGCTTGGCCGAGGACTTTGCCACGGTGGACCACCTGACGAAAGGCAGGGTGATTTTCGGGGTGGGCCGAGGCTATCACAGCCGGGAGGTGGACACTTTCGGCGCTCCTAGCACCAATACGGATTCGGATGCCAACCGGGACCTGTTTGAAGAACAGGTCGAAGTTATCTTAAAGGCGTTCAATAACCGGTCTTTTTCTCATCACGGCGAGAACTATGTGATTCCCCCACCAGCGCAATATCGAGGTTATGAATTAAAGGAGATAACCTTGGTCCCCCGTCCTCGCACCTTGCCCGTCGAGTGCTGGCAGCCCATAGTCAGCGCCGGGCAAAGAGCCATGGACTTCATGGCTAAACACGATATTAAAGGCATCATTGGCGGCGGCGCGGTCACCGGCGGCGCCTCCGAGGACGTGGTCACACGTTGGCGGGACACCCTAATCGCTCACGGCAAAGAAGCGGAGTTAGGTACCGACCTCACCATCGGCGTCGTGACCTATATCGCCGACTCGGAAGCTCAAGGGATCAAGGATTGCAAGAAGTACTTTGAAGAGGACATGAAGATGTTCGCCCCGTTGGGTTTCTTCCGGGGAATGACGGACGAGCAACTGTCAGCTTTGGCCGACCCCAGGCGCGCCCCTACTGCCGACCTGCCAAAAATTGAGGACACCGTCAAAGCCGGTGCCTGGTTGTGCGGCCCGCCCGAGTTGATAACCGAGCGTTTGATGGAATTGCAAGATAAATATCCCGGTCTTGAGAGGATGCACGTGGGCTGCACCCGCATGGGCACGCCCCTCGACGTGATACTTGAGCAGATAGAACGGTTCGGCAAAGAGGTCATGCCCAAGTTCAAGAACCAGAAGAGTTAGGAGTTAGCAGGTCATTTCCCCTCCTTACGAAGGAGGGGATTAAGGGGAGGTTAAGGCGCCAACCGAGCGCGACCCCCTGTAGTCCCCCTTCGCAAGGGGGACAGGTCCGACGCCCAGCTTTGAACGTTTGTGCGAACAGGGCGAAATCGTCGCAAGGCGGTCTGTTATTCTTCCATCAAGAACTCGCGTATGCGCTCCGTCATTCTTCCATCAAGAACTCGCGTATGCGCTCCGTCATGTGTTCCTTGTCGTAGAGGTTATTGAGCACAACCGAGTTTTGCTCGACGTTGCCCCCAAAGTAACGCTCGTACAAGACCTGCCGCGACCCGAAAGCGCTACAGCTGGTGTCCCACGCCAAGCGGAACAAGCGCACCCGCTCTTCGGCGGAAGTCGTATCTGTTCCCAAGTATTTGTTAATCTCCTGGGCCAAGGGGCCGTTAATGTCGGCCTCGGTAGGCAGAGCCATGAGGCTGCTGGAACCCAACAAGTGCAATATTTCCGCCATCCTGGGATAGCTGCGGATAAACATGTTGCGGGCGACCATCAACGGAAACCTGGCGGGACACAATACCCCCCACTGGTCGAATTCGGCATCGGCTTCGGCGGCCCGCAAACAGGCTTTGGTCACTTCCAAGTTCTCGATGATTTCGGCCATCATTTGCTGAACGTGGGGAAGTTGACTGGAGCCCAACGTCTGAATCATCAAATTTGCCAGACCCAGCATGAATTCGGCCTTCACCACTTGCTTGGTCACGACTTGGTGGCCCGAGTGAATGTTCCGGTTGGTGGCGAAGGGCATGTTGTTGCAAAGCTCGACGTCCCCCAGCAAAAATACACGTTCCCAGGGCACCAGCACATGGTCGAAGAATACCAGTGCGTCCATCTCCTCAAAACGCGAGCCCAAGGGGTGGTCGAAACGGGAACGGCCCAAATCAAAGCTTTCCCGGCAAAGGAAGCTCAAGCCCGGAGTGTTGCAAGGAAGGGCGAAGGCGAAGGAGTAGGCTCCTTGAGCGTCTGGGGGCAGTTGGTGATTGCGGGCTGGATAGATGGCAATTTCGTCGGCCAAAGGACCCAAAGTGGCCAGTACGCGGGGTCCTCGGACGATGATGCCAGCGTCGGTTTCTTTGACGATGGATAGGGCAACGTCAGTGCTGTCTTGTAGCGGCATAGGCATGGGCGACCGGTCTCGCTGCAAGTTAACTAGCGTGTGAGTCAAGACCAGGTCGTTTTCCCGGATGTACTCGAAGTAGTTTTGGATGTTGGTCTTGAACTCGGGACGGTTTTGAGCGAAGTAGTCTCCGGCGGCCGCCATGGCCATCATGGTGACGTTCATGAAGTCAGGCGTGCGTCCCATCATTCCGCAGGTTGATTGGGCCCAGCGCCGCATCATCTTGCGTCGGCGGGCTAGGTCTTCCGGCGTTTTGGGCATGACGAATGATTGGCCGACGGGGTCTCCCGAGGTGGGAGATTCAAAGGTCATTTGATCGTCGGCTGCGCCGTCATGTTGCATGTCGTACAGCTTGGCGACGCTATGGACGCCGTTGCTCAATCCGGGGTGAGTGGTCACGTCCTTTACCCGCTCACCGCTAACGTAGATTTCTACGGCCCTTTCTTTGAGCCCGGCGATGTATTGCGCTCCAGTTCTGGCTGCCATCGCCTATCCTCCTAAGTTTTGCCGGGGTATTTGCCGCGATTAGGGGATTAGGGGATAAAAAATTAAAAACCCCTAATCCCATAATCGCGGCTTATTTATCGGTCTGACTGGACTAACTGGAGGCCATCCAATCTGCCACTCGCTCGCCAATCATGATAGTGGTTAGGTTGGTGTTGGCGCGGATGCAGTTGGGCATGATGGACGCATCGGCAACCCGCAGTCCTTCGATGCCATGCACGCGGCCGTATTGGTCGACCACGGCCATGCCGTCGCTGCTGGGCCCCATCTTGCAGGTGCCCGACAGATGCTGGCCAATCCAGACGCTTCGCCTCATCCAATCGTCCAGCGCATCGTCAGAGACGAGGTCCGCCTCAGTGGGGTCGATCAACCCGTCCAGAATATCCTTGAACGCATCGTGGTCCATGAGCTTTATGCCAATGCGCACGGCCTCCCGCAACCGCTCCCTGTCCCAGGGATGTTCCAAATGATGGCAGTTGATCTCCGGCTGCACCGTGGGGTCGTTGTCCTGTAGCGTTATCTCGCCGGCGCCCTCGGCCAACTCGATCATGCAGGTAAAGCGGATTCCTTCTTCGGCGAAAGGGTCTCCGCCCAAAGGTGTGGAGAACGACGACGGAAATATTTGTATGTCGTTTCGGTCCTTGGACCCGGTGGCAGTATATCGGAGCAAAGTCTGCATTCTGGGTGCGTTCGGGTCCAGCGGGAAATCGGGTTTTACACTGGCACGTAAGGCGACCAGCGGGTGGTCACGGAGGTTCTGGCCGACTCCGGGCGAGTCTTTGACCACCGGGATTCCGTGGCTGCGCAGGTGGTCGGCCGGTCCCACGCCGGACAACATCAGAATCTGGGGCGAGGCGACAGCGCCAGCGGAGAGAACGATCTCTTCGGCCTCAACGGTGAACACCTCACTCCCGCTCTCCGCCTCCACTCCAACCGCTTTGTTGCCTTCAAATAGAATGCGGCGTACTAATACATCGCCGCGGATCGTCAAGTTGAGGCGGTGACGGCTGTCGGCTATGTAGGTGAGAGACGTGCTCATGCGCACGCCGTTGGGGTTGTTCATGGGGAAGGGGCCAACACCCACGGAATCGGGATTGTTGTGGTCGTAGACCTCAGGGTAGCCAGCGTCTATGGCGGCGTCTTGAAAGGCGTTTTGCAAAGGTAGCCAGTCCTCGCGTTTGTGACGGCGGACAGGTATGGGACCGGTATTTCCGTGAAAGTCGTCGACGATGTCGGTGTCTGTTTCCAGTTTTCGGAAATAAGGAAGGACCTTGACGAAACTCCATTCGTCGTTGCCCCAAGACGCCCAGCTATCATAGTCTTCGGGAACTCCGCGCAGGAACACCTGGCCGTTGATGGCGCTGGTCCCGCCCACAATTTTGCCCCGCGGAACGGCGATGGGCGGCTGTTCCGGGGTGCTGATTCCGGTGAACGACCAGTTGTGACGTGCGCCCATCTCCGATGCGGTAGGAGCGTAGCCGAACTTGACGTCATCTGGATAATGGTCGAATTCCGGGTAGTCTGGTCCAGCCTCTAAAACCAGCACCGAGCGGTTGGGATCTTCAGCAAGTCTGGATGCGATGGTACCGCCAGCCGAGCCTGCGCCTATAACAATTACATCGTATTTCATTATTATTCCTTAAACGTTTTTTATGGGCCGGGATTAGGGGATTAGGGGATTAGGGGTTTTAAATTTTTTTATCCCCTAATCCCCTAATCCCCTAATCCCGGCTTAAATTTGGGGCATTAGCTGGATTAAATGGCGCCAAGAAATTCTTCGGTAGTCATTACGGTGCCCTGGCGCGGGTATACCTTGCCTGTGAGCACCCGGTGGACCTCCGGGTCCGCATCAGAGCAGGCGTCAGACACTACGATGAATTTGTAGTTCACGTCGACTGCCCACCGTACCGACGATAGAACACAGCCGCTGGTGGCCACGCCCATGATGATCAGGGTGTCTTTTCCCATCTCTCTTAGGGTCACGTCCAGAGCAGTAGTGGAGAAAGGGCCGGGTTTGGTCTTGGTGATCACCAACTCGCCCTCGGCAGGGAGAACCCCTTGGTGGAGTTCCACGTCCGGAGCATATTCCTGAAATGCGCCTCCTCGGTGAACCACGTATATCACGGGAATACCGGCCTGCCGTGCGCCGGCCAGAGCTGCCGCAGCATTTGTCACGACAGCATCGGGCTCGCTGGCCACGTTGTTAATGATGCGCTGTTGAAAGTCCATTATTAAAACCACTGCTGTCTCGGGGTTTATGGCAACTTGTTGGTTCATAAGAATCCTTCCTTGGAGTTAATGCGTATCAACTTTTAGCTGGGACTGGGGGTAGTTGGTCATCTTACCTCCGGTCCCGGCTGTTTTTTGATTTACTTCCCGTCCTTTACATAATCGGCCACTTTCTCGGCAATCATGATGGTCGTGGCGTTGGTGTTGGCCCGGATGCAATCGGGCATGATTGATGCGTCGGCAACCCGAATTCCTTGAAGACCGTGGACTTTACCGTGCTGGTCCACCACCGCCATAGGGTCGCTGGAAGGGCCCATCTTGCAGGTGCCGGATACGTGGTGGGACGTGCCCGTGTATTTCCTGAGCCAAGAGTCCAAGGCCTCATCGGTGGCTAATTCTTCGTCGGTAGGGGTGATGCGCTCCACCATCAGGTCTTTCAGGTCAGAGTGCTCTCCCAGTTCAACAACGTATCTAATACCGGTCCTAAGACGTTCTCTGTCGAATTCCTCAGTCAAATAGCGGTAATCCAAGGATGGTTGTACGTTGGGGTCTTTAGAAGCTAATTTCAGCTCACCTGATCCCACCGCCAATTGAATCGCAGCGCTAAGGCCCAAGTAGTTGTCATCATCGTCAATGGCGATCTGAGTAGGCCGGTGTTCACTGGTCAGCAGGCTGGGACTGAGGATCATGTCGCTCTTGAGGTGTGACCCTGGAGCGGTGTAGCGGGTGCATACCTGAATTACCGGAGTTTGAACATCCGGACGCTCGCCCTTGGCCCGGTATAGCACCGTTGCGATGGGGTGGTCCCGGAGGTTTTGGCCCACACCGGGCGCATCGTGGACCACCGGAATTCCCATCTCCTTCAGATGATCCGCTGGGCCGACTCCCGAAAGCAAAAGCAAATGGGGCGAAACTACGGCTCCGCTGCTGAGGATAATTTCGTCGGCCTCCGCTATGAACGTTTCGCCGCTGCTCTCCACCTCCACGCCCACGGCGCGGTCGCCTTCGAAAATGATGCGTCTAGCGGCAGAATTAGCTTTGACAGTTAGGTTGAGCCTATGGCGGGCCAAGTCCAAATATGCCATTGCCATGCTGATGCGGACTCCATCCACATGGTTCCTTGGCCGAGGCCCAACTCCCGCCGACTCAGGGTGGTTTTGGTCGGCGTCTTCTGGGAAGCCCGCATCCACGCACGCCTGATAGAAAGCCTTGGAGTGAGGTTCCCATTGGTCTCTTGAGTCCCTTTTGATGGGGATTGGTCCTTCGCTTCCGTGGAAGTCACCGCTGAAATCGCGGTCGGTCTCCATTTTCCGGAAGTAAGGCAGAACGTCTGTGTAGCCCCACTCGTCGTTTCCCTTGGCCGCCCACCCGTCATAATCGTCGGGAATTCCCCGATAGAAAACCTGGCCGTTAACGGCGCTGGAGCCGCCCATGGCCTTCCCCCTGGGAATTTGAAGGGCTGGCTGATCGGGGGTTACTTGAGCTGTGAAGCCCCAGTTATGGGGTCCGTAAGCGGAAAAGTATACGTTGTTGCCCAGTTTCAGGTCGTCGGGAAGGTGCTCGAAATCCGGGTAATCGGGACCGGCTTCCAATAGCAAAATCGAGCGGTCATGGTCCTCTGATAGTCTGGTTGCCAGCACGCATCCGGCGGATCCGGCGCCAACTATTATTGTGTCATATTTCACATCGGGCCTCCCAAAAATTAATGTGGGGTAATACCAGTCACGGCGAAGAAAGATTAGTGGGGAATCAGTTTGGCCGCTGATAGTTTGGACGATGCCAGTTTAGACGATGGCCGGGAGTTGTCAATTAGATAACCTAAAAATCGCATGCGGGGCACGCCCCCATCATGGCAATCGCTCGGACGAGTCCCTCCATTCTTAACTGTGCGAGAGCAAGCTGGTGGACATTCTTCATCAGTGTCAGTAACATCTCTCCAGCCGGTCCTGGCCCCGTGCGGTCTCGATGGTTGAATTAAGGCATGGGACCTAATACCTAGGAGTGCGGCAATGGCTCAGGCCTCCTTAACACCTCAGCCTACCCCAACCAAAGTGTTAGAGGGCCGAAGGTACAATCGCTTAGACTTTGTCGCTCTCGCCGACAGAAACAGCCGTGGGCAAGAATTTATGGAGGAGATATGGCTCGTTTGCCGATAGTTTCCCGCAACATGGTCCCGGAAGAGTTCGGCGAGGCATTCGACGAACTGACCGCTGCCACAGGAGGAACCATAACCGGCGGTCCGGGGTCGATAACCATCAATAGCCCGGAAATGGCCAGGCGCCGCGGACATCTGACCAATTACCTGCGGTTCGAAAGTACCTTCCCCAAACCCATTCAGGAACTGGCTATTTTGACCACCGCCCGAGCCATGGATTGCCCGTACATCTGGAATGCCCACGCCCCGGCCGCCCGGCGGGAGGGAGTCAGCGACGCATTGGTCGATGCTATTCGCGACAAGCAACGGTTGCCAGCCATGGCCGCCGACGAGACGGCAATCGTCAGCTATTGCCGGGAATTCTTCGACCATCACAAAGTCGATGGCAAGACTTTTCAGGCGGCCTTGGACCAGTTCGGTAGTCAGTACTTGGTGGAGTTGACGGCTCTAATGGGCCACTACGCCCAGACAGCCTTCTTTCTCAACGCCTTTGAAGTGGAGTTGCCTGAGGAGCGTACCGAGCCGGTACTGCCCGTGTAGTGTGATCTGCTATGTGCGTATAAATTGACGTCTGAGAAGGGGATTACTATAATTAGGCGCTCCGACCACAGTCAAATAGAGCCAGAGTAACTAGGGTTACAAGTTCTGCAGCGAATACCCATGCCTATTTATTTTGGAGGAAGTTTCGATGGTCAACCAACAAGCAGCGCTTCTTAGACCGGAGACTCTGATTGAGGAGTTTAAGAAGAACGGCGTCACCCACATCGTGACAATTCCCGACAGTGAAACCAACTACCTCTACGAATTGATGAAGGAACAGCCCTGGTTGGACGTAGTCCCGGCTTCGAGAGAAGGGGAGACTTTCGCCATTGCGCTGGGCTTGATAGTGGGCGGCAAAGTGCCGGTCTGCTTGATACAAAACACGGGTATGATGGAGTCGGGGGACTCAATCCGTGGGATGGCGCTAGATGCTGGCTTTCCCTTGGTAATGATGATCGGTTACCGAGGCTGGAATCGCCATGGCGTAATAACCGACTCAGCGGCCCGCTACACCGAGCCCTTTCTTATCGCAATGGGTATTAACTACTACCTGGTCGAGCAGGACGAGGACGCACCGAGAATCTCCGTCGCTTTTGAGGAAGCCAGGGCTAACAAGCGCCCAGTGGCGGTCTTGGTAGGCGACGAATATCACGGCTTTAATCGTTAAGTCCCCAGATCCCAGTTCACGAGAATTAACGACAACCAACAGTCATAAATGGAGGAGAATTTTGATTCACCCAGATGATATGTTCCAGGCCTTTGAACCCCACCGGGGAGATTCGGTAGTGATTGTTACGGGAACGGGGGGCCGGCGTTGGCGGGATATAAGCACCAACGAAAAGAGGGACCTCAACGTTCACGGCGCCATGGGACAAACCTCTTCGGCCGCCATGGGGTTTGCTCTGGCCCAACCAAATGAGAAAGTCGTGTTTTTCGATTCCGAGGGCGCATTGCTTATGAACCTTGGTATTCTGGCCACAACCGCGGGCAAGCAACCGAAAAACTTCTTCCATTTCTTGATGGATAACGAGTGTTACGCCACCACCGGCGGTCAACCTGTTCCAAATTCCCAGGACATTAGCTATGCGGGAATGGCTAGAGAAGCCGGGTATGCCGCAGCTTATGAATTCGATAATCTGGAAGATTTTTCCACCAACGTGGGTAAGATCCTGGAGGAAACCGGACCGGTCTTCGTGGCCATGAAGATGGTGCCACTGGTGGAAAACGAGCCTATAGGCATGCGAAAGCGAGGAGCCGTACGCACTCGTGCGGAGACCATCCGCACCATTCAAGAGGAATTGGGCATCACGGTCGTCTAAGCGTCACCCACTGGGCTCGAAATAATGACGCAAGTGCCGCGTGACTTATGGGTCACCTTAAATGGGTTAGAATTCCACTACCGGGATTGGGGTGGCTCTGGTCAACCGGTAATCTTGCTCCACGGATTGGCTTCGAACTGCCACATCTGGGACTTGGTGGCCCCCATCCTGGCAAAGGACTTCGCCGTGGTCGCCATGGACCAACGGGGGCATGGCCAGAGCGCCAAACCAGACCACGGCTATGACTTTGCTACAGTCGGCGCCGACCTGTCAGCTTTCTCAGGCGCTCTGAGCCTAAGATCGCCGGTAATTGTCGGCCACTCCTGGGGCGGCGACGTTGCTTTGGAGTTGGCGGTGGTCCAGCCTGGGTTGCCCAAAGGTCTCGTGTTTGTTGACGGCGGCATGATTAATTCGTCGGCCCGCTATTCCAGCCTGGACGAAGCCCGTGAACAAATGGCGCCTCCGGATTTTAAAGACTTCACCGTAGAGCAGTTTTCCCGGCGGGTCCGGGAAGGTCAGTTGGGAACCTTGATGACTGGGCAAATCGAAGAAATTGTCCTGGCTAATTTCGAGGTTCTGGCCGATGGGACGATTAAAGCCAGGCTATCGAGGGACAACCACATCCGCATAATCGAAGCATTGTGGGACCATCATCCTCCGGAACTATTTCCAAAAGTTGGCTGTCCTGTGTTGGTTATGCCTGCCCGCCAAAAAAGCGACCCTTCCACCGCTGAGCGCAGTGACCTGCGAGAGAAGTCGGTAGCCACGGCCGCCGCCGCACTGGCGAAGAGCAAGGTTGTCTGGCTTGAAGACAGCATCCACGATGTTCCCCTACAAAGACCCGAGTTGGTAGCCGGTATCATAGCTGAGCATATCCAGAGCGGGTTCTTCGGGTAATTGCGTACGGGTCAGCGCTGGTATTCACCTTAACCAATCGTCCCGACATAATTTGGATATAAGCCGGGAGGGTGCCCGATGAGCGCACCGGACTATGGATTGTTGAACAATCCAGCCATCTCCATGAATTCCTTTTATCCCAGGCGCAATTGGACAAACACCCCCCAAGGCGCCGAAGACTACGGCATCGATGTGGGTGACGGCATTCAGCTTTCCTGCCGCTTCTTCCCCGTCAGTCCGGGAGGAAACGATAGGCCCACCATCCTGTTTTTCTATGGCAACGGCGAGACTGCGCCGGACTATGACTCCATAGCCCCGTTGTACAACCGCATAGGGCTGAACTTTTTCGTGGCCGACTACCGGGGATATGGACGCAGCGGCGGCGAACCCGAGTTCAACGCTATGCTCGCCGACGCTCATAAAGTGCTTACGGGAATGACCGATTTCATACAAGCGGGTGGCTATACCGGCGCCATCTTTGTCATGGGTAGGTCCATGGGCCGCCACGCTGCTTTTGAGATCGCCGCCAACGCATCCAGCGAAGTAAGGGGAGTAATCTTGGAGAGTGGCCGGCCCACCTTGGGTCAGTTCACCAACGGACTGGATGAGTCCTCTGCCCGAGACTTGGAAACGGATTATAAGGCCAAAGTAGCGTCAATCCGCATCCCGGCTTTGGTGATTCACGGCGAGTTGGACAACCTGGCTCCGGTAGCGGATGCGGTGAGCATGTACGAGAGCTTGGCGTCCACGGATAAACGGATGCTGACCATACCCAAGGGGGGTCACAACGACCTGCTGTATGTGGGAATCAAGGAATATTTCGACGCAATCAAGGACTTCGTCGCCCTTGCCGCCGATTAAGCATTTTCACCGCAGAGGCGCAGAGATCGCAGAGTGAAGAAGAATTTAGATTCCAATTCTCTGTGATCTCTGCGCCTCTGCGGTGAGATCACAAGCGGTTGGAACACATGAGTTTGATTGCCTGGAGAACAGCCGGTGGTGTGGTACGATTGGGCCGCAAAAAGCAACAGCACAATTTCTGACAATTTATCTGTACTGGAGGCGCCCTTATGCCATTCGGAGACAATGCCTGGCACGCTTTAACCCAAGAAGAGACATTGGAGCCGGAAATCCCTATCTGCGACCCGCACCACCACTTCTGGGATTTTCGCACCGAACGCATTCCCTACCAACGCTACCTGCTCCACGAGTTGGCCGCAGACATCAACAGCGGCCACAACGTGAAGTCCACCGTTTTCGTTGAAGCAAGGTCCATGTACCGTGCCGACGGTCCAGAAGAGATGCGCCCTGTCGGAGAGGTTGAATTCGTCCAAGGCCTTGCCGCTGCCAGTGCCGCCGGCCTATACGGTCCGGGCCGCGCCGCCGCATCTATCGTGGGTCACGCCAACTTGAACCTGGGCGATGGGGTGAAGCCGGTACTGGAGGCCCTGCAAGCGGCCAGCCCCAACCGGTTCCGCGGAATACGCCACTCCGTTACTTGGGACCCCAACCCCGCTGTGGAAAACACCGCTGCCCACAAGATGGAAGGCCAGTTGAGCAGCGAAAAATTTCGGGCTGGCGCCAGGGTCTTGGCCAGCATGGGATTGTCCCTGGAAGGTTGGATGTACTTCCCTCAGTTACCCGAGTTGGCGGAGTTCGCTAAAGCGGTGCCCGACCTGACCATCATCTTGAACCACATCGGCGGCCTGCTTAGGGAGGGCCCCTATGCCAACAGGGACGAGGAAGTGTACGCGAAATGGCGCAGTGGCATTGCCGCCGCCGCCCAGTGCCCCAACGTCTACCTGAAAGTCGGCGGCATCGGTATGCCTCGCATGGGATTTGACTGGCATACCCGTACAACGCCCATCGGCTCAGAAGAACTGGCTAACGACATGGCGCCTTTGGTAAATTACTGCATTGAGCAGTTTACCCCGCAGCGGTGCATGTTCGAGAGCAACTTCCCGGTGGACAAGGTGTCCTTCTCCTATCACGTGATGTATAACGCTTTCAAGCGAATATCAAAGAGCCACTCGGCCTCCGAGCGGGCCTCATTGTTTCACGACACCGCCGCGGGTGTGTACCGGGTAAACGTGTAGGGCTGCGGCATCATATCTGACAAAAGCCAATATGTGCGCCGAATCGTCACACCGGCGTAGGCCGGCGTCCAGTAAATTTTCGGCTGCAGACGATTCCTGGATTCCGGCCTACGCCGGAATGACGAAACTCAAATTAAGACACCGCTATTACCTTGGCGGTGGGAGCCATTTACCGTATCGAAAGTAGCAACGGGGATATATTATGGCTGATCAACCCGACTGGGGAAAAATCAGAGACGAGTTCCCGACCCTTTCCCGGAAAATATACCTGAACAGTTGCTCCTTGGGCTTGCTGTCCAACAGTGTCAGGAATGCCTTGCACCGGTTCATCGACTCCTGGAACGACCACGGTGCCGCTGCCTGGTACACGGACTGGATGGCGGAAATCGGCTCCGTGCGCCAGCGCTTCGCCTCGTTAATCAACGCCTCCCCCAGCGAAATCGCAATCCTGCCCAACATCTCCAGCACCCTGGGCGTTATCTCCTCCAGCATGGACCTGGGACCGGGAAGCGAGGTTGTTACAACGGCCTTGGATTTCCCCACCGTGGCTCACCATTTCTTGGCCAAAGAACGGATAGGAGTGGCCACGAAAATTATTCAATCCACCGACCGGGTCAAGATAGACTTTACCCAGTTTGAAGAGACGATCTCCCCGGCCACCACATTGGTCGCTACCAGCCATGTCTACTTCAGCAGCGGCTACGTCCAGGACGTGGGCCCAGTTGTGGACTTGGCACACCGGAACGGGGCGCTGGCGTTGATCGATGACTACCAATCCACGGGCCAAGTCCCAATTGACGTGAAGGAACTGGACATTGATGTTCTGGTTTCGGGAGGCATGAAGTGGCTGCTGGGCGGACCGGGCACCGCTTTCATGTACGTCAAGGAAGATTTGATAGAAAAGCTTTCGCCCACGGTTACCGGCTGGTTTGCCAACCGGGACCAGTTTGACTTTAACCCGAACGAGATGGTCTTCAGGGATGATGCCGGCAGATTTGAAACGGGAACGCCGCCGGTGGCCAGCATCTTCGCCGGGGCCGAGGGCTTGAAGTTTGTCAACGACATCGGCTCCCAAGCCATCCGAGACAGAACCAAGGCGATTGCCGGGCGCCTTGTCGACCGGCTGAAAGACGAAGGCTTCAAGCTGAGGACGCCCGACGACCCAGAGCGCCACGCCAGCATAACCATGGTCGAGATGAAAGACCCGGCGTTGGCAGTCGAAGAGCTGGCCAAACGGGATATTATCGTCGACTACCGGCCGGGAGCAGTACGTTTCTCGCCCTATTTTTACAACTCGTTTGAGGACATAGAGTCGGCGGTTACTGCGCTGTGCGAGATTAGACAGGCCCTGGAAGTTTAATCTCGCCAGGAATAAGGAGAGCCGCTGGACCCATCTAAAGTTACCCAAATATTTGGCGCGTCACTACCTTCTGGGAGGTAACCCGAAGGGGTTAATGGAGGCACCAGAATGATCGTGCGGGTTTACAGCGGAGAAGACGGCCAGTCCCACTTCGAGGACTCGGAATTGCCTAATCAGGATTTACCGCCCGTAGCCCTCAAGCCCGGCGCCGAAATGACCTTCCGCTATTTCGTCGACGGTGAATTTCACGACTGGCACAACGAGTCCCGCCGCCAATACGCCATCATTCTCTCCGGTGAGGTCCAGTTTCAAGTCGGGGACGGCTCGGTGCGGAACCTGGAACCGGGAGGGGTGTTCTTGGGGGAGGACCTGACGGGCCAGGGTCACACCTCAAGAATGGTTAAAGGCCCCTGTGTCGTGGCATTCATACCTCTGCCTGATTAGCCGGCAAAAACGACCAAAGTGGGGTACGGGCTTGGGGATGGTTCGACAGGCTCACCACGAACGGATTGGAGGCGCCCCCTCATCCTGAGCTTGTCGAAAGATCTCCATCTTGGGGAATGCTTATGTGGGGATTACCAAAATCCCTGGCTCCACTTACCGGTCGCACCCAGCCGCCAAATGACCAATAAGAATAGAGGATGCAATGCCATGCAAGACGTGCTAAGTTCGCTAATCCGGGGAATTGGGCAGGGACAGGTCACTGTAGTCGACCTAACGCAAACTTTGAACGCCAACACGCCCATCTTAGAGCTTCCTCCGCAGTGGGGCCAAACAATACCCTTTAAGTTGATGGAGATTTCCCGCTACGACGACCGGGGCCGGGATGGTATTGGAATAATTACGAGACCGGCGAGCACACCGGCACCCACTTGGACGCACCCTCTCACTGGGTAACGGGCAAGGACAAGGACACCGTGGACGCCATTCCACTGTCCAGCTTAATCGGCCCGGCGGTGGTGGTGGACATGACCCAAGAGTGCGCCGAAAACCCTGACGCGCTATTAAAGCCGGAGCACCTCTTGGACTGGGAAAGCCGCCACGGCCAGATCCCTGTCGGCGCATGGGTGTTGGCCAGGACAAACTGGTCCAGCCGCTTCTCTGACGCGGCGGCTTACAAGAACATGGGGGAAGACGGCAACTCCCACGTGCCCGGTATTTCCAGGGAAGCAGCGGATTTTATGACCCAGCAACGGGACGTGTTGGGTGTGGGCGTGGAAACGGTGGGTACCGACGCTGGCATGGCGGGCACCTTCGACCCGCCCTTCCCCAACCACAACATCATGCACGGCGCTGGACGCATGGGCCTGACCAGCCTGGCAAACCTGGACCAACTCCCCGAAGCTGGCGCAGTTGTTATAGCCTTGCCCCTAAAGATTGAAGGCGGCTCAGGTTCCCCGGCCCGGGTGGTGGCTCTGGTAGCGCGGTAGGGGCGGGGATTCCCAAATTCCGCTAATCCCAGCTAATTATCGACGGCGTCCAGCCACCAACGTCTGCGGTATATATGGGCGTTTGAGTGAAGGCGGTGAATATTTCGTAGCGGATGCCCGATAGCGGGTCTGCGGATGGGGTCACCACTTGATAACCGCCGGTCTTGTTGGTTGATTGAGTAACCACTTCACCGCCGGCGTCGATTCTCTCTGCCAGCCGAGTAGCCAGCCAGTCTTTTTCCACGTAGCCGTTCACATCCACCACTTCTGCGTCTATGGCGGCTTGGCTTGGAACCAAAACATGCTCCGTTGCCGCCAACACCGGGCTTTGATACTTCCCGTGGGACACGCCGGGGAATTCAAACAGTCGCTGGCCGGTGAAGACGTTCGCCGAAGCCCAGTTTTCATCATCCACGGTGTACACAACGTCCAAGCCGTTCAGAGCCCACACCGGGTTTTCGTCGTCGGAGTCGTTGCTGGTTACCATGCGCAGGTTGGACCCATCCCGGCCCATCAACCAGAGCTCATAATCAGGGGCACCCCGACCGCTGCTGTTGGGCTTAGTATCATGGCCGTAAAACAGGATGCGCCGACCGTCCGGGGAAAACTTGGGTTCGTTGGGGAATTTCACTCGCCCGCCGGTCAAGTTCTGCTTCCCGTTCCCGTCGGCGTCCATGACCCAGATGTCCCAGGAGGAGGATTCTTCGTCGGACATAAAGGCGATATTGGAGTTGTCCGGCGACCAACTGGGGTGCCTGGCCCCGTTTTGGCCTTGGGTGTGATTCGTGATTCGCTCTTTGCCTGAGCCGTCCTTGTTGATAGAGTAAATCTGGGCTGGAGCTAATCTGCCATTGGGAAAGGCGTGGAAAGGGATTTTGCCTTCGTCCCAGGACCACCGGGGCCGGTGGGCGCCGTCAAAGTCCTCCACGGATGTTAGTTGGATTGCCGGTGAGTCGGGTGGCGAATCCAACGGTTTGGTGACGATTACTTGGTTGAAACTTTGGCAGCGGCCTTCGGCCATCTTGAAGCACTTATCTTCTCCATAGACGATGGTGGAGCCTCCGTGCACCACATGCATCCCGCCAAGACCGCCGTGAACCCTGGGAGGAATGTCCTGGGCAGCTAGGATCACCGTCCATCGATCAGCCTTCAATTCCGACATGAAAATACGGTCCAGGAATAAAACGTCTTGCGCGGACACGTTGAGCATGTAGACGTGGGGCACGTAGTCAGGAGACGGGCTATTTATGAGCGAGTCCAAGGAGCGAATTGGCTGAAGACCGCCGCCGAAAGCCCTTAGGTTTGTCTGGCTGAATTCGGTAAACACCGAGTAGTCGTTGCCCCACAATAAGGCATTGTCCACAACCCGTTTGATTGTATTTACCAGCCGGTCTGCGCCGACGTCCAAGGCCCTCCCGGCAAGTTCCATCAATGCAGCGGCAGCGTCGGTGGTAACAGCATGTTGACCTTCGGCGGCGTAGATAAGACCAGCTTCATAAGTGCTGCGCAGGCTGACGATCTGTGTTGAATCGCCGGTCAGCTGAGGCGTTAATGCCCAAACAATAACCCCATTAACACTTCTGGCTTTGACTAAATAGGCGGCTCCAGGGGGCAACACAAAGGAGTATGAGTCCGTTCCACCTTGAGATTCTATTTCCGAACCGTCCAAACTCAGAATTGACACCTTTTGTAGTTCTGGTTGTAGGTTTACGCCCTTGCCAGAGAAAAGGTCAGTCAATTCGCCCCAGTCGGCGCGTACTTGCAAAGATACGCCGACGGCAACGTCGGGAGCCGCAGTTGGGGTGGGAACCATGGCTGGGAAAGTAGGTGTTGGTGTCGGATCCAACTCGGGTGCGGGAACAGTCGTGGCAATCGGGCTGACCCCGGAATTACTTGATGAATTACCCGGCAAAATTGGGGCCGTTGTGGCATCAGGGGCCTGCTCTGTCGCCCTGAGAGGCGCAGAGGCGACAGTTGCCTGCGGTGATTGGACCGTTGGCCGTGGCGCTTGTTTGGGACTGTGCCGGCTCACTGCCGGAGCATGCGGCGATTAACGCCGTCAGGATTGCGAGAGCTGCAAATATCAGGTACCGGTTCAAAACCTGCTCCTCTTTTTAAGAACGGCTAGGCTGAGGCAACACACTGTCCAACCTGGTAGACAGCGTACTGCCATGATGGCTCAATTCCAGTCAGTCAGGTGTTCGTCTTAAGGTCAAACCGCCGACCGAATTTAGAACCAGAAGCAGGTGCGTATCCGGGTATAACCTGATTGGGTGATATGCTCAACGGACGAACTCATTGGCCATATTGCTGATATCGACGGCCTGCACGTCAGGCAGGGAGGCACGCAACTCCTTCATGGCGCCCGGGTCATAAGATGCTGTCAATTCTTTGAGTCGCGGATAGACCTCTTCCGTAAATAGCTTCATGGATTTCAGAGTTTCGTCGAAAGTCATGAACCCGGCTTGACCCATCATCAGCAAATTGCCGAATCCGCCGGAATATTCCCATAGACTCTTGATTTGCTGAAATACCTGGTCGGGCGTGCCAGCGAATACGTTGCCCCGGGCCATTTGCTCATCCAACTTTGGCACCAACGGCAGTCCCGACGACGAATGGGTGCCCCTCATTATATTGGCCGCAGTTGAAGGCGGATGATATCCCGGCGGGTTGCTAAATTGAGGGGCAACCTTGTTGGACGTCATATACCACAGTAGCTTGTTGGCGCCTTCAAGAGCCGCCTTTTCAGTTTCGCCGACGTAGATCAAAGCGCAGTACGCCATCCGGTCCAAAGGAGACTCCTCGCGGTGATTGTCCAGATAACCCTGGCGATAGCCGTCAAATATGTTACGGATGTTGGGGTATCCAGCCAGGAAGACCGCCCCGGTGTGTTTGCGCTCGGCGACTTGTACCGCAGAGTTGGCGCTGCCCATGGTGACCCAGACCGGCGGATGGGGTTGCTGGTAAGGCCGGGGCCAGATGTTCACCTGTCGGGCGTGGAACCAGCGGCCCTCGAAACTAAACGGGCCATCGTGGTGAGTCCAAGCTTTCATAATCAGGTCGTGGGCTTCCCATAACTTCTCAGTGCCGCGGTAGGGAAAGGCATTCGCTGGCGCCACCTCATAGGGCACGCCCCTAACGAATCCGCACTCCAGGCGGCCCCGGGATAGTACGTCTATCAACGCCATCTCTTCGGCGACGCGGATTGGCTGTTTTCGATTCGCGACCGGATTGCCCAGGATCAATAGCCGGGCTTTCTTGGTCTCTCTCGCCAGGATGCCCAACAGAATCGGGGCTGCTGGCACCATGCAAGTAGCGGTCTGATGGTGCTCGTTATTCATGATTTCCAGCCCCATTTCGTCGGCGGCGCACCACATGTCCAGATACATGTGGTACAGGTCCGCCCCCGAGTCCGGGTCGAAGTGCCTGTTGGGCAGGTTTACCCGAATCGATTCGTAGGAGTCGGCGTCGGGCAGGTAAGGATAGGCGTTTTCGGTGAAAAACCAAGTTCTCATATCTCGTTCCTGTCTTGTTCTTAGCTTGTTGCAGATTGACGTTAGTGTATCAATTTCCGGCATAAGGATATGAGAACCTTGACCGTCTCACCGGCGTAGGCCGGTGTCCAGGAATTTTGCGGTTGAGACGATTTCTGGATTCCGGCCTACGCCGGAATGACGAGGATGTACCGGAATGACGAGGATGTAGTTGATACACTGCCGAACGCTTAGCTTGCGGCGAACTCGAGAAAATGCTTCAAGAATTCTTCTGGTTGCTCGAGGTGCGGGCTGTGTCCGGCCTTCGGTATAACAACCATTCTTGCGCCGGGAATCATGTCGCAAAACGCCCGGCCGTACCGGGGCGTCACAATACCGTCGCTTTCGCCCCAGATTAACAGCGTGGGTATGTCGATGCGGTGGAGCCGCCCAGGGAGCTTGGGATTGTGCATGTAGGGTTCCCAGGTGTAAAAACCCAGCGCTATCCGGTCTGCGGCCAGCGTTTGAAGCTCATCATCGGTCATGGTTGCCGTGTCCGGCGCTTTGGACGGGTCATGCCAGGCGACTCTCAGTTGCTCGGCTGGCGGCAGGGCGAATACGTCGGCGATATCACGGTCGAAGGGTCCACCCGGCTTGACGCCCACCGAGTCCACCAAAACCATTTTGGAGAACCGCTGGGTGTTCATGACGGCGATCTCCGCCGCGGCCCACCCGCCCATGGAAAAGCCCATCAATATGGCGTCATTTAGGTCCAAGGAATCTATCAAATCCAGGTACAGGAAAATAAGGTCCTGGAGATTATCGAAATGCTCGGGGATGGCGGTGCCAGCGAAACCGGGATGGACGGGCTGCATGACCTCGTAGTGCTTCGCCAACCGGTCGAAGAAGGGCAGATGGTCAACGGGCCCACCGCCGCCGTGGAGCAGGAGCACTTGAGGCCCAGAGCCTTTGCGGACTATCTGGAGGTCGACGCCCGGCAGTGTCAGGGTGGACCTATCGATCGTTGTCATAGATGTGTCCCAGAAAAATTACTAACCGATTGGCGATTTATCGGTTTGGCAATTGTACAGCAAGAAACCCCGGAAGTTCTCCGGGGTTTCTGTGAAACCCGTTAACAGGCTGGTGCGGTAACTGGCTACTTTTAAGGCCTAGGGCGTGGCTTGCTTCAGCGCTACACCGGCGATCGCCCACTCGCCGCAGCTGGCGGTCCAGGACATAGTCGTGGAGGTTGCACCGCCATCTTCGCTGCTACCGGCGGCTCTGAATCCTCCTTGCGACAATTTCCATCGTTGGGTCTGAGAGGCGTCCACGGTAGGTACGCCGCCACCATGAGCTAGAACGTCGACTACAACATCGCCAGTATTGCTGCCAACATTGACTGACGGGGTGGTGCTGACGGCTGTAGCCGATGCGATTGTCCCCAAAGGCGTGGTCTGGTGAACCTCCGTCCATGAGGTGGCGCCACCGACAGCGTGTAACGAGGACGGCAACGTTACGACCACGCTGTTTGCATTTTCAAGTGGCGCCACTTTGTACCATAGCTCCACCCTGTTGGCGCCGCTGCTCTGGGCACCCAAGTAGGCCATGTTCTGGCCGCCGTAGGTCACGTTGGTCACAGACGACGTGCTCTTCAAGGACACGCCGACGATCAAGAACCGGTTGGCGCCGCCCGCTCCTACTGTGTGGGACCATGACAGGCTGGTGGTCTTGCCATTAGTGCTAGAGGCCGCATCGAAAGCAATCGCGACAGAACTCGCCGCCGTGTATGTGGCCAACACCTTGGCCAAGCCGACTAATTTGGTCGTGCCATTCGTCAAGGCGAAAGTCTCGTTGTAGGTCCCTGACGTGCTGGGCAGGGACCAGGTCTTTGTGTCTAATATGGTTTGCGAAACGTCTAGTAAGTCCAGTTTGACGTCAACGGCTCCGCTGGACTTGGTCCCTTGGACGGCTACATCGGTGACCAGGTCACTACCGTCCACCGTAAGGTCCGTCGATTCGTGCCGGGTAATGACGGCAGAGGCGGCGCTCCAGTCCTGGGCGTAGTTGATCACCCCGTCGGTCCCCGCATTTTGCAGCGGCTCTGACGTTGCCGTGAGACCTGAGGAGAATGCCTGGGTGCTAAAAAACGCAATTACGACCAATAGGGCCGCTACTACGGCCCCGAGCCAGACTCCTTTGTGCTTTAAAGTCTCTACCATGTTCCTCGTGCTCCATACTTGCTACGAGAAGTATCTTATAGTTATAGAACTGGAACACCACTCGTTCGGGTGATGCCAGGGGTGAAAAAAGGGCTAATCATTGAGGCTAAATAACCTGCCTCGGAACGTCTTAGGTGTTCCCATCAAACGTAGGTTATTCCAGTACTCGAGACAATGGGGAATTCCTGCAGGGTACTGCGTGTTAACCCTCAATGTGCGAGACCTGATCGCGGACATATCATTAATGGTGGTCCATTTCTGGAAAAGAAGCCTGACTAATGTGCGTGAAAAATAATGAGGCCGGTATCGTACCGGCCTCATTATTTTGCAAAATACTCGGGAGAGATTGGGCTCGAGTATAGTGGCCGTGAGGAGTTCAAGACCTTTGCTGTAGAGGCCTTGATTTAATTGGTCGGGGTGAGTGGATTCGAACCACCGACCTCTACGTCCCGAACGTAGCGCCCTACCATACTGGGCCACACCCCGACGCCCAACTAATATAATATACCCCAATATGGCTCTCGGTGTCCCGAAGGGACTAGGCAATTACTTGGTGCTAAACCCCGTGGTCTGGGCTCAAAATCATAGATCATCATGAGTCATGCCGAATTTTGGGTTGACTCGATGTCGGAGTGGGATGCGGCGAAGGGGCAGGACCACAAAGTCGTCAAGTGCAGCGAGGCACCGAGGTCGTCATTCCAGCCTTCGCTAGAATCCAGCTCTCCAGGGACTCTGGAGGATCGTCTGCTACCGCTCAGACGGTTTTGTAGAGGCCGACGAAGGTGAAAGCGGCGGATTTCATGGATTCCGGCCTACGCCGGAATGACGGTGTTAATGTCTAAAGGTCGTTTCGGGGTCAAAATCTGAGATGACTCATGTTTCACGGCGCTGACTTGTAGATGGATTAGACTTGCGGGCTCAATCGGCTACCAGCAATAATTTACTGGGCCAACATGGCGTTGGACTGGTCTCTGAGCACATCCAGGTTCAATGCGCCGCCCAAATTCTTGAAAATCTTGCCTTCAGCGTCGATAAACATTGTAGCCGGGAGTCCAAACACTCTGTAGTCTTTGATTACGTTGGAATCGTTGGTGAAGCCAGCCGGGTAGGTCACGCCCAACTCCTCCAAAAGGTCCTTTGCGTCTTGGACCGTGCCCAGCCCGGTGAACTGGCCCAAGTCGACGCCCACCAGGGTCAGCCGGTCTTCGAATTCATCCGAGAACTCTTGCAGGTCCGGCATTTCGGCGCGGCAGGGCGGGCACAGACCGGCCCAGAAATTCACGACCAGCGGCTTACCTAGGGGCAGGTCGTGGATGTTTAGCTCGTTGGCGCCCAATAGATCCTCGCCTTGGAAGAGGGTAATGTGGAAGTTGGGGGCTCGGTCATTGTCCATCTGGACCTCGGACCCAGACGAAAGCGCTGGCAGGGTTTCAGCCGAATCTCCTGAACCACCGCCGCAAGCCACCAAGATAATCGCCAGCGCTGCCAGGAAGGTTGCGATTGCGCCCGGCTTGCTTAGCCGCATCCTCCTACTACGATTGTTAACGTGGGAATTATTATCAGGTTGCGCAGAGGACCCCCATATCGCCCCATTTTTCATCATTAAGCCTCCCAGCCTGCCTGCGGCGAATCGCCCAATCTAAACTTAACTCAAAGGGATTGTAGACCCGAACAACACATGGATTTAGATGCTTGGTTACAGCGGTAGATTCGCCGGTAGATTCGACATGGTTCAGTAATCGGACCCGTGTTGGATAGGGAAAGCTGGTCGAGCGGTGAAGCTGTCCGGTACACCAGCCTAGATCAATTAGCTCAAAAGTTAGTCCGGCAATGCGGCCAGCCTTTCGTGAAAAATCAGGAACCGCTCCAGCACCCTGGTGAGGCGCGACAGCCACTCATCACCCAACCGGCGCAGGGGCAGATGGACTTGCTGGTTGCCCACGTTGGCGGAAGGACCCAGAGTTTGTTGCAGTGGGCCTCTGGCGCCGCCCACCGGGGAACGAAGAGCAAGAACGATAGCTTCTTTGGAATGCTGGATGGACTCGATGTTGACCATGGCCGCCAGGGCACGGAGGTCGGCGATGAGCAACAGGTTGTCCACTTCTTCCGGTGGCGGCCCAAACCGGTCTTGCAACTCTTCCCGGAGTTCAGGGATTTCGTCACGGCTCGTCGTTTTGGCGATTCGCTGGTAAACAGCTAGGCGGGTCGGCATATGGTCGATGTAGGTGTCGGGGATGCGGGCGTCCAGAGGCAAATCCATTCTTGGCAGGTCTGCGGCGGCTTGGTCCGTTGAGGCTGCGCCGCTTTTGTCATCCCCCATGTCTTCAACGGCTTCTTGGAGCAGCTGGCTGTATAGATTTAAGCCGACTTCTTGAATGTGGCCGCTTTGGGCCGCCCCCAACAGGTTGCCGGCTCCCCGTATTTCCAAGTCTCGCATGGCGATTCGGAAGCCCGAACCCAATTCTGAGGATTCCAAGATAGCTTGAACCCGTTGCTCCGCCGCCTCGGTAATACGCCTGCCCCTGGGGACCATCAAATAGGCGTAGGCCCGGTGCTCTCCGCGGCCGACTCTGCCCCTGAGTTGATATAGCTGGGAGAGGCCGAAACGGTCCGCCCGGTCGATGATTAGGGTGTTGACATTGGGCATGTCCAGCCCCGACTCGATTATGGTGGTGCATACCAGCACGTCCGCTTCTGCTTTCGAGAAAGCGATCATCACGTCTTCCAGTTCCCCTTCGCCCATCTGACCGTGGGCCACTAGGAACCGTGCTTGGGGTACCAATACAGCGAGTTCGGCTGCGGTCTGTTGGATTGTCCTCACCCGGTTGTGAAGGAAAAATACCTGCCCGTTCCGCTCCAATTCCCGTAGAATGGCCTCTTTCACAACGTCGTCGCTTTGCTCGGAAACGAAGGTCTTGATCGGTAGGCGGGCCTCCGGTGGAGTGTCCATGGTGCTTAGGTCTCGGATTCCTGCCAATGCCAGGTTTAAGGTTCGCGGTATGGGAGTGGCGCTCAGGGTCAATACATCCACCTGCTGCCTTAGTTGCTTTAGACGCTCTTTGTGGGCGACGCCGAAACGTTGCTCCTCGTCTACCACCGCCAGCCCCAGGTTTTTGAACTCCACATCCAGCTGCAACAGCCGGTGAGTGCCAATCACGATGTCAACGCTGCCGTCTTTTAGACCTTCGATTACTTCTTGTTGTTCTTTGTGGGTCCTAAACCGGCTCAGAACCTCCACCCGCACGGGGAAAGGACTAAGGCGCTCGCTGAAGGTGACATAATGCTGTTGGGCCAATACGGTGGTGGGTACCAGCAGCCCCACCTGCATGCCGTCGTTGACGGTCTTAAACGCCGCCCGCAAGGCAACTTCAGTCTTGCCGTATCCCACGTCCCCGCAAATAAGCCGGTCCATGGGCTTTAAGTTCTCCATATCCGCTTTCACTTGGTCGATGGCCTGGGCTTGGTCCGGAGTCTCTTCGTAAGGAAAGGAGTCTTCCAGTTCTTTTTGCCAGGTGGTGTCCGGGCTGAATTCGTAGCCTTCGGCCACCTCTCTGGCAGCATGCATCCTTAAGAGTTCCTCAGCAAGTTCCCTGGTGGCGCCTTTGACCCTTTCCTTGACCCTGGCCCAATCCCCGGCGCTGAGGCGGGTTAAATGGGGAGGACGGTCCAATGCGCCAACGTAGGAGGTTACCCGGTCTAATTGGCCGGTGGGGACGTAGAGTTTGTCTTGCTCGGCGTATTCCAAGACCAGATATTCATGTTCCTCGCCGTCCTCGCCCATCTTAGTGGTCCCGGCGAAACGGGCTACCCCGTGGTCAATGTGGACCACGAAGCTGCCTTCCACCAAGTCGGCCAGCACCACGTCTGGTCCGTGATCCGCCCGTCTGGTCCGCCGGTACCGGCGTTCTTTAACCGTGCCGAAAAGCTCGGCGTCGGTGAGCAGCGTCACAGAGCGTAGCCCATTGCTACTTGCTTCGCCGAGTGAAGATGAAGATACCTTGTCTCCGGGCAGGCCGTTACCCGAATCTGGCCTAGCCTGGGCGGACGCCAGGGTCCAACCTTCCCGTAGTGACCCGGAAACCAAGTAAATGCGGCCCGGCTGAGGAACGTCTTCCAAGCCTTCTGACACAGTGGCTCCAGCCCCCGCTTCCTCGAGAATTTCGGCCAAACGGGCGGCGTGCTGGGTTACCGCCACCACGGCTGTGCCATCCCTTCCGTAGCGCTGGGCGTCGGTGGCCAGTTGTTCCAATTTCCCGTAATAGGGAACGGCAGGCTCGAAAATACGGTCTTCCTCGGCGCTGACCCAGCTTTGTAGCAGTAACCGTCGCTGTTTTTCCAGTTGAGAGGAGAAGTCGGCCCATGGGATATAAGGAGAGGGAAAATGTTTGGGGAGGTCGCCCCTTTCCTCCCTGCTGGCCCGCATTCGCTGGAACCGCTCTTCCAACTCCAAAGCCTCCGAGTCTATCTGGCTGGACCGTTCTAGGATTACCCATCCGGACTCAGGCAGGTACTCCAGTAGGTTGGCGCCGTTGAGCAAGCCGTTGTAAAAAGAGAGGGTCTCGCTGTTGGGGTCGGTGAAAAGGTGAGCAATCTCGTCTTCAAGGCGTTCTTTGGCGTCTTCGTTACACGAGGTGAAATCCATGGACCCAATTAGCTGCTCTGCCAGACCGCGATTGGACATGCTCGGAAGTTGCTCTTGGGCGGGTATGAGCAGGGCTTCCTTGATCTCCCGCACTGACCGTTGGCTGTAGGGGTCAAATAGTCTGATCGTGTCGATTTCGTCGTCAAAGAGCTCGATACGGAAAGGCAACAGGTAGTTGGGCGGGAAAACGTCGATGATGCCGCCCCGGTGACTAAAACAGCCTGGCGCTTCCACCAGCGGCTCGTTGCGGTAGCCCAGTTCCACCCATTGGGTCAGTAGTTGGTTGAGCCCAATTCTTTCGCCGACAGCAACCCTGTAGGGAAGAGTGAGGATTGCGTCCTGGCTCGCCATAGTAGTGGGAGGCAAGGTCTTTAGCAACGCCGCTCCCACGGAAGTCACCACCAATGGGCAGGTCCCGTTCGCTGATGCGGCCAAGGCGGCAAGAGCGGCCAGGCGCTGGTTGGTGGTGTTCGAGTCCACCGCCAAACGCTCGAATGGCAGAACTTCCGGCTCGGGCAGAAGGTATACGGGCTCATCCTCTCCCAAGTAGGTAAGTAGCTGGTCGTGGAGCCGCCGGGCGTCATCCGGCCTGGGAGTTATAACCAATAAGGGGATGTCGTGCTGCCGCCAAAGAGCGCCGATATAACCGGGCCGGGCCCCTTGGCGGACCGTTGCCTGTGGAACACTGTCTGGGCTGGTAACGAAACTCGACATCAACGCCAATTGGCGTTTGTATTCTGGATGAGCGCTAATCGCTGAAAGAATTCCGTTCAAGGACATAAATTAATTCGTTTCCCAAGTCCACTTAATAAGATAATTGCCTAGGAAGTCGGCCCCGAGCGACAAAAAGCACGCCTAAATGGGGCCTGGCGTAATCCGCCGGCCCCGTAGGATGCATTTTATTAGTTCCGGGCCTGAGGCGCAAGCCAACTGCCCGGCTTCTGGAGCGACCTCTTTAGGAATAAAGGAAGATTTAACCGGACATCAGTGATTTCCACAACCGTCTCACCGGCGGAGTCCGGTGTCTAGGAAATTTCAGGGCGCAGACCGGTTTCTGGATTCCGGCCTTCGCCGGAATGACGAAGATAAATCGGAATGACGAATATTAAATTGATATATGGCCGCATGTCTAAATACCCGGCTGAAATAGGCTGCATGATATACTATTCGGCTAGTGTGCGACCGGAGCAATTAGCCTCGGTTTACCTCTAATAATCCATAAATTTCCTGGGGAATCGTTGGATCGGCAAATAAGAGCTTCGATGCCCATTGCCGGTCACCTCTTACTTAATTTTGCGCTCAGATTCGTGATGGGACCCTTAGTTTTGGAAGAATTGCGCCATAACCGTGTCGTAATCAAAGCGGGCACCAGCGTCTTGACCAAGCCGCCGGAGCACCGGGGACTAAACTTGGAATTGATGGAAGGATTGGTGGGGCAGGTCTGCGACCTGAGGCGCGCTGGTCTGGAAATCCTGTTGGTAACCTCAGGAGCCATCGCGGCCGGCCGGGAAGCATTGGGTAACGGTAATGACCGCCAGATTCAGGATATTTCCACCAGGCAGGTAATGGCCGCCGTTGGGCAAAGCCGGCTGATGCAGACCTATCAGCAGATGTTCGCCTCCCACGGTTTTCAAGTCGCCCAGACTCTGTTGACCACCAACGACCTTTCCGACCGGCAATCCTACCTGAACGTTCGCAATACGCTGCGAGCGCTGTTGGAATTGGGAGTGGTCCCCATTGTCAACGAAAACGACGTGGTGGCGGTGGATGAGATAGGAGAAGTTTTCGGGGACAATGACCGGCTCTCAGCTTTGGTGGCCAACCTGGTGGATGCGGACCTCCTGGTGATCTTGACCGACATTGACGGGCTATTCACGTCCGACCCGAACCAGGACCCTCAAGCCCAATTAATTCCCGTGGTGGACCGTGTGGACGAAACAGTGGAGTCTCTGGCGAGCAATAACCTAAATCCTTGGGCTCGTGGCGGCATGTCCACTAAGTTGGAAGCCGCCCGTCTGGTGACCACATCAGGCATATCGATGGTAATGTGCAACGGGCAAGGGCCTGACGTTATATTGAAAGCAGTTAGTGGCGAGGCGGTTGGTACGCTGTTTAATCCCGGCGCTGAGAAGCTTGAGGCCCGCAAGAGATGGATGCTCAGCGGAATCTCCCAACGGGGAGAGGTCTTCGTTGACGCCGGGGCAGTTTCGGCCCTGCTGGAGAAGAACCGCAGCCTGCTACCCGCAGGAATCACCGGCGTCGACGGCAAATTCTCCAGAGGGGACATTGTTTATATCACCGGGAGCGAAGGACGGCGCATAGCCTGCGGCATCGCCAACTACGGCTCAGAGGACATTGCTCGGATACGGGGAGTCCAATCCGGGGCTATCGAAAGCACCCTGGGCTATCAATTCGGTCAAGAGGTAGTTCACCGCAACAATCTGGTGCTATTGTAGAGGGGGAGGAACATGAGCACCGTCAGTAAAAGCGCCAAAGCTGTTGACCATGTTACGGCGAAAGCTAAGGCTGCCCGGGCTGCCAGCCGCCTGTTGTCTCGGCTTTCGGCTGACATTAAGAACCGGGCCTTGCTAAACATTGCCACAGCGCTTGAATCGCAACAAGACGCAGTCTTGGAAGCCAATCAGGACGACTACGCAGCGGCTCAGAAAGACGGCATGGATGATGCCATGCTGGACCGGTTGCTCCTCAGTCCGGAACGATTGGCTGACATGGCTTCAGATGTTCGAAGGGTCGCCGCCTTACCCGACCCAGTGGGCGAGTCTCTGGACATGACAACGCTGCCCAACGGACTGTTGGTCAGCAAGCGACGGGTACCCCTGGGCGTCATAGCCAGTATTTACGAAAGCCGGCCCAACGTAACGGTGGACATATCCGTCCTGTGCCTGAAATCAGGCAATGCTTGCTTGCTTCGGGGAGGCAAAGAGAGCCTCAAGTCCAACACCGCCTTAGTAAAGTTGATCCGCGACGCCATCGGCCAAGCGGGAATGACTCCAGAGGCGGTGCAGTTCGTGGACAACACCGACCGGGCGTTGGTGGACATCATCTTGGGCATGAAAGAACACATAGACTTGATAGTGCCCCGAGGTGGCACCGGACTCATCAATTTCGTGAAAGAGCACGCCGCCATGCCGGCAATTACCGGGGGAGTGGGCGTTTGCCACACCTACGTTGACCAGGCGGCGGACTTGGACAAAGCGTCTGATATCATCTTCAACGCCAAAGTGCAGCGTCCCACGGTTTGCAACGCCTTAGACACAGTGCTAGTCCACTCCGATGTGGCCACCAAGTGCCTGCCCCTAATGGCCAAGGGTTTGGCGGTTGCCGGAGTAGTGCTTCACTGCGACAGCCGCGCCCTGAGCGCTTTGGGCCCCAACCCCGGTATAGAGGCCACACCCGCCAACGAAGACGACTGGGGCCGGGAGTTCTTATCTTTGACTGCCGCCGTCAGGGTGGTTGACTCCCTTGATGAGGCATTGGAGCACATCGAAACCTACGGCTCCGGTCATTCCGAGGCCATCGTCACCGAGGACTACTCCGCCGCCATGCGCTTCTTGGACGAGGTGGACGCAGCGGCGGTGTTCGTTAACGCCAGCACGCGGTTCACCGACGGCTCCCAATTAGGGTTGGGGGCTGAGGTTGGTATAAGCACACAGAAGTTTCACGCCAGAGGTCCCATGGGTCTCCGGGAACTCACTTCTTACAAATGGGTGATCATGGGCAGTGGGCAGGTGCGAGAGTAGAGGAGGCAGGCTTTGGCGGATTTTAGCTTCGAGCGCGAGGTGCGAACGCCCTATTCGGAGGCTTATACCATCAGAGAGGACGACCGTCCCGTGGGCCGTGTGGATATACACTTCGCAGACGGAGTGGTACACCTAGCGCTGGCGGTGGACGAAAGCCTGACCCAAGACGCCATCCAAGAAATCATCGACACGGTGGACGAGGACATGGTGGACGCTGTGGGCATCACCAGAGAAGGTTTCGTCGTCCATGTGTTTCAGGGAAGAGAAACCATCGTCTTCAGCGACGACGGTCTAGAAGACGAGCCTAATAGCCAGTGACGGTGTTCGTGGCTATGCCACCCCGAATCTCTACGAACTAGTTGCCGGCGAATATTAAGCCCGATTTCTCCTCTGGATCTCGCAAGTAGCCCCCATGGTTCTTAGAGCCTAAATGCGCCCAATCAATTCATCCACCGATGGCCGGTCATCGGGGGTGGCTCCGCAGTACGTATATATAATTTCCCCATCCGAGCCGATGATGAAGTCGCCGCCCAACTGGCGCAGGTCGCTGCGGTGAAAGTGGTACACGCGCCCTCGCGCTAAGACCTTGACGTAGGCCAGGATGGTCCGGGGGCTGAAAATTTGGCCCAAACTGCCGCGCTTTAGGCCGTAAGCCTGGTAGCTGTCCCTTTCCTGGTCCGACAGTATTGGGAACGGCAATCGTAGTTCACGGGACAACTGGAACAGCCGGTCCTTGGGTTCAAAGGACACTGCCAACACAGCGGCTCCCTTAGCCTCGATTTCCTGGTGTCTTTGCCGCAACTGCGACAAGTGCTCCCTTCAAGGCAGTGAAGCGAAGTGGCGAAGGAAAACCAACAATACTGTGCGGCCTCGAAAATCGCTGAGCGAGTGAAACTGGCCGTCGGAATCGGCCAAGGTGAACTCAGGTGCGGTTTGGTGAAGCAAGTTATGGTCCAAAACGCGGGGCCTTTAGTGCATTAACTGTGATAGGTTTGGCTGCGTTGCCATCATCGCCAACAGAATAATCATAAGTCCGGCTTGATTGGGTGTCTAGGCTGGTTTACCTAGTCTACATAGTAGTAATCGCACGGTATCAAATCTATAATTGCCTCGCTATCTATTATCAGTCCGTCCTGCGTCGCCTGCTGTCATTTTGAGAGAAGAGCAGAATCTGATGCAAACGAAAGAGATTTCCCGACGCTGCCGAGGACTCGCGACGGTGTCGGAGCTTCGCTCGCTACACTCTCTTAAAATGACATGGACGGAGTTTTGCTGGAAGGATTGACGAGGCGTTTTCGTGATAATCGACGCCCACTGTCACGTTTTGCCCCCGGATATTCAGCGTCGCCGGGCTGCTTTGCTGGACCGGGACGCTACCTTTAGCGCTCTCTTTGCCAAACCCAACTCTCCCATGGCAAGCGTGCCTGATTTGCTGAGAGCCATGGACCGGGACGGCGTCTCCAAAGCCGTGATTATGGGAATCGGCTGGGCCGGTCAAGAATTAGCCAGAGAATCCAACGACTACATAATTGAGTCTGCGTTGACCCATCCAGAGAGGTTGAGCGCTTTTTGCTCGGTGAACCCGTTATGGGGTGACGCAGCGGTGACGGAGGTGGAGCGGTGCGCCCAAGGGGGCGCGGTTGGAATCGGCGAACTTCACCCAGACTCCCAGAATTTCGACATTACAGACAAGGCAAGCATGGAGCCAGTTATGGACGCTGCACTTCGGCTTGGCATGCCGGTGTTGGTCCACGCCTCGGAACCGGTGGGCCACCAGTACGCAGGCAAAGGCGAGACCACTCCCGGCAAGTTGTACCGGTTCATTGAGAATTTTCCCGACAACGTTATCATTTGCGCTCATTGGGGCGGCGGCTTGCCCTTCTACGCGCTCATGCCCGAAGTTCCGGAGGTAATCAAAAACGTGTACTTCGATACGGCAGCGTCGCCATTTCTGTACGGGCCGGATGTGGTCCGCGCTGTTGTGGACCTGATTGGCCCGGACAAGATTCTCTTCGGCACGGATTACCCGCTAATCCAACCCAAGCGGCTCCTCGATTACGTTGGGGAGGCAAACTTGGAGCAGTCGGCGCAAGATGCGATATTGGGCGGTAACGCAGCAAGATTGCTGGGGCTGTGAGTGTAGCGAAGCGGATAAACGAAATGGGGGGAGGAGGCTTCTCGCTGCGCTGCCTTGGGGTCGCTGCTGACAGAACCAAGACGGATGCCTGGGGAGATGGCGGTCTCCAACCAACTCGCAGAGGTTCTGATTTTGGAAGATTTCGCCACGCTTCCCGACTACCTGGAAGAAGGCCTTGAAATTGTTTTCGTGGGCTTGAACCCGTCGGTGTTTTCAGTGGAGGTGGGCCATTATTTCGCCAACCCCAGGAACCGGTTCTGGGCTGCTTTTAACCGCTCCGAACTGGTGGACCGAGAAGTGACGCCGGAAGATGACGGGTCGTTACTGCGGAACGGAATTGGATTCACAGATGTAGTAAAGCGGCCTACCCGGCAAGGCTCTGGCCTTAAAACCGCCGACTACCGGGAGTGGGCGCCGGTGCTGAAAGAGAAGTTGATCAAATACAGTCCACGCATCGTTAGCTTCCATGGGATGATGGGATACCGGACATTTTTAAAATATGCCGATGGCGTTGACGAGCCCGTGCAATTGGGCGGGCAAGAGCGGATGATTGGACAATCCAGAGTGTTCGTGGTACCTAACCCCAGCCCGGCCAACGCCAAGTACTCTTTGGACGACTTGGTAGGTTGGTACAACCGGTTGCAAGAACTGCGTCTGGAGCTTTCTTCGTGAACCGGTCCAACCAGACCATAAGGTTGTTCATAGCAGCGCCGATTCCCCCGCCACCGAAACTCGTCTTGTCCCAGGTTATTGAAAGGCTAAGCGGCAAAATTCCGCAAGGGGTCCGCTGGGTAAACCCAGGTGGGATACACTTGACCATCAAGTTTTTGGGAAACATACCTCCTAACGAAGTAACAAGAATTACGGAGACAATGAGCCAGGCGGCGGCAGAAGAACCACCGTTTCACGTTCGATTGTCGGGCTTGGGCGTGTTCCCAAACGAGATAAGACCGCGCGTTTTGTGGGCTGGCGTGGAAGGCGATATTCGCTGTCTTAGAGGACTCCAAGAAAAAACCGAAAGTGCATTGGAGGCAATAGGGTATCCCGTAGACCGGCGGCCCTTCAACCCTCATCTGACCCTCGGTAGGGTGCGAGACCAGGTGAATGAGCAGACACGCCGCAGCATAGGTTCGGTGTTGTCCTCTGAAGAGCTGGAAGGCTCGGAACCGTGGTCGGTTGAATCGGTGGATTTGATACAAACGCATTTTGGGACAAAAGGCGCGACCTACACCACTTTAGCTAGCGCCCCATTGAAGGGATCGCAGAGTTAAGGTTGAACGGTGAGTGTAGCCTAAATTGATGGTGAGTTTCACCTAAGCTTCCCAGGGAATGATGATCCTTCGACAGGTCCGATTCCATCGAGATTCTTGACCTCCGGTCGGAGCTCAGGACGAACGGGGGAACAGACATTCGGCGTAATCGAACCATTCCTGGATCAAGGAACCGAACTATGGATAAAGCAAGCACAAGCATCAAGCCGGTGGCTCCATTTGATTTCGAATTGACCGCTGGCTACCACACCTATTTCCAGGGTCGCTACGGTTCGGACTCGTTGACCGACGGGGTGTACCGGCGGCTGCTGGACCTGGACGGAAAGCTGGTCCTAGCATCAGTGCGCTCGGTGGGTAGCGTGGAGACCCCGGAGCTGGCTGTAGAGTTGCAAGCCGAAGACCTGAGTCCCGGCGACATTGGGTTGGCAACTCAGCGAGTTGCTTGGCTTCTGGGCACAGGCCAAGACTTGGCGCCCTTTTACCAAGCTGCCCAAGAAGACGCTCCCCTTTCCGACATTGTCAGGCAGTTCCACGGTCTGCACTTGCCCCACACGGCCTCAGTGTATGAGGCTTTGGTATTGGCCATCTTGGGCCAGCAGATCGCCACCAATGTTGCCCGAATTATCCGCACGTTGCTTATAGAGACCTACGGCCCAAAACAGGCAATTGAAGGCCAGGAATTTTACGCTTTCCCTCGACCGGAATCCCTGGCCGCCTTGTCCGTAGAGCAACTGCGGCAGATGAAACTAAGCCAGCGCAAGGCTGAGTACGTGAAGGGAATCTCCGAAGCGGCTTTGGTATTCTCGCATGACGGTTTTGAAGCTTTGCACCGGATGTCCGATGAAGAAGTTGTGCGGAAGACGGTGGAGATAAGAGGCGTGGGCGTCTGGACGGCCCAGTGGGTACTAATCAGGGCATTGGGCAGGCCCGACGCATTACCCTTAGGCGATCTTGCCTTGCGGCGGGTAGTGTCCCGGGTCTATTTCGAGGGCTCGGAAATCAACGATGCTCAGCTGGATGAGTTTGCCCAACGCTGGTCGCCCTGGCGGACCTACGCCACGGTCTACCTGTTCACCGCCATGCGCAGCGGCATGGCGTGAAACCCTACTTGAACATGTTCATCAGGGCTTTAGGGTTGCGGGACTTGGAAAGCTGGCGGACCATTTTCTGAGTCTGCCGGAACTGGTTGAGCAGTTGGTTTATGTCCTGGGGCGTGGTGCCGCTGCCTTGGGCAATACGGCGGCGTCGGCTGCCATTAAGTATCTCCGGCTTCTGGCGCTCCTCGCGAGTCATTGACCGGATGATCGCCTCGATACGTTTTACGTTGCCGTCGTCTTCCAGAGCGCCCACGGGGAGCTTCTTAGCGAGCTGATTCATTCCGGGAATCATTTCCATGACCTGGCTCAATGTGCCCATCTTCTTCACGCTCTGAATTTGCTCCAAGAAGTCTTCCAGGTCGAAGCTGGCCTGGCGGAACTTGCGTTCCATCTCCTTCGCCTGCTTCTCGTCTGTCACCTCTTGAGCTTTCTCGATCAGAGTCAGGATGTCGCCCATGGCCAGGATGCGGGAGGCCATGCGGTCGGGGTGGAATTGCTCCAGAGCGTCGGGCCGCTCGCCCACACCCACGTATTTTATGGGGACGCCGGTAACCTTAGTCACGGACAATGCGGCGCCGCCCCGGGCATCGCCGTCCATCTTGGTCAAAATCAAGCCGGTCAAGGTCACCCGCTGGTGGAATTCCTCGGCGGCGTTTACCGCATCCTGACCGGTCATGGCGTCCACCACCAATAGAGTCTCTTGGGGCGACACCGACTTTTTAACATCTTCCAATTCCTTCATCATCTCGTCGTCGATGTGAAGGCGTCCACCTGTGTCCACAATCGTCCAGGTCAGCCCCAACTCGGTAGCCCTCTTCAGACCGCCTTTGGCTACTTTGGCCGGGGTAGACGACTGTGGGTCTTCCGTGTATACGGGGATGTCCAATTGTTTGCCCAGAGTTTCAAGTTGCAGGATTGCGGCGGGCCGGCGCAGGTCGGCCGCAACCAGTAGGGACCGGTGCCCTTGCCGCCGCAGGTCCAAGGCCAGCTTGGCAGCTGTGGTAGTCTTGCCGGAGCCTTGCAGCCCCACCAGCATCAACACGCTGGGTGGCTGGCTGGATGGCATCAGCCGGTGGTCGCCGCTGGTGAGCAGGGTTGTCAACTCTTCGTGGACAATCTTGACCACCTGCTGGCCGGGGGTCAGGCTCTCCATGACGTCGGAGCTCAAGGAACGCTCTTTAACGACAGCCACGAAGTCCCGGGCCACCCGGAAGTTCACATCGGCTTCCAGCAACGAACGGCGAATTAGACTCAAAGCCTCGTCGATGTCCTTTTCGGTCAACCGCCCCTTGCTGGTCAGCTTTTGGAAAATGCCGCTGAGCTTATCGGTTAAATTGTCAAACATTTTCTTCTCTTACGTCGCGTTTGGTCATCGGCTAGTATAATGATTGTAGGTTGATGGAACGATTAGGGTCAAGGTGAATAACGTACTTTTACTCCCACTTGAACAGGCGCACAGACACGACGACGGTGATGATCAGCCACACACCCAAGCCCAGAATGCTCCAGCCTTGAGACCACAATGCCTCTCCGTCAATGGCCACGTTTCGCAGGGCGTCGATCAGATACGTTAGAGGCAGGAAATCGGTGATAGACACCAGAACGTCCGGCATGGCGGTGCGTGGAAAGAACACTCCGGACAAGAACATCATTGGCAGGGCGATCACGTTGGCGATAGGCGCCGCGACCTCCTCGTTACGTGCCCAGCCCGATATGGCAAACCCCAGGCTGACGAACACGCCGCCGCCGATGAGAGCTAGGAGCAGTATAGAGGCCATGTTGCCCGCAATCTTTACGTCGAATAGGAACACCGCTATGGCGATAAGCACTAAGGTTTGGAGAATGGACACTGATAAACGAGTCACCACTTGACCGAACAGAAAACTGGCCGGGTGCACCGGCGTGGCCAGCAACCGCCGCAAAATACCCCGGTTCTTTAGTTGCACAAAGGAGAATGCCACGCTGAACAGGCCCATCTGCATGATGGACATGGCGACTAGGCCCGGCATCAGGAAGTCGATAAACCGCAGGTCCCGGTTGAACACCGGGCGGGCAGTAATTCCGAAGCGGTTTGGAACATTGTTCGAAGCAAAGGTCATCTCGTCAAGAATCTGGCGGATAACAGTCTGGCCGATTTGAGCCTCTCGGGCTTGGCTCACGTCAAACAGGACGTCAACTATGACCGGCCCACCGGTTTCTCCGAAATTGGGCGGGATTACCACCACGAGGTCCCTTTCGCCGTCCTCCAACGCCAACTGTTCCCTCTCCAAAATGCCGATACCAGCATCGCCGGTTCCGGACTGATGAAAAAGGTCCACAGCCTCTGCATCCTCCAAGCTGCTGACCAGGCTGCGAGATGCACTGTTACGGGCGTGGTCGACCACGCCCAGGTCCACGGCACCGAAATCGCCGAAATTCAGGACGCCGAAAATCACCATCAGAACCAAAGGCAAGAAGAAAGTCCAAAAAATGGCCTGCCTGTCCCGGTACCACATTTTCAACGAGGCGAGGGTCAAGACCCAAGTCGTGTTAGTTCTCAAATTAAAAAAGCCCGTCATGCGTCCCGCAGAGCATGGCCAGTGAGTTCAAGAAAAACGTCCTCCAGGTTGGCTGCTTTCTCCGCCCGTTCTTTGTGAAATCCACCGGATAGCAGTTCGCTTATCAACTCATCTGGGGAGTTCAAGGCCACGATTCGGCCTTGGTCCATGATGGCCACTCGGTCGCACAGTTCTTCGGCTTCCTCCATGTAGTGGGTGGTCAGTAAAACTGTTCTGCCTTGGCTCTTAAACTCCTTTATCAAGTCCCACATGTGACGCCGAGCCTGAGGATCCAGACCGGTGGTGGGCTCGTCCAGAAAGAGAACCAGCGGGTCGTTGACCAGAGTTGTGGCCACTGAGAACCTTTGTTTTTGGCCGCCGGACAGGTCCTTAAACACCGATTTGGCCCGGTCTTGCAGCTCCACTTGAGCGAGCAGTTCCAAAGGGTCCACCAGGCGGTGATAGATGCTGGCGAAAACTTGGAGGATCTCGGACAGGGATAGACGGTCGAAAAAGGTGGTCGACTGAAGTTGTATGCCGATGATCGACTTGACCGCTCGGGGGTTCTCCACGACGTCGATGCCGCTAATCCGGGCAGTACCGCTGTCGGGCAGCCGCATGCCTTCCAGGATTTCCACCGTGGAAGTCTTGCCAGCGCCGTTGGGGCCCAAAATGCCGAACACTTCGCCCCTTTCGATGGTGAAGGACACGCCGTCAACGGCCCGGATGCCACCATAGGTCTTGCACAGGTCCGCAGCCTCAACGATTATCTCGCCACCGGGCGCAGAGGGGTTAACTTGGGCCAATCGGATAGCTCCTAGCATGGGATGAATTGGGGACAAGCTGGCAAATCTATTACCCAATATACAGGGACTAGCGTCAGGGTGTCTGGATTGTGCCCATTGCCGATATTTCGTCGTTGGTTGCAAAGAGTAGGTTACTGCCGTTTACGTTGGTTGCTACTCTCAATCTTGGTTGTGGATAACGAGCTAAATCCCCCTATATCCCCCTTTGATAAAGGGGGATATAGGGGGATTTTCTTCGCCTCTCTACTGCCGACGTAGGTTTTACCGGCCATTCTTTGGTGATAGAGTGCATAAAGAATATCCTAGTTTTCCGATAGACCTCCGGGCACGGCGGACCCTTCCGTGCTAGAATAATGCCGTCCCAACCAAGGCTAAGACGCGGGGGGAGGAATGACGGCGATGGGAGTAAATTCTGCCTGCTTTGACGGTGTTACCGCTTTTCCCTCCCCTCGCATTAAGGCCATATTGGCTGGCCACGGAGCCCTGTGGTGATACCGCTAACCCTCAGCCTCAAGAATTTCCTCAGCTACCGCGAAAATGTCCCCACCCTGGATTTTGCTGGCATCCACGTCGCTTGCTTATGCGGCCAAAACGGCCATGGCAAGTCGGCCTTGCTAGATGCCATTACCTGGTGCTTGTGGGGCAAAGCCCGAGGTAAGACTCAAGACGAACTGATTTCCTACGGCGCCGACGAATGCAGCGTCGACTTGGATTTTTCCTCCCGGGACAACCACTACCGGGCGTCTAGGTCCCACGCCCGAGGAGGCGGGAGGCGCCGCCAGGGCGCTACAGATCTCCAGCTTCAAGTTATCTCCGATTCTGGTCCAACGCCCATCTCCGGTAATTCGGTGCGGGAAACCCAAGCCCAAATTGACCAACTGGTCGGCATGGACTACGACACTTTCACCAATTCCGCCTTTTTGCTCCAAGGACGGGCCGACGAATTCACCAACAAGACTCCCTCCGAGCGCAAGGCGGTACTATCCAAGATTTTGGGCTTGGAGCTTTATGACCGCCTCCAGGATCTGGCAAAATCGAAGCTTTCAGAAAATTCGGCGGGCCTCGGCGGACTAGAGAGCGCTCTGGAGGTTATGCGCCGTCAAGCGGAAGAGATAGGCGACCCCGCTCCTCAATTGCTGGACGTAGAGGAAAAACTGGCCCTCGTCGACTCACAATTGAAAGACCAAGCGCTGGCAACCGGCGAGTTGCGGGGCAAGGTCGCCGAGTTGGAGCGTCAGTTCAGCCAACTGGAAGACGTAGCACGGACCATCGAGGGTCTGCGCCAAGAGGTTACCCAAATAGAGGCCTCCGGGGTCAACAATGAGGCGAGCATTCAGAAGCTTCAAGAGTTGCTCTCGCAAGGCGATGAAATTCGCCAGGGAGCAAAAGCGCTGGAAAAGGCCCGGGGAGAACTGAATTCTCTAGAAGAAGCCCGGCTAACCTTCGACCGTTTGGGGCAGACGAAGCAAGATTTGGTCCGGGTGATAGACACCGCCAAGTCGCGCCTGGAAGCCCAGTCTGAACAGTTGCGCCTGAAGGTTGAGGTGGAATTGCCAGCGAAAGCGCAGTCTACGGCGGACTTGGCGCTCCAACAGGAACAAACCCAAAAGCAACTTGCGGCCGTGGCGGAAGAAGAACTAACCATCTCCGTTTCCAGGGAGCGCCAGCAAAACCTCTCTACACGAGTTGGACAGGCCCAAAGTGTGGCCGAGCGGTACAAGACGGAAGGGCAGGAGCTTCGGTCCAAGCTAAATCTATTGCTCACCACAGGTCACCAAGAGGCAGTCTGTCCTTTGTGCAAAACGTCCCTGGGAGAAGACGGTTGCGGTCGCCTGGCGGAAACCTATAAATCAGACATTGACGAAAAGGTACGCTTGTACCGGTTAAACGAGTCCCAGTTGCAGGAACTCACGGAAGAAAGCGCAAGGCTAGAACGGGACTTGGAGCAGCGGGAAAAGAAGACCGGCGAGTCCCGCCGACGAGCGGAGCTTAAATTAAACGACCTGGAGCGGCAAAAGGCGGAAGCGCAGCTAGCCCAAGAAGAGCTTGATGTAGCGCGGGTCAAGTTGGCCGAAGCCACGGCTTCCATGGCCTCGGGAGATTATGCCAGCCGAGACCACGCCGAACTTAAAAGGGTCGAAGCAGAGATAGCCTCAGTGGGCTACAACGAAGAGGCCCGTCGAAAGGCCTACTCGCAAGCGCAAGAAATGCAGTCATTTGCCGACAGGGCGGTTCAATTGGCCGACGCAGAAACCAACTTGCCCCGGCAACAGGAATCGGCGCTGCAAAACCAGGATATGCTGAAGCGGCGCCGTGCCGAGTTGGAGCGGCTGGACGAGCAGCACAAAACCAATAAAGTAGCGGTGGAGAGCTTGCCCGAATTGCGCACCAGCCTAAATGAGGCCGAAGCCGCCCAAAACAGCCTGGATTCCCAAAGGCAGCAAAATGTTGCCGACAAGGCTCTGCTGGAGGAGCGTGTCAACCGGCTGGGAGCCCTCAACGAGGAAATTGCCAAGGAATCTAAACGGCTAACGGGCTTGCAAGAGGAAAGGGGCGTTTACCAAGAATTGGTCAATGCCTTTGGCCGACAGGGCGTCCAGGCGATGCTGATTGAGACGGTGGTCCCCAGGCTAGAGGAAGAAGCGAACAATCTTTTGGGCCGCATGACGGATAACCGGACCTACCTCAGGCTGGAAACGCAGCGGGAACGCCGGTCCGGCAAGGGCGAACCCAGCGAGACCCTGGAAATTCAGGTGAACGACGACGTGGGTCCCCGCAGTTACGAGATGTACAGCGGCGGAGAGGCATTCCGGGTAAACCTGGCTCTGCGTATTGCTCTCTCCAAGGTGCTTGCCCAAAGGATGGGTGCGCCGATGCCAACACTGTTTATTGACGAGGGATTTGGAACGCAAGACGCAGTGGGCCGAGAGAGGATCCTGGACGTTATAGGCGCAATCCAAGACGACTTCGACAAGATTATAGTCATTACCCACTTGGAAGAGCTTAAAGACGCTTTTCCGGTCCGCATAGAAGTTCAAAAAGACGCCCAGGGCTCGACATTCGTTGTCAGCTCGTAATATCGCCACTTATCCCCAGCGTATTGTGATTGCGAGATAGGTAATCTGAAAATTATCTGAAGCGGTCATGACCCAAGGAGGAAATAGCGAAATCGGGGCTATCAAAGTGCGGAGGGCGGTCCCTGAGGACTCCGACACAATCGTCCGGTTCAACTCCGCAATGGCCCTGGAAACAGAGTCGAAAACGCTGGTGGAAGAACAACTGCGAGAGGGAGTGGCGGCTATGTTTAACCGCCAAGGCCTTGGATTCTATTGCGTAGCTGAGGTGGCTGGACGGATGGTGGGCCAACTCATGATTACAACCGAGTGGAGCGACTGGAGGAACAGTCATTACTGGTGGATCCAGAGCGTTTATGTTGAGCCAGAATACCGGCGCACCGGCGTATACCGGACATTACATAACTTCGTCGCAACGGAAGCTCAGGACCAGGGCGACGTCCAAGGGCTGAAGCTATACGTGGACCGGGACAACAAGCGGGCACAGAGGGTATATTTCAGCCTAAAGATGAATCACTCCAATTACGATTTGTGGGAAATCGATTTCCGGGCTGCTCATAGCTAGCACTAAATGAGCACTAAGAAGGAGACCTGATGCTATCGGACAAAACCAGAGAATTTTTGGCTCAGACCCACCGTGGCGTGGTGACCACCTTTCGGAAAAACGGGGCCGCCCAATTGAGCATCATCAGTTGCGGTCCATACCGCAACGGGGTCGCCTTCACCGTTACTTCCACCCGCTCCAAATACTGGAACTTGAAGCGGGACTCTCGTTGCTCCCTACTGGTGTCCAACGAGAGCTGGTGGGGCTTTGTCGTGCTGGAAGGCCACGCCGAAATTCTGTCCTCTGACAATACGCCGGCGGGTGAGCTTCGGCTGGCATTACGGGACGTGTTCCGCACCGCCTCAGGGGAAGAACACTCCAATTGGGAAGAGTTCGATCAGGCCATGGTGACCGACAAGCGGTCGGCCATTATCGTAGTACCCGATCATATCTACGGGACAGCGATTTAAGGAGCGGAGTGGTTGAGCCGGCTAACGGTTCCCCGCTTTGACTGAGTTTGTAAAAAGACCAAATCAGAGGAGCAACTTGGAGATGGTTCGACAAGCTCACCACGAACGGGATGGGGGCGCCTGGATTATTTTGATCCAAATGTCATGCTGAGCCAGCCGCAGCGGCGAAGTACCGATTGCATCGAGGATACTCGATGCAATCGGGACATCTGGAGTGGGGAGGCCCCCTGGTCCCCAGACCCTTGGCTTCACTCAGGGTGACATTAAATAACTGACGCCATTGGGCTACCCAAGGCCGTACAGCCGCTGCACCAGCGCAGCCCAATGCCGTCCCCAGGCGTTGCATACTGTATCAACATCCTCTTGTGCGGTCTCTCGCAAGGCTACCGGGCCGTAGTGGGTGGAGCGGGCATGTCCCTGAATTACCATTCCGTGATTCAGCAAGATGTGCAACATACTAAGGAGACACAGTTCGGCCCCGCTGCCGGGCGTCCCGCCGCCCACGAACGCACCGCCAACCTTGCCGTCTAGGGGTCCGGGATAGTCCTGGTAGGCGGTGACGTCAAATAACCGCTTTATCTGCCAGTCCACGCCTCCGAAACGTACGGGCGTTCCAACGATAATGCCCTTAGCGGACACCATCTCTTCCCACTGGACTTCATCAACTGTCCTGGTAGCGACGGTCCCTCCCCCATCAATAATGCCCTGCTGGATGGGTTCAACCATGCCCCCGGTGCGCCCATTCTTGGTGGTATAAATGATCAAGAGGTCAGTGGAATTTTCTTCCATTTTCGCCTTCTGTTATTAGGAATTGGGCACCGGCGCCTCGGGTATAGATAATACGATGGGAAGGGGAGCTCCATGCGATGCCTTAATGAAATTTCTCCGTGGCTGCTGCAGCCATGGATTCGACAGCCGGCAAGTGGCATAAACCGTTGGCCTCGATGCCGAACACCGGATTGAATTTGCTCCGGAAATTTTCGTAGGCAATGATTGCGGAGAGTTCCACCAGCTCCTTGTCGGTGAACTCTTTCTGTAGTTTAGTAAAAAACCGGTCCGTCACCCGCTTGTTTGTGTGGGTCATCCGCTCGGCAAGCTCCAATGCCAACTTCTCCCTTGCACTGAAGAGATTACTCGATTTATACGCGTCAAGGTGGCCTAATTTTTCCGCTGAGCCGTCCTCTTGCGCCGCCCTGGACGCATTGATGTCTATTCAAAAGGGGCAGCCGTTGATCCAAGCCGTTTTGGTGCAGACCAAATACTTCAGCGATGGCTCGATCAGGCCGGAAGCATCGATGCCAGCGGCCAAGGCGTTTGAGCCTTCCATGATCGTCGGCCTCAGAGCGAAGACCGGCGTAGTGTTCAGCACGTCGCCAAATATCGTCCTTTGTCGTTGGAACAGTTCCTGGAGTTCCGGAGTCGCTTCTTTTTCGGTAATCCCGCGCACTCGGGCCATCTCACTTCTCCATTGTCACCGGTTGCAAAATCCTGACCGCCACGGTTGAAACGTCAAGAACTTGAGTTAGCGAAAGTCTACTACAATAGAAAGAATTTAGGCTCCAATCCAACTGTCATTCCGACGAGGCAACGAGGAGGAATCTCAGGGCTGTGCTGATCCTATCTCCGAGACCCCTCGCTTCACACGGGGTGACATTGGCTATGTTGGTGTGGAGGAGATGTCGGTTCTCGGATTTGCGGCAACGTTGCCCTACTTTTGGCATTTGGGGCAGAAGCAAGTGCCCCTGGCGCGGACTCGGATCATGGAAATTGGGCCGCCGCACCTGGGACAAACACCGGTTTTCTCTCTGGGAATGGACCAAGAGGACAGGCCCATTGCCGGGTCGGGCCAGTGCCCCTTTCGGTCTTGGTCGTACTTTTCCAGGGCGGTGGTCAAGGACGTAACGATGCCGTCTTTCAGCCGGGATATTTCTTTTAGAGAAAGTTTTGAGGCCGGGCGGAGGGGACTTATGCCCGCCAAGAACAACGACTCGTCGGCGTAAAGATTACCCATACCAGACACGATGGACTGCTCCAGCAACAGGGCCTTAACCGGTGCGCTGCGCCCGTCTAAGCCGTCCCGCAACACCTTGGAAGTGAACCCCTCGGATAAGGGGTCAACACTTAGGGGAGGGAGCACGTCTTTAGCGTCGTTGGTCAGCCACAGCTTGCCAAACTTACGCCCGTCTTGAAACCGCAACTCGGTTTTATCGTCCAAGAAAAAAGTATGGCGCACCATGGGATGCGCAGGCTGCTTGGCTGGCTGGATCCGCAGACCGCCGGTCATGCCCAGGTGGACTACTAGCGTAGGGCCTGTTTTTGAGCCGTTGTGCCCAAGCTTGAGCAAGAGATATTTGCCCCGGCGTGTTACCTCTTGCACCGTGCCGCCGGTGAGGCCCAAAACGAAGTCTTCCAGAGAGGGTGTCTGAATCGTTTTGGCCCAGCCGATGTCGGCGCCGGTAATTGTGCGCCCCGGCAGACCCGCTTCGATTAGGTAACGACGCGTGTTTTCAACCTCGGGAAGCTCGGGCATTAGCGATTCCCCTTAAACCCGCCGCACTCCCAGGGTCACTTCAGCTCCATCCACCTTGGAGGTCTCGGTGTGGGCCCCGTCCTCTGGGGAACCGCTGACCAAATCCTCGCTCAGGGTTTCCAGGCGGATGTACTCGCCAAGGCCACCGGCCATGACTGAAGCAATCTCTTCCGGCCCTTGGTAGTAGGTTACGATGCGGTCGGTTACTTCAAAATCGGCGGACCGCCGCAGGTTCTGGATACGGTGCACCAACTCCCGGGCCAGGCCTTCATCGGCCAATTCAGGGGTGAGCAGGGTCTCGACGGCAACAGCATATGGCCCGTCTTGCACACCGACATGGTCGCTGCTTTTTGCGGTCTTAACAACAGCGACATCCTCGTAATCCAGTTGGACCGGAGAGATACTCTCATCAGGGACAGACACCTCAACGCGTCCGCTTGCATCGATTGCCGAAGCCACTGCTCTGGGTTCCATCTTAGCTAAGGCATCCGCAATCGATTGGGTCTGGCCGCCGTACTTTGGTCCGATTTTTTCCAAATTTGCGGAAATTCCCCAATCCCAAAAATCAGTGTCTTCCGCTCCGCCTGCTGCTGCTATGGTGACGCTCTTCACATTTATTTCGTCTATTAATTGGGGAATCATGGGTTCCAGTTGTTGTTTTTCGATATCGCTCTTGACCAGCACGTTAATGGAATTCAAGGGTTGTCTCACCTTGATGCCAGCCTTAGAACGAGCACTCCTGCCCATACTGGAGATGCGCATAACCAGCCGTGTGGCTTCCATGAGGTTCTGGTCCACCAATGAAGCGTCGGCGGTTGGATACTGAGCCAAGTGGACGCTGTTAGGGGCGTCCGGCTCCACTGCGCTGACTAATTTCTGGTAGATCTCCTCAGACACGAAGGGAGCCAAGGGCGCCATAAGCTTGGCAACCGTCACCAGGCAGTCGTGGAGGGTGATGTAACCCGAAAGCTTGTCGCTGTCGTTCTCGCTTTTCCAGAATCGGCGGCGGCTGCGCCTAACGTACCAGTTGGATAGCTGGTCGATGAACTCTTGTATCCGGCGACCGGCGTTGGTGGGGTCGTAGCCTTCTAAGTAGCTGTCCACTTGTTCAATCAGGGTGTTAAGTTCGGAGAGTATCCAGCGGTCCAGCTCGTTTTCTGGCTTCCAGCCTTCAGGTTTTTGCTCGGGATGAAATTCGTCGATGGACGCATAGTTGGTGAAAAACGAGTAGACGTTCCACAGGGTCAGCAGGACCCTTCTCAGGGTTTCACTCACCAGCTTTGAGGAGAATCTCCGGGCCTCTCCGGGTTGGGATGCCGTGAACAAGTACCATCGCAGGGCGTCGGCGCCGTGTTCGTCGAGAACGGCGATGGGCTCCACCACGTTGCCCACCCTTTTGCTCATTTTGTGTCCCTTCTCATCCAAGACCAAGCCCAAGCAGATAACGTTCTTGTACGAGGGCTGGCCCTTCAGCAATGTGGACAAGGCGTGAAGACTGTAAAACCACCCCCGGGTCTGGTCCACAGCCTCGCAGATGTAGTCGGCGGGAAAGCGGCCGTCTTCGGCGATGCTTTTATTGTCGAATGGGTAGTGCCACTGAGCGAACGGCATGGCCCCCGAGTCGAACCAAGCGTCCATTACCTCGGGGATGCGCTTCATCTCGCCGTCGCAACTGCCGTTGGGGCAAGCCAGTAAAATGTCATCCACGTATGGGCGGTGCAGGTCTATGTCGTCTAATACCGCGCGTTGATCCTCTGGGAGCAGGTCTTTCAGGTCTTGTATACTGCCGGCACAAATGGCGTGCTGGCAGCTTTGGCATTCCCAGATGGGTATTGGCGTGCCCCAGTAACGCTCTCTGGAGATTGCCCAATCCACGTTGTTGCGGAGCCACTCGCCAAATCGGCCTTCTTGGATATACTCGGGATACCAGTTGATGGCGCTGTTGCCGCTGACCAATTCGTCTTTGGACGCTGTGGTGCGGATATACCAAGAACTCTTGGCGTAGTAAAGCAAGGGTGTGTCGCAGCGCCAGCAGAAGGGATAGGTGTGCTTATACACCCCCCGGTGGAACAGCAGTCCCCGAGATTTCAGGTCTTTCATGATCTCTTCGTCGGCGTCTTTCACGAACTTTCCAGCGAAGGGATAGTTGCCTGTGAAGTTGCCCAGCAGGTTTACAGGCTGGACGAAAGCCAACTCCTTTTCCCGGCCCACTGTCAGGTCTTCGTCGCCGAAAGCCGGGGCCATGTGGACGATGCCCGTGCCGTCCTCCATGGAAACGAAATCGGCGGCCACTACGCGTGGCGCAATCTCTGTGACTGTTTCCAAGATGACATGAGAGTGACCTAATTGTTCCTGCTCGGTCATGGGCTTGTCGAGTAGAAAATCTACATGCACAAACTTTCGAATTTCAGTTCCGTACTCCGCTGGCGAGTATAGGGGCTGGTATTGGACGCCCAGCAGTTCTGCGCCTTTGATGTTAGCTACGACGGTATGCTCTTGTTTGATGTTGGTTTCAACTAGGACAGTGGCCAAGACCAGCCGCTCTTGGCCACCTTCGCCTTCCAGTTCAACTACGGAATAATCGGCCTCTTCATCCACGGCTAAAGCGGTGTTGCCGGGCAGGGTCCAGGGGGTGGTGGTCCAAGCGAGCAGGAAGGTGGGGACGGCGGGGTCCGAAATTCCCCCTGACCCCCCTTTATTAAAGGGGGGAGAATCGGTGTTTTCCACCCGAAACTTGATGAAAACTGAGGGGTCCGGGGTGTTTTCCTTGTAGCCCAGGGCCACCTCGTG
>MUCR01000041.1 GCA_002816455.1 SAR202 cluster bacterium Io17-Chloro-G4 | reverse complement strand
GGCCTCGCGACAAAAAGCCGCCAAAGTGGCAATCTCGATTACCAACAGCTCGATTACCAACAGAAGGCACGCAGGCGTCTATTTCCCAGCATTGGGGGATTATATACCGAGAACCGGACCAACTCAGCGAAACGCCAGGACACGACGACGGTTGCAGACCGCTAGGTTAGAGGTTTTACTGCTGTAGCCTGGCTATGATGAAAATTCTCGGTTCTGGACCGACCACTGTAAAGGAGTGGTCTACCTGGTCTTCCACCTGGCACACTCCTCCAGGGCCCACTCGAAGGCTCGTACCATCCGCCACGGATAGATCCATCTGTCCAGACAGGGTGATGTCATAGTGCATATATGGTGCGTTCAGACGCTGCTCGACGCCGGATTCCGAACGCAAGAACCTGAGGTCGGTCACTTTCTTGCTATCGGTGGCGGCGATAGAATCAAAGATTTCTTCCATGTGAGATATGCCATCAGCGCCTGTGTACACCCGGATAATCGACATATCGAAACTCGGTATCACCAATGTTTAAGACCCCCTATCGACGGCCTACTGATCTCTAACTTGCTTCAACCTACCGCTAAGTCCCAATTTTGATTAGTTCCCCCTTCACTGGTCGCCCACACGGGCCGTAATGGCGGGGTCTAACACTGTGCATCAGTTATGACTCACCGAACAGGGCAGGCCTGATATTCCTTGATAGCCGGGATTACCTCTTGTCCCAGAAGCTCCAAACAGCGATTGGCGGATTCGTGAGACATCGGCCCTTCCCGCGCCCATAGTATGAGCCACGCTGGGTCTACTACGTCTACCAAATGTTTCAGTTTCCTGATGACCGTTTCGGGGCTTCCCGTTATGATCTGTCCGATCTTCTGGGCCTGTTCGTATTCAGCCTCACCGTATGTGTCCCTAATAATAGCGAGTTGGCTGCCCCAAGCCGCACGAGCGACGTGACCGGGCGGTCGGTACCAATGGCGTGGGGTAAGGCCAAAGGACTTGCCCAGTTGCCAGTAAAAGTTCTTGCCCTCTCGGTAGGCTTTTTCATCGGTGTCGGCGACACAGATTCTCAGCAGATACCCAAAATTGTCTTGGGTCGTCTCATAGCCTTCATCGGAAGCTACCTCGTTGTAGATCTTCCACATGCTCGGCGTGTTCTCCAAGGAGGTGTTCAGCGCAATGTAGGGGTATCGGTGCTTGGCAGCCCATTTAATCGTTTCTGGACTGGCTAATCCGGGGACCCAGACGGGAGGATGAGGCTTTTGCATTGGCAACATCCAAGGGTTGACTACTCGATAATGAAAGTGCTTACCTTCCCACCGAAAGGGGCCAGGAGTGGTCCAAGTCTTGATGATCAAGTCATGGCCCTCGAGATACCGCTCCCGGTTGTGCACCGGATTGGCGTTGGTGGCCAGCGATTCCACGCCGCCCCCTCGCACAAATCCAGCGATTATCCTCCCGCCAGAGATCACGTCTAACATAGCGATCTCCTCCGCAAGCCGAAGGGGGCTATCAGCCACTGGAAGGATGTTGCCCAAAAGTACGATTTTGCCCCTCTTAGTGTTTTTGGCCAAGATCGAGGCGATGAGGTTGCTAGAAGGGGACATACTGTGAGGACTGTTGTGATGCTCGCTTAGCATGATACCGTCGAAGCCGGCGTCCAGGGCGTGGAGATGTTCCTCTAGGTACTGATGGTAGAAATCGTGAGCCTTTTGGGGTTCGAAATGGGTGTTTGGCAGTTGTAGCACCGTATATCCCAAGCTAGATGCCACATCCTGGGGATAGGTGGAGTAAGCGAGTTCGTTGAAAAAGAATACTTCTTTTACCATACTAGACGCACGTATCTCCGGGTCCTTGGGCTCCGAGAGGAGGATAACTCTGTCGTTGTAGACCCACTCAATATCACGGGAATATTACGCTGGCGCGGATGACTTGTCTAAACCGGATTGAAGCCGCACTAGGAGAAGTTTCGCTCCTTCAGTTTCTCTTGCGTCACCAATTCATAGAACTCCACGCTCCATGGCTCGGTCAGCATAGGGAACATTTGAGAGATGAGTGTCCTTACTGCTTCGGGTAGCTTTGAGGGCCAATTGGGCTCTATGGCCTCTTGCGTCCACTCAGCATAGACGATGTTAGGCGTGCCAGGGAGGCCCTGGGATACGAACACTTGGGCCTTGTTACGCCCCTTCTCCTCATAGGCAGCGCACAACTGGGACATCAGATTAGCCACATCCCATACCTTGCCTTGCTCGGCCTTGGCGATTCTTCTTATGAGGTACATCTCTATAATCTCCTATCCGTCATCGCAAGCGGATTGTAGTGCGATCTTGTTGGGTCAGCTAGCAGATTTTCAGGCTCCTTTGGTGGAGGTAAGTCGCTCGCTGGCCATTACGGAGGAATATTAGCGTCAGGCCGGCGGTTTTGTCCACAACCACCAGTTCTAAGCGGCCATCAGCCAAGCAACACTGCCAGTATTTGCTATATTAGCCTCAAAACGATTTAGTTGTTGCGGGATTTGAGTAGAGTCGAACTACACCAGAAACACGGATAGGCAGTGTTGGTGGTGATTAGTCGGCAGGACATTTACTTCCTCACCTCAGTTCCTCCCGCCGTGACTGCACGCGATTATAGCGGCGACAGCCGCCATGGTAGGCAACTAATCCAGCTCCCGGCGGACTACAGGCATTACCTGGGTCGCAAAGGCTTCCAGAGTGACGTCGATACCGCTTTCACCCGAAGGCGACGGGCGCACCAATATTTGACTGACGCCCCGCCGCACTATTCTGACCACACGTTGGGCCACTTCTTCGGGGGTCCCGGCCAGGGTCATAGCGTCTATAATATGGTCCGGCACTCGCTGGGCCATGTCGGCCAACGCTGCATCGTTGTGGGTGTACCCCATCTGGCTCAGCGAGGCTGCCAGGGCGGGTGCGACTTCCATGCCAGCCGCCGTGCCAAAGTTGAGGTGACCCGGCAACGACCGGATAGTTGCTGTCCGTACAGCATTTCTTGCCACTTGCCCGTCGTTAGATACACAACAGTTGAGCCGGGCTACAAGATCAATCTCCCAGAGATCCCGCCCGGCCTTGCCCGTCCCCTTGGAAATCAACGCTTTCGCGTAGTCAATCGAACCTTCCTCCGCGCAGGCCGAAACGATGGCCCCGTCCGCCAGTTCCCCGGCGACCTGCAGGCCACGAGGAGCGTTGCTGGCTACGTAGATTGGCAGATCAGCCCTGATGGGAGTGAAATTGAGCGCGCCGTGGCTGAACTGCACCATCCGTCCTTGGAAATCCACTTGCTCACTGGTCAACAGATTGCGGACCAGGCCCACCATTTCCCTCATGGCCAGGGCTGGACGGTCCCGGTCGATTCCCAACTCACCAAACCCTGATACTCCCGCGCCGATGCCCAGGACGGCCCTACCATCGGAGATCTCGTCCAAAGTGGAGATAGCCATGGCCGTGAGCGCCGGATGCCTGGAGTAGGGGTCGGTGACGCAGACACCGAGCTCGATTTTCTTCGTATTTAGGGCGCACAGGGTCAGGCTGGCGTATACCTCCCGGAAGAACCGTTCGTCGGCCAACCAAATATAGTCGTAGCCCCAGTCCTCCAGTCGGCGTGCCAAGGAAGCCAGATCCGACGCTGGCAAGTCGCCCATGAGGAGGACACCCGTGGTGATTGGCTTCATAGAGCAAACTCGTTCAAAGCCCTATCTAACGCCTCCATTTCAGTCTGGCGGCCAACGAAAATCTGCCCTGGTTGGATTACCATGCGGATCACCAATTCCCCGCCGTGGCGATTGCCGGTATTTTACACTTAAGGCAGTCTTGGTCAAAGGTATTTTTAGGCGGCCATCAGCCAAGCAACACTACTGGTTCTTGCTAATTTAGCCTCAATATCAGCTAGTGTATGCATGGACGGAGTAGAGTCGAACGACACAAGAAACACGGCAAACCAGTGTCGACAACGGACTTATTGAACCGCCTGCGGTTCAATGGTCCACGCTTTTCAAAGCGGCTGATATTCTGGATCAGGGGATCGACCGTCAAGCCACTTTCTGAAAAGGAAGCTGAAAATCTGCCGCCTGGACCGGATAAACAGTGGGCAATAGGGGTTGTGAACTATTCGCCTAACAGCTACGCTAAACGTCCTTATTCATGATGGGAGCGCTGCCTTTTTCCATTGCGGACGCCGCTATGCTAAAAACTAAAAACGCATGGACCAAGCTCATATATCCTAAAGCAGAAGCCCTCTAACGAGAAATCAGGGGGCTCTTTCACGCCTAAATCAACCTTAGAAAGTTGCGCCCTAGGTCAGACTTAAACCCTGCAGGGTTGCCCCTACCGTAAAGGACTGAATCTTATCGCTTAACGGTCGTTAGTCATACAGCCAATCGGGTTTATACGACCACCTTTCGTTATACGGCTGTTTTGACGTCCGTACGGAGTCAATATTCGTTGAAGTTACTACCTCGGCCCAAAGTCCACTACGCCTGGGTCCTGATAGGATTATCCGTTCTTTTGTATCTGGGAGGCGGGTCAATCACGCAGGCCTTCGGCGTAGTAGTATTGCCATTGCAGGATGAGATGGGGTGGAGCCAAGGTTCCATCACTCTCGCCTACGCAATCTCTTCCATCGTAAGCGCAGCGCTCTCGCCCTTGATCGGGATGGCTACTGACAGATACGGCGGACGCTCGGTCCTGTTCTTTGGAGTAGCCTGCTTTTTTATAGGGACCGCTCTATCTGCTTCGGCCACCGAGGTGTGGCACCTCTGGATCTCCTATGGGGTATTCCTCGGAATTACCCAGAGTAGTCTCAATATCGCCTTGATCACCACAGCAACCTATTGGTTCCGAGAGAAGCTGGGAGTAGGGGTCGGCCTGTTGCAATTCGCTCAGGGTATTGGCCCTGCCGGCACCACTCTACTGATCGGGGTTCTACTGGCGACTTATGACTGGCGAATGGCTTTCTGGAGCCTAGGCATAGGTTGCGGTGCATCTATGGGATTAATCGTATTGTTCTTCCGCAGCAAGCCTTCGGACATGGGATTAGAGCCTTATGGAGGAGCGGGGCCAGTCGTACATCGCAAAACGTTCAGCCGAGAAATTCTCAAAATCCGAGATCAGGTCCGTGCGACATCTATCCAGTCGACATCCGCATTCTGGAGGTTGGTTTTCGTCCACTATCTTGGCTGTCTGTCCCACGCCATCGTCATCGTGTATATCATCCCGATAGCTGTACTAGCAGGGGTTGGACCCCTGGCAGCGGCGGGCGTTCTGAGCACGCTGGCCCTGGTAAGCAGCCTCACCCGCTTTCTAACTCCAGTTCTGGCCGATTTCTTTGAACCTCGGGGCACCATGGCGATTATGTACGTGCTACAAGGTTTACCGGTATTGATGCTTTTTTGGACCAATGACACGTGGACCTTTTACCTGTTCGCCGTAATATTCGGCATAGGCTATGGTGGTGAAGGTTCGGCTTTCCCAATTATCAACCGCAGATACTATGGAGAAGGGTCTTTGGGTCGGTCGTTCGGATGGCAATTGAGCGGGGCAATGTTGGGGATGGCATCGGGAGGTTGGATAGGTGGAGTACTGTTCGGTTTCTTCGGCGACTATTCGTTGACCATTGCTCTCTCAGTTGCGACCAGTCTGGCAGGAGCCGTGCTCATCATGTCGATGGACCGAACCGACCGGATTCTGATTCTCGGCTGGGAAGAAAAACTCCCAGAGGAAGCCAGATCAATGCCAGTGGCTGGAACGTCTAGATGAGGTTCCCAATTCCGAGCGAGACACAAATTTAAAGTTATACCATCACGTACCGGAAGAGGAGACCGACCGGTTAGCTAGAGTCCCGCTGATCTTACTGAACAATAATTAGCAGTCCGTTTCTGGAATCCTGTAGAATAAGGCCAATACGCTAGCCACTCTAACTTGGTTCAAAAGTTCTTGCGTATTTAACCCAAATTTCTCCAGAGGTATTTGGCAGGGATGGTTAGTTGCCGGAGTTCGTACAAATATTCAATAGCCCCAATATGTGACAATCCACCACTTGTAGGAGGCATCGTGGCATGAAACTCAAACTGCGGCGGCATGCCAATCCCCCGTCCCAGGAGGACTCAAACACAAACGGTTACGTCACTGCGGCCGAAATGTACGACGTGCAAGATTCCTACGTCCGGTTCAATCAGAGAGACCATATGGGCTCACAAATGGTATGGGAAGCCCACGCTGAGAGTGAACGAGCCAAACTAAAGGTCAAGCAGCGACAGCTCACGGAGAAAGGACGCGCCGGTTTCGAGGCCACCGCATGGGGCCTGGAATACGCCGCAGAATCCTTGCTATCGCTTATGGACTTCTCAAAGAATCAGGCGGATACGAAAGCTACCGCGTGGCAGACAAAGTTGGAGCCTGCGCCAACGGGTCGACCAAAGACCTCCGCTAAAGAGGCCTCCCAGATTATGCGCAAGGCAGCTCATTTGTTCGGGGCGGACCAAGTTGGCTTTGCTGACTTGGACCGTCGCTGGGTGTATTCCCATTACTTCGATGCGGAGACGAAGAAGGACTACCCCATCAAGTTCTCCGACGAACCAGGTTATGAAGAATATGATCAGCCCATTCGCCTGGAAGATGGGACTCGGGTCATCCCCAAGGAGATGCGGTACGTGGTGGTGGTACTCCACGAGTGGGGTAAAGATCTGGATGGCACTGAGCATGCGCCAAGCCTTCTGACTGAGGGACTTAGTACCTTGGCATATGCCCGCATGGCGCCGACTCTGTGGATGCTGGCTGAGTTTATACGAGGCCTGGGGTACCAGGCCATCCCTGCGGCTAATGACACTGCATTGAGCATCCCTCTGGCTGTTGATGCGGGCCTCGGCCAACTGGGGAGACATGGCCTTTTAATCAACTCCAAAGTGGGGTCACGCTGCCGTATTTCCAAGATTTTCACCGACCTTCCGCTAGAGGCCGCAGGCGCGGTGGACTTCGGCATCACTGAATTCTGCAACGCATGTCTGAAATGTGTGCCGAAATGCGGTACGGGAGCCATCACTAAGGGCAACCGAAGTTTGGAGCCCTTGGACGAGAGCAATGCAGCCGGAGTACTCTCGTGGAAGGTAGACGCAAAGAAGTGCATGACCTTCCAGAACCGTGTCGGTACTACCTGTAGCACGTGCGTCCGCAGATGCGCATGGACCAAGCCGCCTCACAGAATATATGCCATACCGCGCTTTTTTATCAGGAACTTCCGGTGGAGGTGGTTGAATAAATCTTGGGTGTGGCTCGACGATTTGTTGGGAAATGGGAAGTTCGACAAGAAGGCCGACGATTTCTGGATGGCGAGTGGTAGCTGACCAGTAACGTGGTACCGGCAATTATCTCTTTAAGTCGGCCACTGTCATACTCCCGGGCAACGAACCTTCCCAACTAATCAAACTTCCGAAACGGACCCACCTTCCCCCTTCGGCTCGCATGAGAAATGCTGCTTGAATAGGGTCGTGGTCCGTAGAGCTCATTGTTGAAGAGAACAAGCATACTGAGCATTGGAAGTTTTCGATAGACTCCACCGCTTTAATCAGGCTTTCACGATTTAGGTCCTTACCTTCGCGAATGAGGGCCTCTTCAACTAACTCTGGATTTGTCTATATTCTGTCAGGCTTCTTGCCTGACATGTTCTAAGAACAACGGGCGTAATATTGGGGGCACCAAAAGGACCTTTTTTTGACCTATAACCACAGGATCACAACACCCACCGCCCAACGTTAATCAAGCCAGGGAGCTGGCTGATGGATGGCGTGAGCCGTACGCCGATTGACCGTCAACAACAAGGCCGGTATGCTGCACCAGGCGACCCGCGGATGATATGTCGGTATAAAATACAGGGTCAAAGCAACTTTCAATTCGGAGGTGTTACCGGATGTCGATTTTAGTTTTGCTCGAAGTGAACGCCAACCCCGGAAATGGGAAGGATATAACGAACTGGTTGCGGGATGAACTCCATCACACTCGTGGCTTTGATGGTTGTAACGGAATTACTATCCACACCAACCAAAAAGAACCCAATAATCTTGTGTTTGTTGAAGACTGGGACTCCCTTCCGCAATATGAGAAGTACCTTGCTTTTCGTACCGAGCGGGGAGATATCGGCAAGTTGGGAGCATGGCTCGCAGGAGAGGCCAGTATTCGCTACTTTGAGAATGCTGGTGTGTAGCTTTCCTAACCGGAGTGTGAAAGTAGGACATTTCCTATAGGTTTTTGTGGGCATGAAAATCCGTTAGACTCTGGTCTATTCGAGTAATGCTAGCCCGGACAGCTATCCCCGCCCCAACGTCCTCTTGCTAAAGTTCACGCCTGAAACGGACCTGACAACTCCGCGGTGGCGGGTAATCTGGTTCTAGCCGAGGCAAAATTAGTCGCCCGTCAGCGTCCCTTGATGGCCTTCCGGATAGCAAAAAACGTCTCACCTTGCTCGATAGCGTCTCCTAGCGCTACGTTAGGGTGCTCTTTGGTTAGCCATTCCTTGGGCATTATCGACTTTGTAGTCTCGACGAACTCAGTATCAAGAGCAGCCATGGCATAGGTCTTGAGGTCCAGCGCACAAAAGCTAAATGGGTCCGCATGGCGTCTGCGGTGGGATGCCATACGAGCGTATTCAATATCGAAGAGAGACAAGTCCATGAGTGGAATTGACGAACGCCTCTTTCAAGCGGTACGAACGGATGATGTCGATGCTGCCGTCGCAGCACTCAAGAGCGGAGCTTCAGCTAATTACATCCATGTCGAAGAAGACACGACGGTGAGGGATCGGGTTCCTGTGCTTTACGCGGCCTGCAAAAAGCAGAATAAAGAGCTCGTTGAACTGCTCCTTGCTCATGGTGCGGATCCTAATGCTGAGTATGACCAGAGTGCCACCTGGGGTTCCGAACATGAGCCGTGTCTGTTTGGGGCACTCTCGCCGTCCGGGCCTGTAAAACACCCGTCCGCTGAGATAGTTAGAGCGCTGTTGGAAAGCGGCGCAGATCCCAATGTCCCAAGAGTATGGAGAGAGAATTTCAACAACGAAGTCTTTGCTATTAATCGAGCTTGGGGTAATCAAGAGTTGATTGCTTTGCTACGGGCGTACGGTGCTGGCAAGTAACGTTTACGGAATTCCAACGGCCATTCCTGAGGCGTCCCAAGGCCCCGACTAACAACCGCGGACCTCTTGTTACTAGGTTACAACTACCCTCCGCACGCCTTAGCGGACTCCGGGGAGAGGGCAATGGACACTGAAGACATTTTCGCTAATTTCCGTCAGTTCCGACGAGATCAGTTAAGGCTGTGGCGTCCCAATGTAACGCCTTGATGCTGCCTACCGAGCCGTTTGACGTGCGGATACCTCTGATGTTCCAATAATGTTCCAACGAGACCTACTCTAGGAGATATGCTTGCTCGGACACATTGGCGTCAACGTCCGCGATCTATCACAAGCCAAGTCTTATTACGACAGCCTCATGCCGCTTCTGGGTTTTGAACCATATATCTCGGCCCCGGACCAGTTCGCTTATCGCCGGACCAGTGGCGGGGCTGGCACTCTACTCTTCTTCTATCCGGCTCTGGAATATGCGCCGTACTCACGACATCAGCCCGGCCTGCAACACTTAGCATTCATGGTCGACTCACGGGCCGCAGTGCATGCAGTCCACGACAAAGTGCAATCGCTGGGCTCTGAGGTAATTCATCCACCCCGGCAGTTTCCGCAATATCGCCCCAATTATTACGCTACATTCTGGCTTGATCCAGAAGGCTTCATGCTGGAGGCGGTCTGCCTGCGAGAAGATGAAATCACGTAAACCTCGATTTATCTCCCTTTGGGGAACCGCCTGGCGTGTCGAAATAAAACCGCCCGCAACCCGACTACATCGTCGAGAGTTACACGTAACTTCGCAAGCGAGATTCCACCGAAAACCACCCGGATGCGAACCGCTCTGTTGCCTGCCTGTATGACCGTTTCTTAGGCTCAACAACACGCTGCGTATATGTTAGTATTGGCCGCAAAATAGCCGGATTGAGGAGTGATGATGGTCTTGAGAGGTAACGAATGGTTAGCGCAAACCGAAGAAGCTACCCTAGAGCCGGAAATTCCTATCTGCGATTCGCACCATCACTTCTGGGAAGCCCGACCAGAACCCATTGATTACCAGCGCTACCTGCTCCCGGAATTAGCCGATGATATTAACAGCGGCCACAACGTAAAGTCCACCGTGTTCATTGAGGCAAGGTCCAGCTACCGCTCTGACGGGCCAGAAGAGATGCGTTCTGTCGGCGAAGTGGAATTTGTCGAAGCTTTGGCGGTGGAGGGGGCTTCCGGTCAACACGGCCCAGGCCGACCAGCGGCAGCAATAATTGGCCGCGCCGACCTTAAGCTGGGGCAGCAGGTCAAGCCTGTGCTGGAAGCATTGCAGGCAGCCAGCCCTGGCCGTTTCCGTGGCATCCGTCATTCCGTCGGTTGGGACCCCCATCCAGAGGTGGAAAACCGAGAGATCGAGCGTGTCTTGGCGCATGAGGAGTATAAAGCTGGAGCTAAGGTGCTGTCGGATATGGGATTGTGCTATGAGACTGCGATGTATTTCCCACAGATGACTGAATTGGCGAAATTTGCCAAGGCGGTTCCAGATTTGACCATCGTGTTGAATCACTTGGGAGGTCTGATGCGCACCGGACCATACGGTGTCCAAGAGGATGAGGTGATGGCGGCCTGGCAGTCTGGGGTAGACGCGGTTGCGGAAGTCCCCAATATCGTTATGAAGCTGGGTGGAGTCGGCATGCCGCGCATCGGTTTCGACTGGCACACGTGCGACAAGCCGGTAGGCTCCGAAGAAATCGCTCATGGAATTGCTCCGTTTATGAACTACTGCATAGAGAAGTTCGGTCCCAGCCGGTGCATGTTTGAGAGCAATTTCCCAGTGGACAAAGTGTCGTTTTCCTATAATGTCATGTACAACGCTTTCAAGCGTGTGTCTCAGGGTTACTCGGCATCCGAGCGGGCCGACATGTTCCACGACACGGCTGTGCGAGTCTACCGGATCAACTAATCAGTTACTGGGCATTGGGCTCCATAGAATCATTCTGAAATCGAAACCCATTGGGAGGAAAACCTAATGCCAGCGCGTACGGGCGAGCAGTACATTTCCGGGCTTAAAGAGCGGCCCAGGGAAGTGTGGATTTCCGGCGAGCGGGTAGATGACGTGACCACTCATCCTGCCTTTCGCAACGGTGTTAAGTCGATTGCCGCGCTGTACGACATGCAGCATAACCCAGCGTTGCGGGATGAAATGACCTACACTTCTCCTAGCTCCGGCCAGCCGGTGGGTCTGTCATTCCTGATCCCGCACAGCAGCGAAGACCTAGTGCGGAAACGGGAAATGATGGAGCATTGGGCCTGGGCTAGTTGCGGCATGATGGCCCGGACGCCTGATTTCTTGAATGCCATATTCTGTGCTTGGGCGGGAGCTGCGGATTACTACGCTCAGGACCGGCCCGAGTTCAAGCAAAACATGATTAATTACTATGAATACATCCGCGAGAACGATCTTACGCTTACCCATGCCCTGATAAACCTGCAACGGACTCGCAACCCCACCCTGGTAGATACCCTCAGCGAGAGCGTGGCCTTGTCTGTCGTCAAAGAAACAGACGCTGGGATCGTAGTGCGGGGTAGTCGGCTGTTGGCAACGTTGGGTCCCATCTCCGACGAGATCGCCATCTATCCCGTGGGATCCCATCAGTTGAGTGAAGAAGCCAAGCGCCAGTCCTTCTCGTTCTCCATTCCCTGCGACAGTCACGGAGTGAAGTTCTTGTGTCGGGAGAGCCTAGACATGGGCGGTTCTCACTTCGACCATCCCCTTGGCTCCCGTTTTGAAGAAATGGATGCGACAGTGTTTTTCGACGATGTGCTAGTACCTTGGGAGCGGGTTTTTTTGCTGGGGGATGTGACATTGTGCAACAAATATGGCGATGCTACTGGCTCCAACGCTCATACCGGCCATCAAATCTTGACTCGGTGCGCGGTGAAAGCGGAGTTCGTTCTAGGTTTGGCGGACTTGGTGGTAAAAACCCTGGGTTCAGGCACCATCCCTCATGTACAAGAGCGGATTGGAGAGATGATCACCTATCGGGAGACACTTCGGGCTTGTCTGCGAGCATCCGAGGCTGATGCAGCCCTGAATCAGTGGGGATTCACCTCCCCCGCCATCGGACCACTCGGGGCAGGCCGTACCCTGTTTGGCCGGACAATTTACCCTAGAATGATGGAGATAATTCAGCTATTAGGGACCAGCAGCCTTATGGCTTTGCCCTCGGACGCCGACTTCGACACGCCGTTGGCGGATGAAATGAACCGATACCTAGCTACGGACACGGCCAGCGCCCGGGATAGGGCCAATCTGTTCCATTTGGCTTGGGATGTCTCGTGCAGTTCTTTTAGTGGCCGACAGGTTTTGTACGAGAGGATGTTCGGCGGCGACCCGGTGCGAAATGCCATAATCCTTTTCAACAACTACAACCGGGAACCGTTTGCCCAGAAGGTAAGCGCATTTCTGCAATCGAACAACTGAGCATTTTCCGCGTAATCTAAGGGTTATGATAGAATTTCGGGCTTACGAGACTACCCAAACTGTGGTAGATGCCAAGCCGGAGTAGCTCCGATGCTGAATGCCTGCACCACAACACGCATATTCTGTCGCCCCAATTGCCCACCAGGTAGACGGACCAAGCCAGAGCACCGCAAGCCGTTCAAAGACATAGATGCTGCGTTTGCTGCTGGCTTCAGAGATTGCCTAGTGTGCAAGCCGGTGGACGGGCCACCGGGACCTTGGAAACCGAAACGCACTAGATTAGAGACAAGCTAGTAATGATGCGGCAGAACCCAAGAAAAAATAGATTATCCAAGAGGACCTTATGAGTATTATCAGACTCTACACCGGCGAAGACGGTCAATCCCATATCGAGGAGTTGGACCTGACTTCTCACCCCAATCTGGGGGACCCAGCTGCTACCGCCAGCATCTCATTTCGCGAATCACCATCGGGTCGATTTGTCGATTGGCACAACGCACCCCGACGTCAATACGTCATCACGGTGTCCGGTGAAGTTGAGATCGGCCTGGGAGATGGAACGGTCCATCGGTTTGGACCAGGGCACGTAACGCTGGCGGAGGACCTCACCGGCCAGGGCCACACAACTAAGTCGGTGGGCGATGAACCTAGAATTTCGGCGACCATCCCGCTATCGGACTAAATCCGGGCTTGGGCCAAGCGGAAAATAGCCAACAATGTGACCGGAATGCCTAGTTGTATGAGCCCAGATTTTGTTGGCATATATTAGCTCTACAGTTCTGCCGCTGGGTCCGAATCCTCTGTTGCGATTGAGTGTGACGGCATCACGACGGCCAACCCTAAATACGCCACGACTGCAACCAGCAATGAGCAAACACCCAATACGACGAACCCGACGCGCACCAAATTTGGTTCTATGTCGAAATACTCTGCCACGCCGCCAGCAACGCCGAAGACCTTTTTGTCCGCGCTCTTAATCAATCGCTTCTTCATGACTGCACCCCCTTCTGTTTGCTAGTTGAATATTACACGGACACTTTATTGCTGCCATCGGTGGATATGTCTAAATGTTATCGGCCGATAGTACGAGTGGCTGGCGACTATTAAACAAAAATTATTACGGCCGATTCGGGAATTTCCTCACAATTTTGCATGGCAGCGACATGTTTAATCGCCTCCAGTTTCCATAACCTGGTGGCAGTCCCAATGGGAGGCGCTCATGTTGCAAGATGCAGAAGTAGAAACTTGCCGTCATCACTGGGTTATCCAAACAGCTGAAGGATTGCTTAATTTAGGTGTGTGTCGGTTCTGTGCAGAGGCGCGGGAATTCATCAACGCTGAAGTTTGGGACTTCGGTAGTCTAAGATTGGAATTTCTAGATTCGTTCGACTTCAATTGAGCTCGAGCGCCAGACCAGTGAGCCGGTGCGCCAGACCAG
>MUCR01000040.1 GCA_002816455.1 SAR202 cluster bacterium Io17-Chloro-G4 | reverse complement strand
GGTTGATATAATATCAAAAATCTCGAATCGCGATAGTATCTGATAGTCTTCAGGATCGCGTCCTGGCTACGAAATTCCTGGATCAGATAGCCACCTCAACTGGGCGATTTTAGTTGACCATTTCCAGTTGAGTAGAGGGATGAGAAATGCTTCCGGAAATCTCCCTGGTACAGCCAGTTCGCGAAGACATCCAGCAGATGGCCGATTGGCTCAGCGATAAAGAGGTCAACTCCCTTTGGTACGGGTGCGGCGACGACGGCGTAGCACTTCACCACGGGTACTCGCCTCAGCAAGCTATTAATTCGTCCGAAGATGAGTGGAAGCGCATCTTCGAGGACGAAGATCGCAAGATTTACTCAATCTACACCAAAGACGGCCAGCACATCGGCGAGGGCCAACTCGCGATCGAATGGCGGCTCCAAGAAGCCCAGATATTTATCCTTATCGGTCAAAAGGATTTGTGGCACCAACATTACGGCACCATGGGTCTGATTCGCTTGTTGGACGAAGCCTTTAATACCTGCGAGCTACACCGAGTTTGGGCCGATATTCCAGAGTACAACGAGCATGCCCTTCAGATGTTCCGCCACATCGGGTTCGTTCTGGAAGGCCACCTGAGGAAAACTCACCCGAAAGACGGAGAATGGTTCGACTCACTGGCTATGGGCCTGCTAACTGACGAATACGTGCGCCGCCGGTCAAATTTAATGAGCGGCGCCTAGTAGCCCGGTTGGATGGTTTTAGTGACGATAATCCGCCACACAAACAGGCGAACATATAAGAATACCGGGGCTGCTAAAATTCGATAGCAGGGCCCCGTTTTGAATCGGCAGCCATTTCTCTGGTTAAATCCGCCTGGATGAAGGGAGGTTATGATGCCGGTTATAACAATCAATGGCCCCAGTGGTAGCGGAGCTGTAACCATCGGCCAACTGGTTTCTCAACAGTTGGAGCTGAGCTTCGTGGACCGCATGGTCACAGCGGAAGCGGCCAGAATAGTGGGTAAGCCAGTGGGCGCATTGGTGGATAAAGAGCAGCGGGTAGTCCGGTTCCGGGACCGGGTAGGCCAGTTTTTACAAAACATGCTGGAACGCTCGGCCATGTCCGGAGTTAGCGGCGAACCCTATTTCGGCCGGGGCCTAGACAGCCTGCCTCCGGAAACATACGCAGAATTGGCCGGGGAAACCTCGGCTACTGCGGCGAAGGTCGACGACAAAGCATTCATTGACGCCACCACCAAGGTATTGGAGGACCTGTATCAAAAAGGCAACGTAGTGATCATTGGCCGGGGCGCCAATATCATCCTGGCTGACACCCCTGGCGTGATGCACGTCGGCCTGATGGCGCCGTTGGAGGTGAGGGTCCAAACGCTGATGGAGCGCGAGCATTTGGAACAGGATGAGGCGGAGGTCTACGTGGAGGAGTTGGAGGTGGCTCGGGTGGCTTATTTCCAGAGATTCTTCAAGGTCAGCCCCAACGACCCCACTCTGTACCACATGATGATTAACATGGACAAAATGGGGACTAAAACCGCTGCGGACGTCGTCTCACATGCCGCCGCGGACCTGGCTCTTTGAGTTTCTGCCGTGGCTCCGCTGCGCCGATAGGTCCAGCTTCGCCAACCGGAAGTATTTCAGACCAAGCCGTTAGAGAGTTGGCGGCAACTTGATTCCCTTTTCCGATAGGGACGTCCAGCGCCGCTCCCGTCCAATCGTCAACATCGTCCTCATCGGCATCAACACCTTAGTGTTTCTTTATGCTCTCCAGCTGGCAGGGGGCGGCTATCTTTGGGGCGGCAACAGCCCGGACGCTTTCGTTTTCTTCCTCAAATGGGGGTTCATCCCGCAAGAGCTAAGCTCCGGTGAGGGGTTCACCCAACTGGGGCTGGGAAGAACGGCGGTTGATATTGAATCCCCACTGCCGACGTGGGCCACTATTTTTTCATCCATGTTCATCCACGGCGGGTTATTCCACTTTGCCGGCAACATGGCCTTCTTGTGGGTATTCGGCGACAACATCGAAGACCGATTGGGCCACTTCAAGTATCTTATTTTCTATCTGGTGTCAGGGATCGTGGCGACTCTCAGCCATTTCGCTATTGAACCTGACTCTCAGTCCCCATTGGTTGGCGCCAGCGGGGCCATAGCGGGCGTCATGGGAGCCTACCTGCTTTTATATCCCTTCAACCGGATAAAAGCCCTGGTAATCTTCTATTTCATCACGGTGGTGGAATTACAGGCGTTGATTTTCCTGGGCATTTGGTTCTTGCTTCAAATCATAAACAGCCTGGGCGCTCTCGGGTTATCCGCTGGGGCCAACGTGGCTTTCATGGCTCACGTGGGCGGGTTTATCGCCGGGGTAGTTTTAATTGCCGGTTATAAATTAATGATCAGGGAACCCATAATACCCTCTCGGCGCCGTCGTAATCCCTGGGATCACTGGTACCAATCGGGGCGCGGCCCGGATTAAGTTGCCGGATTAATTCGGCCGGATTAATTTGACCGGATTTAATTTGACCGAATTTAAATTGAATGAAGAACTGCAGCTCGGTCCGCATTTAACAGCCGTGGCCAATGTGCATTGCTGCTGGGTAGAAGTCCTAAATGTTGTCGATAAGCATGATGTCATCCCGTGGCGTGCCTAACATCAACTGATTTCTAACTCCCCAAATCGCTTCTCGAAAATTGGATTTACATAATCCGCGTCCCGGTTCATGTGTTGTATCGAATTTACCGATACTCCAGGGGCAGCTTCATTTTATGATAATATATCCAATATCGCCTGGCAGGCACATTTACTCTGGAATATTGAGCTATTAATACCAAATCCCCACGGAGGCCATGAATGCCGGATTATCAGCCTAATGCCGTGCTCTCCAACCAGGAATTTAATGTCGTCGGCACCAGTCCCATACGACACGACGGTATGGATAAGGTCACCGGCCGAGCCCAATACGGGATTGACACCGACTTGCCTGGGATGTTGTTCGGAAAAATTCTGCGCAGTCCCCATCCCCACGCCAGGATCAAGAAAATAGACGCTAGCAAAGCCGAGGCCCTGAACGGTGTCTACGCCGTGGTGACCGCCGCCGACTTGCCCGAAGTCTCTCGGAGGGTGGTGGACTTGGCCGAAGGCGCGATTCACAATTTGGGCTTTCTGAGCAACAACGTAATGGCTAGAGACAAGGTGCTCTACAAAGGCCATGCGTTGGCGGCCGTTGCGGCGACCAGCCCGCACGTGGCCGAGGAAGCGCTGTCTCTGATCAACGTTGAGTATGAAGTCCTGCAACCCGTGGTCACCGCAGAGGAGGCCATGAAGGATGATGCGCCCCTGCTTCACGAGCGGCTGGCCACTCTGTCGAATCCATTGCTGCGCCCCGGCGGCCTGAAGGATGATGACGACACGTCCAAGGGCTCCAATATATCCAACCATTTCGAGTTCAGCGCCGGGGACATCTCGAAGGGCTTCAAGCAAGCTGACGTAATTGTAGAAAAAGAGACCCGAACCTCGCCGGTCCACCAAGGCTACATCGAACCCCATGCAGCCACCGCAATGTGGCAAGCCGATGGCAGCTTGACCATTTGGTCAAGCACCCAAGGCCACTTCAGCGTTAGGGAACAGAGTTCCCGGTTGTTGGGGATTCCCCTCTCTACCATCAAGGTAATACCCATGGAGATAGGCGGTGGCTTCGGCGCCAAGGGAATAGTGTATTTGGAGCCGGTTGCGGCTGCGTTGGCCCGCAAAGCAGGCCGGGCGGTTAAACTCACCATGACCCGTGGTGAGGTCTTCGAGGCTACGGGCCCTGCGTCGGGAACCTACATCAAAGTAAAATTGGGCGCCACTAAAGAAGGCGAGCTAACGGCTGCTGAAGCCCATTTGGTCTACGAAGCTGGGGCATTTCCCGGCGCACCCGTCACCCCCGGTTGCATGTGCATGTACGCCCCTTATGAAATCCCCAATGCATACTTGGAAGGCTACGACGTGGTGCTTAACCGGCCCAAGTCGGCCGCATACCGAGCCCCCGGCTCTCCCCAATCGGCATTCGCGATGGAGACGGCAATCGATGATCTCTGCGAAAAATTGGGCATGGACCCCTTAGAATTCAGGCTGCTTAACAGCGCTAAAGAGGGCACACGCCGGATCACAGGCCCCCTGTTCCCCAAGGTCGGCTTCGTGGAGACCTTACAAGCGGCCAAGGAGCACCCGCACTATTCGGCGCCTCTGGATGGCCCAAACCGGGCCCGCGGCGTGGCCAGCGGATTCTGGCCCAACAACACCGGACCGGCCAGCGCCTCGGCCATCGTTAATTCGGATGGCACCGTCAACTTGGTTGAAGGCTCGGTGGACCTAAGCGGTACGCGGGTGACTTTGGCCCAGCAGCTGGCAGAGGTCTTGGGCATCCCCGTGGAAGATGTCCGGCCCACCGTGGCGGACACAGATTCGGTCGGATTCACTTCCAACAGCGGTGGCAGCGGAGCGACCTTTAAGTCGGGTTGGGCTGCCTACGAGGCTGGCATGGACGTGAGGCAGCAGATGGTGGAACGGGCGGCGAAAATCTGGGAGATTGCCCCCGAAAACGTTGAATACGAAAACGGAGTCTTGCAGCACAAGTCTGATAACGAGTTGAAGATGACCTTCAAGCAATTGGCGGCACGGCAAAACGCCACGGGAGGGCCCATAACCGGCAGCGCCGGAGTAAACCCAGGCGGCGCCGGCCCGTGCATTGGCACTCACATAGTCGACGTGGAAGTGGACCCGGATACGGGCAAAATTACAGTGCTGCGCTACACGGCTGTACAGGATGTGGGCAAGGCCGTTCACCCGGACTATGCGGCAGGCCAGATTCAGGGAGGCGCCGTGCAGGGCATCGGCTGGGCGCTTAACGAAGAATACTTTTTCAACGACCAGGGCAACATGGTTAACAGCACCTTCTTGGACTACCGTATGCCCGTCAGTTTGGACCTGCCGATGATTGACACGGTGATAGTTGAAATAGCCAATCCGGCTCATCCCTACGGCGTGAGGGGTATCGGCGAGGTGCCCATCGTTCCTCCTCTGCCGGCGCTCGCCAACGCAGTCTCCAGGGCCATCGGCGCCAGAATGGAACAGTTGCCCATAACCCCTGGCCGGGTTCTAGACGCGATCTGGGGTGCGAAAAAATAAAATGGGAAATAATCCGGGAATTAATCTGGGGAATTAACCGGCGGCTCGGCTTGCCTAGCCAGCTTGCATAGTTCGCTTGGACAATATAAAAGTGCCGGAAGTTTGGATACCCGCAAGGATGCAGGTCATTACCGGGGGGCATAAAACCGTACGCGTCGCCGGCGGATCGGTTAGACAGATAATTAACAATCTGGAAGCCGACTATCCCGGCATCCGTGAGCGATTGTGCGACGAAAACGGCATTGACCTATTGCCTGGTATAGCGGTCATCATAGACGGCGAAACTAGCCAACTGGGACTGTTGGAGCGGGTCGAGGAAAACAGCGAGGTGCATTTCCTTCCCGCATTGGGCGGAGGCTGAAAACACCGCATCGCAGGCTTTAACGGGGCGCGTCTTGATGGCCGCCCCGCTTGCTCTTAATCTCCGCCGGTTGAAGTCCCCTGACCAAGTCTGGGCGTATAGAAAGGGAAGGATTTAAAGTGAACCGAAACGTGGAGAGTCCAGGAAATTTGGCGGCCAGAAGCGCTCAGGCATCCAGGGAAGTGCGGCGGGATTCAGACCTGCGCCGGGCCCGCACCTGTTACGACCACTTGGCTGGGGTAGCGGGCGTCGACCTGCTTGAAGAGATGCTGAGCCGGGGCTGGTTTCGGGTAGAAGAGGGCACCAAGCCCTCGTACCACTTGACCAGCGACGGGGAGCGCGCCCTATTAGGACTGGGTGTGGATTTGCCTACCGCCGCTGCCCAGCGCCGTCCTTTCGCCTATGGCTGTTTGGATTGGACGGAGCGCCGCTATCACTTGCGCGGTTCCCTCTCCGCTGCGATATTGACGGCCCTGTCCAACTCGGGGACGGTTGTTAGGACGGCCGGAACGCGTACGGTGGCGTTGAAACGCCCAATGGTCGATTGGCTACAGAGTTAGCTCTAGCCTCACCCTGACGCCCCGCTAGTCAAAGAGCGAATTTCGTTTCCGCCCTACCAATAATCTCACTTGCTTGAGGCTAACTGCTGCGCTAGAATGTCCGCCACTGGGCAAATTGGCCTGATACACCAAGTGGCTGCTCGGGGAAAGAACAGAGAGGGTATATGCCGGATCAACTCACAGCGTCTCAACAAAAATGGTTCGACATGGCGGCAACACATGCCAACGTGTTCGCTGATCGAGCGTCTAAATACGACGAAGAGGGCAGCTTTCCCCACGAAAACTACCAGGACATGAAAGATTCGGGGTATAGCAACATGGCTATCCCGGAGGCCATGGGCGGTGGCGGTGGGGACCTGCTGGACATCTGTGTAGCTCAAGAACGGCTTGCCAGGGGAGACGGCGCTACCGCACTGTCCATGAACATGCACTTGGCCTTGCCATGGATGATCACCGAACTCTACAAGACGGGCAACGACCATGTGACCAGCCTGCTCGAGCAAATAGCGGGCAATAAGCTGATTTGTTCAGGCTGCTTTACTGACCCTCAAGTAGACAGCCTAAAAGGGATCACCGGCTTGGGCTACACCACGGTGCGGGCGGAAAAAGAAAATGGCATGTTCCGTATCAACGGCCGTCACTCCTTCGGCACCAACAGCCCCGGGGCGGACCTGTTCGCCAGCACCGCCATTTACAACGACCCCGATGAAGGGGAGGTTGGGCTGATTTTCATCATTCCTATAGATACTCCGGGCATAGTGTGCCAGAACGACTGGAACGTCATGGCAATGCGCTCCAGTGGCAGCCATAGTTGGGTGTTTGAAGACTTGATGATCCCGGAGAATGAAGTGTTTCGCCACCCCACCTGGGAGTGGGGCCAATTCGAACGGTTGCTATTCGCTTGGCACGGCGGGTCTTTTGCCAGCATCTACATCGGCATTGCCCGGGCGGCTCGGGATTTCGCCATCAACTATACAAAAAACCGCACCCGTATGCCATTTAAGCGCCCCGAAAGCTACTACCCCGGGCATCAGTTCTTGGCGGCGGAGATGGACATTGGGCTTCAAGCAGCTTGGGCAGTGCAAAAGGATATTGCGCAGCGCCTATCAAATCCTGAAGCCAGAGACGATCAAATGGTGGTGGAAGCTATTGCCGCTCAGTATTTCTGCATTCGTACCGCCGTGAACGTGGTGGACAAAGCTGTGGATATGGTGGGCGGAGCGGCCCTGTCGAAACATCTTCCCCTAGAGCGATACTACCGGGACGTTCGGGCCGGGCCCATGCACCCCATCGGCGGTTTCGACGCCTTGGAAGTGATTGGGAAGCACGCTTTCGGCATTCCCAGGGACACCGAACCCCGGTACGAGTAACGGGGATTTCCCTCAAAACTGGCAGTCGGGTCCTTGCCCATTGCAGCCTAGATGGTCAAGGGCTCCAGCTTAACGGCGCGTCCGGTACGGGCAGACTCGATCGCTGCGGATGTCACTTGGGTCACTCTAAGGCCGTCAATCCCCGTGGCTGCGGGATCCCGGTCCTGTTTCACGGCTTGTTGGAAATCCTCAATTTCACCTACAAAATTCGCCAGATAATCGTAGGGATACACGTGGTTCATGTTGACCGACTCGCTGGTCACTTGGATACTGCCCATCTGCGCTTCCCAAACCGTGGCCCTGCCCGTGATCCTGCCGTCGGTGCCGTACACTGAGAAGTCGTTTAGCGTGTCGGGCAACATGCGCCCACAAGACGCGGTTGCGATTATCCCGCTCTCCATCCTCAGTGACATTGTGGCTATATGTTCCAGGGGTTGTTGTTGTGTTTGGCCGTCGGTCATGGCCGTGACCTCAATAACCTCTTCATCCAGCAGGAAGCGAAAGAGGTCTATGACGTGAACCCCTAGGCCCACAATCACCGATGCGTCGCCCATAAGTTCCGGTTGCTCCCACCAACCTCGGAGTTCAGTCCGGGGAATATGGAACCTTTCGCCCCGGGTTCCCCGGCCCCAATGGCCTTGGGCCAAGCTGATCCTGCCAATGGAGCCCTGGGAAATCACCTTGCGAGCGAGCACATGACCGGGGTTGAACCGCAACTCAAAGCCCGTTCCGAACTTCACTCCGGCAGCCCGGCACTCCCGGACCATGGAAAGGGCGTCTTCCACCGTGGTGGCCAATGGCTTTTCCGCGAGCACGTGTTTGCCCGCCCGAGCGGCTTGCAGCGTGTGCCCTGCGTGCAGCGCATTAGGCGACGCCACGAACACACCATCGACTCGGGAGTCTTTGAGCAAACCATCTACAGAGTCGTACGCTGCCATAGCGTCGTGGGTCTCGGCAAAGGTCTCGGCCCTTTCTTGACTGCGGCTGTACACGGCTACGAGCTCGGCGCCCTTCGCCAGGTCCATAGCTGGGGCCGCTTTGAGGTGAGGATGCATGCCCGTGCCGATAATCGCCCAACCAAAAGCCACGCATAACTCCTATACACGAGAAGAATTTACCGTAAACCGGAAGCCGTAACATAACATAGTGAAGCCGGGATAGACTGTCAATCCGTAAGGCGATGGATTGTGTGCTAGCCTCCTTCGAGACAGTACCCGTCTCACCGGCGTAGGCCGGTGTCCAGGAATCCGTCCGCTGGAGACATTTCCTAGATTCGCCTTTCGCTGCGCGCCCTTCGGCGGAAGGGGAAGGGCCGGAATGACGAATAGGCAGCCCATTAAATACTTAGTGCTCTTTCGGCTTGACGGGACGCTGAGCCTGTCATACAATTAATTAGTAAACCCACCTCCATGGGGTATGGGTTTACTGACGAAGAGGCTCCCCGGAAAAATTCGGCACAGAGAGGAAATGCCTTATGGCATCTGATAGTAAAAGCGAGGCTCTAAAGCGGCTTAGCTACATAGAAGGTCACCTCACCGGCATACGCAAGATGCTGGATGAAGATAAATACTGTGTGGATGTGCTCAAACAGACTTATGCGGTCAGGCGGGCCATTGAGAAAATGGAAGGCATTCTCTTGGAAGGCCATCTGCACTCTTGCGTAATCGACGGCATCAAAACGGGGCGAGAAGACGAAGTCGTGGGCGAACTCAAAGACCTGTATATCTTGGCCAACAAGTAAGATACGTGAACCGCGAATCCGATTGGCGGTAAACCCCGCACAATCAAGGAGAGATTCATGGCAGCTTACGTGATAGTGGACATTGAAGTGACCAATGCGGAAGATTATGCAAAATACCGTGAACTAGCGCCACCGATGGTCGCCAAATACGGTGGCAAGTACTTGGCCCGAGGGGGCGAAATTGAGGTGCTGGAAGGAGATTGGGCTCCAAAACGCCTGGTGATACTGGAATTTCCCAGCTTCGAGCGAGCTAAAGAGTTCTTCGAAGCGGAAGAGTACCAACCGGTCAGGCAAGTTCGAATAAATGCGACCAAAAGCAAAGCAGTATTGCTGGATGGTGTTTAACCTTGTTCAGGCTTGATCCTGGTAAGAAAGGACATAGAGTAATAGTTTGGCGGTAACCGGAGCAAAAAGCCAAGACGTGCGGAAACTGACCTTTCCAGTGGAAGGGATGACCTGCGCATCCTGCGTCTTCCACGTTGAAGGCGCACTGAACGGCGTGGAAGGCGTCAGCACCGCCACGGTGAACCTGGCTACAGAAAAGGCTGTGGTTGAGATTGAAGGCGCCGATGTGCCGGTGGAGCGGCTGGCCGAAGCCGTTTCCCAGGCCGGGTACAAGATTCCCCACGACACAATGACGCTGAACGTAGGCGGCATGACTTGCGCATCTTGCGTTTTTCACGTGGAATCCGCTATCGCCAAGGTTGACGGCGTAACTGAAGCATCCGTCAACCTGGCCACAGAAAAGGCCACCATAAAATACTATGCTGGCGCCACCGGTCAGGATGAGTTCACGGCGGCCGTAGAGGAGGCCGGGTACCGGGTGGAAGGGATTGATAACGGGCTTCGGGATGGCCGTGAGGAGTTGGACCGGTTGTCCAAGGTCAAAGAAATCCGCGCCTTGCGGAACCGATTGGCCTTGGCGGCAACCGGCGCTATTCTCCTCTTTCTGGGCGCCTTTGGCGGATTCCCTTGGGTCGACGGATTTCTAGACCGTTCATTCTACCCCTTCTTGTTGTGGGCGGTGGCCACCCCGGTCCAATTTTGGGCAGGCTGGACCTTCTATTCCTCAGGGCTGCCCGCTTTGCGCCACGGCACGGCCAACATGCATACCTTGATCGCCATCGGCACCAGCGTGGCCTATGGCTACAGTGCAGTGGTAATACTGCTGGATGCAATTTCACCCCGGATTTTGGTGGACAATGATATCGCCACAGACGTCTACTTTGACACCGCAGCCATAATCATCGCATTGATTCTGGTGGGGCGTTTCTTGGAGGCCCGGGCGATGGGGCGAACTTCAGACGCGATCCGGCGGCTGATAGGCTTGCAACCCAATACTGCCAGAGTCGTTCGGCACGGTCAGGAGCTAGACGTTCCGGTGGACTCTGTGGCGCCCGGAGAGGTCGTGCTCGTACGCCCCGGCGAGAAAGTGCCTGTGGATGGGGAATTGACCGAAGGATACTCCTCGGTCGACGAGTCCATGCTGACCGGGGAAAGTATGCCGGTGGACAAGCAACTAGGGAGCTTGGTCTACGGCGCAACGTTGAACAAGCAAGGCGCATTCCGGTTCAAAGCCAGCAATGTGGGTCAGGATACGGTGCTGGCTCAAATTATCCGGCTGGTTGAAGATGCCCAAGGCTCTAAGGCCCCTATTCAGCATTTGGTTGATCGGGTGGCCGCTTATTTTGTTCCTGCGGTCTTGGGGATAGCCCTGTTATCGTTCTTGATATGGATGTTCCTCGGTCCGGCGCCTGCACTGACCTTGGCGACGTTGGTATTAGTGACGGTCTTGATCATTGCTTGCCCCTGTGCCTTGGGGCTGGCTACGCCTACGGCCATAATCGTGGGCACAGGAAAAGGCGCCGAGCACGGAGTATTAATCCGGGGCGCCCAAGCGCTGGAGATTACTCACCGCGTAAACACGGTGGTGTTGGACAAGACCGGGACCCTCACTCAGGGCCAGCCGGTGCTGACCGATGTAATTTCAAGCGGGACTTCGGAAGGCGACATCCTACGATTGGCGGCGTCGGCTGAGCTGCTCTCGGAGCATCCGCTGGGACAGACGGTTGTCCGTGAGGCCCAAGAGCGGGGCCTGGAGCTGGTTGCGGTGAACGGTTTCCAGGCTATACCGGGGCGGGGAATTGAAGGCCGGGTCAATGGAAACGACCTCTTGGTGGGTAACTTGGCGCTGATGGAGTCCGCCTCCGTATATATGAACGGACTGGCGGATTCGGCGGAGGAGTTAGCCGGGCAAGGGAAGACGCCGATATTTGTGGCGATAGACGGGTCCGCCGCCGGATTGATCGCCGTAGCCGACACGCTAAAGCCAGATGCGAAAGATGGAGTAGCCAAACTGCAGCAGCTGGGATTGGAAGTTGTCATGCTGACCGGCGACAATGCTCGCACAGCGGCGGCGGTCGCTTCGGAACTCGGCGTGGACCGCGTGGAGTCGGAAGTCCTGCCCCAAGACAAGGTGGAAGTGATCCGGGCATTGCAGGCGGAAGGCAAGACGGTGGCTATGGTGGGAGACGGCATCAACGACGCTCCCGCACTGGTCCAAGCCGACGTGGGCATGGCCATGGGCACCGGCACCGACGTGGCTATGGAGTCGGCGGACATTACTCTGATGCGGGGGAACGTGGGAGGCGTGCTGACGGCCTTTCACCTAAGCCGCCAGACAATCCGGACCATCAAGCAAAACCTGTTCTGGGCCTTCTTTTATAACGTGATGCTAATCCCCGTGGCTGCGGGTGTCTTATACCCCGTATTCGATACCCTGGGCGGAGTTCCGGGCAGTTTGGACTTCTTCTTCGGGGACCGTGGCTTCTTGAACCCGGTCCTGGCGGCCTTGGCAATGGCATTCAGTTCCGTGTCAGTGGTGTCCAATTCTCTGAGACTGCGCCGGATTAAAGTCATTTAAGGGAAGGGTGTTTTTGAGCAAGCAACTGTGTTGGGGCCTAACTGGTCATCTCCCTTCCTTACGAAGGAGGGGATTAAGGGGAGGTTATGGCGCCAACCGCGCTTAACCCCCTGTGGTGCCTGGACTGCTCGGGTCGATTTATATCATTTATGTTACTAAACACGGGTGAGGAACATGTGAGGCTCCGGCGAATCTCAATTACCGGGGCAGGTTAAAAACATTAGTGCTAAAGATATGTGCATGGCTAGGGAAGCACAGCGGTGAAGGAGGGAGGCGTTCAAAACAGGCAGCTGTTGATTAAGCAAATGATCTTCTCCAACTGTCCACTGCGGAGGTCATCCTCCATTAGAATGGTATACGCACGATAATTATCGGGTGACACACTCGGTAACGGATTTTTCGATGGTGGTCAGCGGGAACACGGTGGAGTTAAACACGGTGGTGTGAAACACCGTAAACACCGATGGGGTTAAACGCCCAGTTGAATAGCTCCTGGACATGGAGTCGGAGGAGAGTCGAAATACGCCAGAATCACGGACTGGCGGTGTTCGGGGCAGCAAATTGGCAGGGCAGGTCGCTAATGGTTGAACTACCAATCAGGCTTCAATATTAATTTAAGAATCCAGAGAGTCGATATTTAGACCCTCAATCCCAGCTATTGCGAATCCAGACGCAAGACCGGAATTAGCATAAAAAAGGCGCTGCCGCTACCCAAATGGCTTTCCGCCCACATCTTGCCCCCATGAAGTTCTACTATCCGGCGGCAGTCGCTCAAACCTAATCCGGTGCCTTCTCCCTTTGTGGTAAAAAACGGATCGAATATCCTGTCGAGATGACTTTGAGGCATTCCAGGTCCGTTGTCCGAAATCTTGATCAACAATTGGCCAGCGGACGCGCGTGCTCTTATCGTGATACAGCTGGTGAGGTCGCCAGGCAACTGACCCGATTTATGGAAATTAGATAAAGCTTGCTCCGCATTGTTCAGGACGTTCAGTACCGCCTGGGTGAGTTGGCGCTCGTAAATCATGGTGCGTGGCAAGTTTCTGGGCCAATCAGTAACAATCTCGATGTTTTTCAGCCTAAACTCGTGCTGCTTCAGTTCTAATGCCCGCCTAATCACGAACTGCACGCTCTTAAATTCTCTGCGAACCTCGCTCTTTCTGGAAAACTCCAGCAAGTTCTGAACTATATTAGCAGCCCGATGACTCTCATCGTAAATCTTCTGAACGTAGTCCTGGAAGGGATGGGGCAGTGAGTAATCCATCATCAATTCGGCAAAACCTGCCACAATGCTGAGAGGATTATTGATTTCGTGAGCCACGCCCGAGGTTAGCTCGCCAATAGAGACCAGACGGCTGGTCTCTTGAATTTGTTCGGCTATTTCCAACGGGCCGATGGCCGTCTCCGGTTCATCTGCTGTCCCGTTGACGGCAACAGAGGAGAAACTCAGCGCCGAAACGTCCTTCCACTGAGGGAGCGTCAGCTCAATCGCTCGTTGAGGCATGGGCTGGGATTTGACCTCAGGTCTAGCGTCTTGTTGGACCAATATGCTCACCCACAATGGAAGCAGCTAGTTTTTCGCCGCTGCCGGGACTCATGAACCCCAACTGACTAACCAATCGTGAAGGTCAATTAAACTTGTTCTTCGATCCCGTTCAGTTTATAGAACAAGCAACTTATGAAGTAGTGTGACGGTGGTGTGAATAATAGCTGCCGGTTTCTGGTCTTTGTATCTCAACCTGGTCGAAATTTACCGGTGGCTACCGTGACTTAGAGCTCTGGAAATGCACACCCCGATCACACCACTTCGGCCAGCGTTTCAAGTATGTTTGGCCCCAAGTTATCAGCCGTTTGACCTGCCCCCAATCTTTGTACCAGCATTCATGTTAGTCCCATGGGCTCTAGGACGGAGTAGTCGGACAAAACAACCTGGGGTGCTGGCGGCCT
>MUCR01000039.1 GCA_002816455.1 SAR202 cluster bacterium Io17-Chloro-G4 | reverse complement strand
TCTAGTGGCAGCCAATTACTTGGATGCAGCCAGGTTGTATCGGGTGCGCCAAAGTCCAAGCTCGCACACCATGGGCGTTTTGCTTTTGGTGCTTGGATTTGGCATGCGGGTGCCCGAATGCTTTGGGAGTGTATAATTACCGCCACAATGCCCCAGCCTTCCGAGCGCGTTATGGCAGCGCCCCAGCCGGTGCGCCAGGACGTTCGAGGGCTTGTCTAGTTAGGAGAAACTCCATGCCAATCATCCAGCGACCCTACGTGCCGCCCGAAGACCAGGTGCCCCAGGAGGACCAGTACGTGAATCCCGGAGATACCCAGCAGGCCGAGGGGTCTTTAGGGGAAGCGATTACTTTCTACTCGGATTCCATGCATATTTTCAGCAGCCTTTACTCTGCGGTTCTCTTTTTTGGCGAGCAATTAGAGGAGCGTGAGCCGATTCTGCGGGCAAGGATTAAGGTCAGCCCCCAGATGCTAAAGGCCATATCCTTATTGACCGCCAAGCACGTCAAAGAATATGAGGATGCAGTGGGTCCCATCACGCTCCCGGACCAAGTCTATGCTGCATGGGAATTGCAGCCAAAGCCCGAGGAAGCTTAATGACCGAGCCGGAGGACAGGACCATTGCCGAAGACCTGGCATGCCCTGTGGAGATCCAGCCGGGAAAGGACGAGGCAACGCCGCCCGATTGGACTTGGCGCCTCATCGGGACCAGCTTGCCCAACGCCGCCACCTTTCACGTCAGCCACAGTGACGTCAGCCCAATCATGATTGATGTGCTCCACCCTTCCGACACGCCGCCGGACGCGCCGTTTGTGGTGACCAAGGACATACCCATTATCATCATGGACAGCCTGGACAAATATTGGGCCGGGGAAGCGAAACATAGCCTGCCGCTAAACGGCATTCGGGTCCCCGTGGAAAACGACACGGTTGAAGGCGCCAAAACCGCACTGGCGGCGGACTTGGCTGCCCAAATGCGGTTGCTTTTGCTGCTGTCGTCCTCCGGACGGGAAGGCAGGCTAGCCCCCCAACTCCGTGAGAACCTAATGCTGCTCAGCCAGTTTCTGGAGCCTAGGACAAAGTCCCAATGAGTTTCATTGGGTTGGCGGTGAAGCTATCCCGCCGCTAGCGGTGAGCCAGCCGAACGATCCTGGTTTGCTCGACTTAAGCATTGTCGATGATGATGGTCCTTCGACGGACTCAGGACGAACGGTAGTTACGTATTAGCTTTTGTTAAGTCTGTTGAACATTCATGGGGAGCTTGTCCCCCGTTCGTGGTGAGCTTGTCGAACCACATCCAAGCTACGTGAGGACTTGGGTACTATTACTAGCCCAAGACATAGGGAGCAACCCCAGAAAAGTTAACCCGCTTCTAGCCGAGGATTTCCCTCAGGCGGGGGAATAACTCGTCGGTAGGCACGGTTTCAGCTTCAGAGTCCTTGCGGCCTTTCACTTCCACCACGTTATTCTTTAGGTTCCTGGGACTTATTACCAACCGAACCGGCAAGCCGATGAGGTCTGCGTCGTTAAATTTCACCCCCGCCGCCTGGTCCGCACGATCGTCGTAAAGAGTCTCAAAGCCCTGCTCCCACAGTTGGGAGTAAAGCTTGTCGGCAGACGCGGCTACCTCTTCATCGGTTAGGTTCAGGCCCACCAAGTGCACCTGGTACGGGGCGATGGGTTCAGGGAAAACGAGGCCTTTTTCGTCGTGATTTTGCTCAATGGCGGCGGCCAACAACCGGCCAACCCCTATGCCGTAGCAACCCATCATGATCGGCCGCTGTTCCCCTTCATCATCCAAGTACAGGGCCCCCATGGACTCGCTGAAAAAGGTGCCCAACTTGAAAATATGACCGACCTCAACACCCCTGGTGGACTCTAAAACATGGCCGCATTGGAGGCAGAGTTGGCCCGGTTGGACCAGGGCGATGTCGGTCAATATGTCCACTTCAAAGTCCCGCGGATAGTTAACCCCCGTCAGATGAGTATCGGGCTTGTTGGCACCCACGACAAAATTGGCTCCGTTGGCAATGGAGTTATCCGCAATCCGCTTGATCCCTTGAAGGCCCACGGCGGAGGCGGAGCCAGCCACTAATCCCGCTCCGGCAACCTCTTCGTCCGTTGCCAAGCGCAACTCGCTTACGTGCAGGGCGTTTTTCAGCTTGACCTCGTTGACCTCCAGGTCCCCCCTCACGGACACCAGGACAACTTCACCTTCGGCGAAGTAGAAAACGGCTTTTATCGTCTTGTCTTCGGATATATTAAGAAACTCGGCCAAACCGGCAATGGTCTTAATCCCTGGTGTGCTGACTTCTTCCAAGGGCTGAGCGGGCTCCGTTTCTGACTTTGTTAGGCCAGCGACAGCTTTTTCAGCATTGGCAGTGTAACTACAACTGGGGCAAGTGATAACAGTGTCTTCGCCCGTGGCCGTGGCCAGAATAAACTCGTGGGAGTCTTTGCCTCCAATGGCTCCGCTGTCAGCCTCGGCCATTAACACCGGCAATTCACAGCGGCGGTAGATATTCCGGTAGGCTTGGGCCATGGCCTGATAGCTTTGGTCGAGACTGTCTTCGTCGGCGTTAAAGCTATAGGCGTCCTTCATGTCGAATTCCCGCACCCTGACAAGGCCTGCCCTGGGCCGAGGTTCGTCACGAAACTTGGTCTGGATTTGGTACAGGATGAGGGGCAAGTCTCTGTAGCTTTGGACGTTGGCCTTGACGATGCTGGTGACCACCTCTTCATGGGTGGGGGCCAAAACCATGGGGCGGCCCCGGCGGTCTTCCAGGGAAAAGAGGTTGTCTCCAAAGGCGGAACGTCGGCCCGTATGCTCCCACAACTCCATGGGTTGGAGAGCGGGCATCATAAGCTCTTGTCCGCCAGCGGCGTCCATCTCCTCGCGGATAACGGTTTCTATCTTGCGGATGGCGCGCCAAGCCAGGGGCAGGTAAGAGTAGATCCCAGACGCTAGTTGCTGAATCAGACCGGCCTTCAGCATCAGGCGGTGGCTGGCGGTTTCAGCCTCTGGCGGGTCGGAGCGGAGAGTTTTACTGACCAGTCGGCTGAATCTCATGCCTCTGTGGGTGTCATTTCTACTTCTTCCATAAGAGCCGTCAACATATCCGCCTCGGGCACGACCCGCACCTTCTCGCCTTTGCGGAAAATAATGGCCCGGCCGTTCCCGGCGGCTATTCCGACGTCAGCGTCTTTGGCCTCTCCGGGCCCGTTAACTTCGCAGCCCATGACCGCGACTTTCACTTCTTTGTTGCTTTTCTTGAGTAGGGCATCGACGTCATTCGCCAGCTTGACCACGTCCACATCGGCCCTGCCGCAACTGGGGCAAGCAACCAGCACGGCGCCTTTTTGCCTGAGGTTCAGGGACTTTAGTATCTCGTAACCGGCGCCAACCTCGTCGATAGAATCCCCGGCCAGCGACACGCGTATCGTATCCCCAATTCCTTCATAAAGCAGCACGCCCAGACCGACGGCGGTGCGAATTGAACCCGCTTCCTTGGTGCCAGCTTCGGTGATGCCCAAATGCAGCGGATAGGGGACCATTGTGGCCAACCGGCGGTATGCCTCGACGGTCGTGGGCACATCAAAAGCCTTCATCGAGATTTTGATGTCGTCGAAGTCTTGCTCTTCAAGCAGGCTAATTTCCCACAGCGCCGTAGCCACCATATGGTCCACCACGCTGTAGTCGCCTTCTTGCACTTCTCCCTCTTTGGGGAGCTTGTTTACCAGGTCCATGTGCCGGGAGAAGCCTCTGGTGCGCCCGATACCGCCCACTGGGGGAAGACTACCGAAGTTCACCCCGATGCGTATGGGTATTCCTCTTTCTTTGGAGGCTTGGATTACTTGGAGGACTTGGCCTTCGTCCCGCAGGTTGCCAGGGTTAAGGCGCAGGCAGTCCACCCCCCCGCTGGCGCACTCCAAGGCCAGTTGGTAATGGAAATGAATATCGGCGATCAGTGGGATGTGGATTTGCTTCTTGATTTCGGCCATGGCTTTGGCCGCTTCCATGTCGGGAACGGCGCTACGAATTATCTCGCAACCCGCTTCCTCCAGCGCATGAATCTGGCGGACCGTGGCTTTAACGTCCCGGGTGTCGGTCTTGGTCATGGACTGGACCGTTATGTCGGCGCCACCGCCCACTTTTACTCCGCCGACGTTTACCGACTTGGTAGGACGACGCTTATCATTCATTCTGCCCTCATATTTATTGCAACCCAACTATTGTCCAGATTAGAGATCTTCCTGAGGACTCGGTTGGGTTAATTTTAGACGAGGCTCGCCAGCGTAACCGCAATCAAGTATTCACGTAATTTCTGCGCCATGCGGCGTGTTAGGGGTAATGTTACACGAAGTGGGGCGGCGGTTAAAGGACGCGAGGGAAGGTTTTAGGGCTTTAAGCCCCGGCTACCCGCCGCGGCTAACCGCCAAGAAAGCTGCCGCCTTGGACCAACCGGGTAATATCGTTAGCGCTGATGACCAAGATGGCGCTTATCAACAAAGCAAATCCCACCAAGTGGACCAGTCCTTCCTTTTCCGGTGGGACTTTCTTGCCGCGGCGCACCCATTCCAGGATCACGAAAACCAGCCGGCCGCCATCCAGCATGGGGATGGGCAAGATATTCAAGATAGCCAGGTTGATGCTAAGCAGCACCGAAATAGCGAGCCAGCCATGGATGCCGCCGTCACGGGTGACCTCGCCGGTGATCTGGGCGATTCCTATGGGGCCGGAAAATTCGGGAGTGGAGCCCGAGGAGACGGCGCCCGTTATTGCCTGTTTCATCAGCACCAAGGACTCCCAGGTGCTGACGAATCCATTGGGTATGGCCTCCCAAGGCGGTTCGGAACGGCTGACCGTGCGAATATCCACAAGAGTCGTGGTGACACCGGTCAACCACATCGTCGGCCCTGACTGGTCGAATTGGGCCGAGACGGTCAGGACCCGTTCCTGTCCGTTCCGGCTGATCAACCATTCCATGGGGGCGCCTTGACTTGCTTCAATGGCGTCGATAAGCGCCCTGGTCTCGGTGATACCCCGGCCACCGGAGCGCAGGAGGATGTCACCCGCTTGCAGTCCCGCCGCATCAGCCGGCGACCCTGACGACACTTGCAGTATCGCCAATTGATCGTTGTCTTGAGAGATGGCGATGCCGGTCAGCCACCTCCCGGGCGGTTGCTCGAATCTGGGCCTAACTCTAAAAAGCTCTTGGGAGCCATTCCGTTCAACCAGCCATTCCATGGCGTCGCCGCCGTTCAGGTTGATGGAGCGGGTCAAGTCGTTGCGGTTTTCAACACTGTGGCGACCAGCTCGTACGATCTCGTCCCCCGGTAGTATGCCCGCCGCTTGCGCCGGAGAGCCGTCGTTAACCGCAGAGACGACCACGCGGCCCACGGCTTGGTCTTGGGGGATCATGAACAAGATCGCGAGTATCACAACGGGAAGGACTACGTTCATCAAGGGACCCGCCACCAGAACCAGGAAGCGGGTGCCCGTGCCTTTGCTGGCCAAGCTGCGGGGGATGTCCGGGTTGCTCTCGCCGGCCAGCCGCACAAACCCCCCCAGCGGCGCCCAGTTTACGGAATACATCATGTCGGCAACCAGGAACGAGCCACCGTCGGCTTCCACGGCCCGGATCTTGCCTTCGTGCTTCAATAAATCGTCGGGAGCGGAATCTGCTGCCGAAGCGTCTTGTTCCGTCCGCGCGTCTTTACCCAATCCTTTGGGTTTGGCGGCTTCGATGATGCGGGCCACGAGGTTACCATGGGCGTCTTCAGAAGAGTAGACCTTGACCTTCTGCCCCAGACTCAGGTCGGCCAGGCCGCCCAAGTTGACGTACTGGGTGTATGGGTCAATGAGTACCCGCGTTCTTCCCGTGTAGATTCCAAATGCCCGCGGCGGAAACCCGACGCCGAATTCCAGGACTTTGACGCCAAGGGCGCGGGCAGTGAAAAAGTGACCGAGCTCGTGTACGACCACCAAGATGAGAAGCATGGGCACCAGGGTTCCAACGGCGATTAGGGCAGTTTGCATATGTGTTTATAGACCGGCTATCTCGCCCGCTCTCTGCGCGGCCCATCGGTTTGCTTCCAACACCTCTTCCACATCGGCCCCGGGCATCACCTGGTGGTCGGAGAGTGTCTGATCGACCACTCGGTGAATGTCGGTGAACCCTATCTTTCGGTCAAGGAACGCGCCCACAGCAACTTCATCGGCTGCGCTAAGAACCGTTGGGTAGGTGCCGCCGCGCTGCCCCGCCGAAACTGCGAGGCTGAAGCAAGGATAGCGTTCCGGCTCCATGGGTTGGAAAGTGAGCGAGTGCGAAATACTAATATCCAGTTTTGGGATCATATCGTTGAAAAACCGTTTCGGGTAGAAGAGGGCGTATTGGATCGGCAACCGCATGTCCGGTGGGCCCATCTGGGCTTTAACCGATCCGTCTTCAAATTCGACCATGGAATGGATAGTGCTCTGAGGGTGGATCACCACTTCTATCTTATCCCAAGGCACATTAAACAACCAGTGTGATTCTATTACCTCAAAGGCTTTGTTCATCATGGTAGCAGAATCAATCGTTATCTTCTTGCCCATGGTCCAAGTCGGGTGGTGCAGGGCCAACTCGGGCGTAACGTCCGTCAGTTCGGTTACCGGAGTGTTGCGAAATGGCCCGCCCGAGCCCGTGATCATCAACCGGCGCACTGTGTTGTCTTCACCTCGCATGCACTGCCAGATTGCGCTTGGCTCGCTATCCACCGGGAATACTGCGCCACCGTACTCGGCTTCAAATCTTTTAATCATCTCGCCAGCCATGACGATTGGCTCTTTATTGGAAAGAGCAACTAACTTCCCGTGCCTCAGAGCCTTTAAAGTTGGAACCAAGCCAACACTGCCCATGAGCGCCACCATCACTGTGTCGACTTCTTCTAAGGAAACCATCTCCTCCATGGAGATGAAGCTGACATTTGCGGGCAGTTCAGCGGGGCGGTGTGTGCAGTAAATATATTGGGGCTTAAATTCCTTAACCTGTTCCAGCAACGTATCCCGATTATTTCCGGCCGCCAATCCCACCACGTCAAACTCTTCGGGAAACGCTCTTACAATGTCCAGTGTCTGGCGGCCAATCGAGCCCGTGGAACCCAGAACTACTATCTTTTTCATCACTATAACTACCGCTATATCTAGTACGGGTAATTGATTCGATGTTTCATTAATTTTACGGTTTAAATACTGTCGCGAGAAGATAGTACACCAGCGGGATTGACACGACAACGGAATCAAGGCGGTCCAAGACCCCTCCGTGTCCTGGGATTATACTACCTGTGTCCTTGACGTTTGACAGCCTTTTTAGTTTGGACTCAAATAAATCGCCGAACTGGGCGATTATTCCTACGCAAGCACCGATAACAATGTGCTGCCACCTGGGATTCGCCAAATCAAAAGCGTAACCCGCAACCAAGGCAATCATCAAGGCGAAAAAGAACCCGCCTGCAGCGCCTTCCCAGGTTTTGCCTGGGCTAAGCACAGGCGCCATGGGACGGCTGCCAAAGGTCTTACCTACCAGGTAGGCGCCCGTGTCGGTGGCAAAGACGATCAAAAGGATAACCAGAAGCCAGTCCCGGCCCGCTTCGCCAGATTCACCTGTAATACCCGTGATCTCTCGCAGGGCAAGCGCATGGGCCAAGAAAAACCCGACATATATCGGACCGCCCGCAAGATAGAAATAAGCGATCAACGTCTTGCCGGAGGTATAGTAGGCAATCAGCCAAAGCAAGCAGGCTACGGCGCCGACGGCTAAGATTATGAAGGAAATAACCAGGAAGTTGTCGAGGCTGGAACTGCCTTGAGCGCCGACAACCAAGGCAACCGCCCAAATTACGCCTAACACCGCGGGAAGAGGAGGGATGCCATTTGGCCTTAGCTGGTAGAGTTCGCGAACGCCTTGCACCGCCACCAACGCCACAAAAATTGCCAGCCACGGTGCGCCAAACCACACAGCGGCCACCAGCACCGGTATGCCCACCGTAGCCGTGAGCGTCCGCTGGAGCAATTCTTAGGCCTCGGGAGTCACCCTGCCGAAACGCCGCTGGCGGTTGCTGAACGCCTCCAGAACCCGCTCCAATTCGGCTGAGTCCAAATCAGGCCACAAGGTGGATGTGTGGTAATACTCGCTGTAAGCTGACTGCCAAAGCAAGAAGTTGCTGATGCGAAGCTCGCCGCCGGTGCGAATAATCAAGTCGGGGTCGGGGCAATGGGCGGTGAACAAGTACTTGCTGAACATGGCCTCGTCGATGTCCTCAGCGGGAACTTGGTCGCGGATAACCTGCTTGACCGCCTCTAAAATTTCGTCCCGGCCACCATAATCAAATGCGAAATTAAGGGTCACGCCCGTGTTGCCGCAGGTCAGTTCCTGGGCGTGATTTACCGCCTGTTCCAATTGGGGGCTGAGCCGGTCCGCCTTCCCTATGTGGAGAATCTGAACATTATTCTCATGAAGTGTTTGGGTCTGCTCTTGGAGCGCTTCAAGCATGAGCTCCAAGATTCCCTCAACTTCATCAGGCGGCCGGTTCCAATTTTCCGTGGAAAAGGCGTAGAGGGTGACGTATTTAACGCCTTTTTGCCCCAGCGTGTCTAAGACGCCGTGAATGCAGTCTACGCCCATGCGGTGGCCAGCCAATCTCGGCAATCCCCTTTTTTGGGCCCAGCGGCCATTGCCGTCCATAATGATGGCCACATGAATGGGCACCTTGGACGAACCTTGAGTGAGTTGCTTAGACTGCGGTTGAGACGATTCGGTCCTGACCGTCATGCTTAGACCTGCATAATTTCCGCCTCTTTGGCGGTGCCTACTTGATCGATTTTCTTGGTGTGGCCGTCCGTGGTCTTTTGAAGTTGGTCCTGAGCCCGGCGGTTTTCGTCTTGGGAAATCAGTTTGTCTTTCTCGAGCTTCCTTAAGGATTCCAGACCGTCTCTACGCACGTTTCGAACGGACACCTTGCTATCTTCCAGCTTCTTCTTCAGGAGTCGCACCAACTCTTGGCGGCGCTCATGGTTTAACGCCGGAATCGGAACGGTAATCATATTGCCGTCGTTAGAAGGGTTGAAGCCCATCTCCGATTTGATAAGGCTCTTTTCTATTTCGCGGAGGGCTTGCTTGTCCCAAGGCTGGACCATAATTGCCCGAGCGTCGGGAGCCGAAATGGAAGCAATTTGATTCAGCGGCGTGGGTGTGCCGTAGTAGTCGACGGAGATGTTTTCGACTAACGCAGGAGCCGCCCGTCCGGTGCGCAAAGTACCCAATTCCCGGTTCAGGGCATCGATTGCCCGGTCCATCTTGGTACCGATGTCTTTTAATACGTTCTCGGGGGTTTGCTCATTACCGGTTTGTTCTTTTCCAGCCATGATTACTCCTTTCCGCTGATGATCGTGCCCACAGGATCACCGGACAGGATACAGGCCATGCTGCCTGACTGAAATACATCGAAGACAATGATTGGCAAGTTATTGTCCATACATAAAGAGACTGCCGTCGAGTCCATCACGTCCAGCCGCCGGCTTAGGGCTTCCATGTAATCCAATTTGCTAAACCGGACAGCGTCAGGGTTCTCGTTGGGATCTGAATCATAAACGCCGTCCACATTGTTTTTGGCCATCAGCAAGACTTCAGCCCCGATTTCCAGAGCCCGCAGCGCAGAGGCGGTATCGGTGGTCATGAACGGATTCCCAGTGCCGGCGGCAAACAAAACCGCCCGGCCTTTTTCTAAATGGCGAATGGCCCGGCGGCGGATGTAGGGTTCAGCTACCGCTTGCATCTGTAATGCGCTCTGGGTGCGGGTGGTGATTCCGCGCTTTTCCAAACCGTCCTGAAGGGCCAGCGCGTTAATCATCGTAGCCAACATGCCCGCATAGTCCGCGGTGGCCCGATCCATCCCTTGAGTTTCAGCCGCCTCGCCCCGCCAGATATTGCCACCCCCAATCACAACCCCTATCTCGACGCCCATGTCATGCACTTGCCCGATTTCGTGGGCCAAATAGGCAACTGCGCCGGGATCAATGCCGGAATCGGCGGAACCTTTAAGCGACTCGCCGCTTACTTTCAACAAGACCCGGCTATAACGGGCTTCTTGCATATGGCTTGGCGCCAGCTATTCCCCCAGAGCCAAACGAGTAAATCTGAGAACCCGGACGTTTTCTCCAAGCTTGGCGGCAATCTCTTGGATTACCTCCGCCACTGAAGAAGAATTATCCTTTATGAATGGTTGCCGAAGTAAACTCACTTGGGCTGCCGGGCGGTCATCTCCCTCTTCGATATCACTCTCGTCTACATATACTGGACCCATGGCCGCAACCTGCATCGCAATATCGTGAGCAAGTTCCTTGAATTCTGCGGTCCGGGCCACAAAATCGGTCTCGCAGCCAAGTTCCACCATTGCTCCAACCCGGCCGCCGGTGTGTACGTAAGCTTCCACTACTCCTTGGTTGGTAACCCGGTCGGACCGCTTGGCTACTTGAGCAAATCCTTGTACTCTCAGTGCCTCCGCTGCCTTTTCTATGTCGCCTTGGTTTCCTTCCAAGGCGATTTTGCACTCCATAATTCCGGCCCCTGTCTTTTCCCGCAGGGTTCGGATAAGTTCAACGGTGACCTCCAATTGTGCCCTCCTAAATCAGTTGGCCTGGCTTCTCAGGGTTAAAAATGAGGTCACCCGGCTATCCTTCGTCGTTATCCTCGTCAGAATCTTGGTAGTCATCTTGATCAGCGGGTTCGTCGTCAGCCTTTTCGTCTTCGGCCACCGGCTGTTCAGCCAAAGGTTCTTCGGAAACTTCGGCTTCAGAGGTTGCATCCACAGGTGCATCCACCACCATGGTTGTGGCCACCGTGCCGTCCACCTCGCCGGAATCGCCGCCCTCAGCGTCCGCGGCCGCCTGGAATTCCTGCTCCAAACCTTCTAATGTTGGAGGCAAAGGCTGGTCGCCCAAGTCGGCAAGTTCTGTCTCTTCGGACTCGTCTTCGGGAAGATCGTCCAGTCCCAGTTCTTCTCTCTCGGCCTGTAATCTGGCCTCACGCTCGGCCGTACCCTCAAGGATGGCCGTAGCCATTCTGGCTGTTATCAACCGAATTGAACGTACAGCGTCGTCGTTGCCCGGAATTATTTGGTTCACGCTATCCGGGTTGCAATCGCTGTCCACAATGGCGAAAATCTTGACGCCCATGCGTTGGGCTTCGGCGATGCAAATGTCTTCTTTGCCGATGTCCACCACAAACATGGCCGCAGGTATCTCGCCCATGTCCCTAAGACCGTGAAAGTACTTCTCCAACCGGTTTAAGGTGTCACGCAGTTTCACACCCTCTTTCTTGGGCAGAAGCCGGAAGTATCCTTGGTCTCTCTTTTGTTGCAACTCCAACATGTAGTTGATGCGGCTGCGAATCGTCTGAAAATTGGTCAACGTCCCGCCCAGCCAACGCTGGTTCACGTACCACATTCCGCAGCGCTCGGCTTCGCTGGAGATTACCTCTTGAGCTTGCCTCTTGGTGCCCACGAAAAGGACCTTACCGCCGTCGGCCACGACTTGAGTCATGGCCTTGTAGGCATCATTGATCATGCCAAGAGTTTGTTGAAGGTCGATGATGTGAATGCCGTTCCGTTGGGTGAAGATATAACGCTTCATCCGAGGGTTCCAACGGCGTGTCTGATGCCCGAAGTGGACTCCGGCTTCCAGAAGTGACTTCATCGTCAGCGGCTCTCTTACCGGGGCGGGACGAGGGGCTACTTCTTGCTCCGTTTCCTCTCCAATTTCCGGTTCTAATACCGGCGCCGGCTGGGGTTCCGCTGGTTGCTCGAGGGACTGTACCATAAGACCTACCTTTCTAAATTTCCTATCTCTCGGACCTTAGCTATGCCGCGAGTTCGCAGGCTCGCACTCTATTGCCTTATTTATTGTGCCTTACCCATTGCGTATCCTCACACAAAGAGGAACAACAGGAAGCTGGCCGGCTTTGGACGCTCCTGGCCATGCTATCCCGTGTGTCTTGATATAGGCTGGATTGCTAGGCCGAGTATATCATAGCCCAATTTCACGGGCAACGCAGCGGACCCCCTAAAGTTCAAACATAGTTCCAATAAAGTCCGCAGCTGATATTGGCTTGCAAGTACTCCTTTCCAGTGCTCTTTTATGGTCCAATACAGGCCTCATCCGGCGGGCAAATAACGGCGCCGGAATTAGTCAAAAAAGGCTAGCCGTAGGCCGTTTAGCAAAGCCGCCCCATATGCTCCGGCAAGCAAATCGTCCGACATGACCCCCAGACCACCATGGAGGCGCTCCAGCCGACGAATAGGCCACGGCTTTGCCACGTCCAACACCCTGAAACAGAAAAATGCGGCCGCCATCCATTCCACACTCTTGGGTAGGAACAGACAGGTGACCCACACTCCCACGAACTCGTCGAACACAGCACGGCCGGGGTCTGGATTGGAAGTTGTGATTAATGTCCCGGTAGCCCAGATACCGACAATAAAGCCGACCCCGATCAGGCCATAGAGGGCCACAGAGTCCTCGTCTATCGGGGCGAAGGAATAAATGAGGATAGCAACCAGACTTCCCACGGTGCCCGGAGCCAAGGGCGCTAGCCCTGACCCAAGCCCGGTCCCGATCAACCATCCCAGACGGTCGAGGGCGCTTTTTGTCAATTGAGTGGTCAACTCTTTGGATTACCAGAATTTAAGCCCGAATTTTCCCCCAATTTTACGGTGACGCTTCCCCTACCCATAACCCAACCGGTGCAGGTCATCTTCATCCATACCCAAGTAATGCCCGACCTCGTGCAACAGAGTGATGCGGATTTCCTTCCTGGCGTCGGCCAGATTATTGCAGCTTTGGAGGATTGGCTGGCGGTATATTACGATACGGTCGGGTAGGTCCGGTTCACCTCCTTGCCTCTCAGGCAACGGGACGCCGACGTAAAGTCCGAACAGGCTATCGTTGCCGTCTGCCACGTCCCGGTCTCCTTCTTCGAAGATGCCTGGGTCGGGCATTTCTTCCACCGATATGTCCACGTTGGCTAGCGCCTGTCTGACTTTGGTCGGCACATCTTCGTATGCCTGGCGCACCAAGCGAACGAACTCCCTTCGGGACATACGAATCATGCCGGAATCCCCAAGTTACTGCGGATGGCTTTCAAAATATCGACGTTTTTCTAATCCGGTCCTTTTGATTTCTCGCCGGGCGACGCAAAGCCCGGCACTTCCAACAGGAATGGAACGTCGTGGAAGGCTTGGTTGCCCATTATCGCCTCGAAGCCCTTTTCACCGAATGAATCCTTCGCCTATTTCGGCGGCGCGGTCCACCGCTTTGCTGATGCCACCAGCTGAGGAGACGTGGGCGCCGATTTTCATTGGGGCTCACTTAAGCGTAAATTTTGTACCGAGACTAGCTGGGAATCCTTATCTTGTAAGAAAAGGTTTCCCGGACCCTTCCAAAAGAACTTAAATCTTGGGCCGATTATACGCTTAGCGTTGGCTGGATTATAATTTCGGCAACCATGCTTGCGATGAAGTTAGAACAACCGGGAGGGCCAACAGCACTAGCGCTAACCGAAGTGCCTATTCCAGAGCCGGGCCCGGATGAGGCCTTGGTGCGGGTGGCGGCTTGCGGATTCTGCCACCACGATTTGCTGGTCATGAAGGGAATGTTAAGGAGGGGCGTAAAACCGGGGCTTATACCGGGGCATGAGATATCCGGTATTGTTTCGCAAGTGGGCGAAAATGTTGCTGCCCTAAAACCGGGCGACCGCGTTGTATCCCTGCTGGTAAGCGCCTGTGGACACTGCGACCGTTGCCTCCAAGGACGAGAACATCGGTGCCGCAACGGCCAGGGCATCGGACACGGGCGGGACGGAGGCTTTGCTGAATACGTGACCGTTTCCCAGTTCGGCCTCGTGCCGGTGCCTGATGGCTTGGATTTGGTTTCCGCCGCCCTATTTGCTTGTCCCATGGGCGTGGCGCTTCAAGGCCTTCGGGAAAGGGCTAAGGCGCAACCCGGCGAGACCGTGGTGGTGACGGGGGCTGG
>MUCR01000038.1 GCA_002816455.1 SAR202 cluster bacterium Io17-Chloro-G4 | reverse complement strand
TCGGTCATTAAGAAGGAATAACACCCAGTTGTTGCATCATCCCCATCTGGTCTTCGACTCCCCAATGCTCGACCATTTTCCCGCCAGCAATCCTGACGACATGGATTTCCCCAAATGAAACCTTTTTGCCGGTTGCCGGTATACCCATGAAATTGCCTTGATGGGTGCCGGATGTCGTGACTCGCATTACGACTTTGTCTCCCTCGGCGATCACGTCGTCGACGCTGGTATTCAAGTCCGGAAAGGCGGCCAGGTAGGCACGGAATAAATCCTTGTAGCCTTCTAGGCCCGGCTTATCCATTGGGGGCGCATTGTGGTCAACCATCTCGTCGGCCATGAAATCTCCCAGGGCATCTACGTTTTTCTTGTTGAAAATCTCCTCGGCCATTCTCCGGACTACTTCTTTGTTTTCCGCTTCTGACATGTCTCTCCTCCGTAATTAATAAGACAGCTACCGTGCTATGACCACGAGGGTCGAATTCTGTCGGCCTCAGTTTGCGCTTCTATGAATTATCCGAACTGTCCCCTCTGTGACCACGACGAAATTCTCACCAATTTGATCGGAATACAGTTCTAGCAATTGGCCAAGTACCTTGGTCTTGCTTGTTGTTCGCTCGTCCTCTAACCGAAGTAAAATAATCCCTGCGTGCGGTTTTCCTTCACGAAATATTAACTCGCAAAATCCTTGTCATTCGTGATCAGAATGCGTCCCTCGGAAACCGCTCTTTGCAAAATGGCGTTATCGTCCGACCCACGCGCTTCTTCGTAAATAGAAGATACGTCATGTGAAAGCTCCCTGAGCCAAAGGGCAACCGCTGGGCCAGTACACTCGTCGACAAGGAACCTGATCTAGACACCTTCTGTAGTCAGCGGAACGAAGTCCGTACTTTCCAAAGCTCCCTGAGCAAACCGGAGGCAGGCTAATATGTCCTCTTGGGTCAATCCTTCATATTCGCGGAGGATATCATCCGTGTTCGCACCGTGAGCCAGTAGGCCCAGAACATATTGCACCGTCAACCGCGTGCCCTGAATAACCGGCTTCCCGAGCATAACGCTGGGGTTAATTGCGATGCGTGTGAGGAGCTCCTTGTCATCCATGATAATTAGCTCCGGACCAGATTGCATCCGACTTCAACCACCGCTTGTGGGTTGAACCTAAATTTCCCCCAGCGCCTGCTCTAGGCGGTCAATACCCTCGTCAATCTCTGCGGCGGTAATGTTTAGTGGCGGCATCAGACGGACCGCATTGGGCCTCACGCCGTTCAGCAGGATGCCGGCCTCGTTGGCCTGGGTCAGGACTTGGCCGGAAACGTCGCTGTCGAATTCAACCGCAGCCAGAAGACCCTTGATGCGTATTTCGGAAATAAAAGCGACGCGGGATTTGAGTTCGTTGAGCTTGGAAGACAGGTGGCGCTCCATGGCTTTAACGTGGCCCAGTATATCGTTTTCAATCAGGAACTTGGTTCCGGCGAAGGCCGCCGCAGTGGCCAGCGGATTGCCGCCGAATGTCGAGCCGTGATCGCCGGGCACCAGAGCCATACAGTACTCTTTGGACAAGAAAGCGCCAATGGGAACCCCGAACCCCAGCCCCTTGGCTAAAGTCATAACGTCCGGCTCTACTCCGTACTCCTGGTAGCCGAACAAGCTTCCCAACCGGCCTATGCCCGTCTGAACTTCGTCCAGTATCAGCAACAAGCCTTGACTGTCACACCACTCCCGCACCCGCTGCAGGTAATCGTCGTCGGGTATGACTACGCCGCCCTCGCCTTGGACCGGTTCCAGCATCACCGCCGCAGTTTTGTCGGTGGTGGAGTTCATGATGCCTTCAACGTCGTTGTAGTCCACATGGACGAAACCGGGCAGCAAGGGAGTGAAGTTTTCCTGGTAGTGGGGCTGGCCGGTGGCGGCCACGGTGCCCAAAGTCCGGCCGTGGAAGGAACTCAGGGCCGTGATGATCTCGTAGGCGCCGTCCCGGTGCAGCTTGCCGTAGCGGCGAGCCAGCTTCATAGCCCCTTCGTTGGCTTCTGCGCCGCTGTTGCCGAAGAACACCCGGTCCATGCAACTGTTCTCGATTAGTATTTCGGCCAGGTTAAGCTGGGGCACCGTGTAAAACTGGTTTGAAGTCTGCAACAATGTACCGGCTTGCTCGACGATGGCTTGGGTTACTGCTGGGTGACAATGACCCAGGTTGTCTACGGCCCATCCCGCCACAAAGTCCAAGTATTCTTTGCCATCGGCGTCCCATACACGTGTGCCCTCACCACGTTCGATAACCACCGGTTGACGGCGTACCGTCTGAGCGTAGTATTTCTGTTCAACTGCTATCCAATCGCTACTTTTGGTCACTGTGAAGCACCTCCGAAAGTTTCTCTTAAGTCATCCAGAGCTTCTTGTAGATCTTCTAGCGCCTCACCCAACCTCGTAACCGCATCGTCGATTCGATCTAGCTCTTCTAATCCCTGGCTCAAAACACCCGCTTTTTGGATTCCTCGATCTATAGCCAGCTTAACTGTTCCGTTGCCAGCATCGGCCAATATTAGCTTTTTTAGCTCCGGGAACGTCAGCACTTCCGATTGGAGGTAACCATCCTACTAGATTATTCTTTCGCTCGGCAAGGGTCATGGGAAACGTAAGCACAAACTCTTCAGCTTCTTTTCAGCCCTCAGCCTCCACCAATAATTGATGTGCCGATTATGGTCGTACCAGTAGACACGCCGCGCAAACAGTCCAATAATGCATCGGGGTTGCGGCCATCGACGATATTGGCGACCGGCGACCGCTCAAGAGCCCGTAGACATGCGGAGAGCTTGGGGATCATGCCGCCGCGCACCACACCCGACTGGAACAGAATATTGGCGCGGCGCTGGTCGAGGCGGCTAATCAGCCTGTTGGAGCCGTCCAGAATCCCCTCAACGTCGGTCAAAAAAATCAGGCGTTCAGCTGCAAGAGCGTGGGCTAACTCTCCAGCAACGGTATCGCCGTTGATATTTAGCGCCGATCCTGCGTTTTCCGAACCGTCGTCGCAGTGCCTGGCCAATGGAGCGATCATGGGGATAAAGCCCCCTTCCAAAATTGCCTGCAGCGGATCGCCGTTCACCTGGTTTATCTCCCCCACTAACCCCAGTTCAGGATTGGCGATTCGAGCTTCCAACATGCCCCCGTCGATTCCGCTGATTCCTATCGCGCGGCCACCCAACTGGTGCAAAGTCGAAACCAACTCTTTGTTAATCAGTCCGGTGAGCACTGCCACAACAATTTCCAAGCTGGCGGCATCGGTGACCCGGAGACCGTCAACAAAACGCGGCGGTATGCCCTGTCGTTGCATCCACTGGGAAATCACGTTGCCGCCGCCGTGAACTACCACGACCTTCTGGCCCTGTTGCTGCAGCGTTACCAGGTCTTTCAAGGTAGTGTCGTGGCTGCCCAAGGTGCTGCCCCCGATTTTCACGACGATAGGACCCGCAGTCACCCCAAGCCCCCTGCCAGCACCATTATCGGGAAGGCATATGTTTTAGAAAATAAATTGTCAAATGAGGAATACATAATCCGACGCCAACGAGTAAATAATAGGGGAGTAAGGACAGGATGGAAAGAAACGGTTTGGGTTGATTCTTGTTAGGGCTGAGCGCCGATTGGACCAGGAAAACTGTTCCGGGAACCCGATTAGGTGGTGTAGGCGCTATTGATAATCACGTACTCTTCAGTGAGATCACAACCCCAAGCGGTGGCCTCTCCATCCCCCAAGTGGAGATTGAGGCGGAATGTAACTTCCGGCCCTCGCATCAACGCTACAACGGCGTCTCGGTGAAAGGGGACCGGTCTGCCCTCCTCCATGATGCAAACGCCGTTTACAAATAGATCGACCTTGGCTTCCTCGGCTGCGGCGCCGCTCCGTCCCAAGGCCATCATAACCCTGCCCCAGTTGGGGTCGGATCCGTGGACGGCTGATTTGACCAAATTGGACGAGGCCACGGTCCGGGCGGCTTTTCTGGCGTCGGTCACGTTCGTCGCGCTCAAGACTTCCACTGTTATCAAACGGGTTGCGCCCTCTCCGTCTCGGGCCATTTCCTTGGCTAGATGCACGCACACGTCCATTAATGCTTGTTTAAAAATCGGCGCGTCAGGAGAATTTGCGTTGATGGGCGGGTTTTCCGCCAAGCCGTTGGCCAAAACCAACAATGTGTCGTTGGTGCTGGTATCTCCATCGACTGTCATCATATTGAACGAAGAATCCGCCACCTCCCGCAGAGTGGTGTCCAAGAAATCCTTATCGACGGCGGCATCGGTGGTGAGGAAGGACAGCATTGTGGCCATGTTGGGGTGGATCATGCCCGACCCTTTGGTCACTCCGCCCATCTGAGCCTGTCGCCCGTCCACCGTAAAGCTGACCGCAACTTCCTTGGGGCGAGTATCGGTGGTCATCATGGCTCGAGCCAAATCATGGCCGCCGCCGCCGGTGAGTTCGATCTTCTCCAAACCGGTTCTTATGAGAGACATGGGGAGTTCGACGCCGATTACGCCGGTGCTACAAACGGCCACAGCAGCGGCCTCCACGCCCAATTTCTGTCCGGCAAGGGCGGTCATTTCTTGGGCGTCTAAGTAGCCTTGATGCCCCACGCTGCAATTGGCAATGCCAGCGTTGACCACCACGGCTCGGACTGCGCCGCCTTTGACGTGTTCTTGGGTTACCGTTACCGAAGGAGACTTGATGCTGCTCTGAGTGTAGACGCCGGCGGCAGAGCAAGGCGCTTCGGAAACAATTAAGCCCAAGTCCAGCTTATCTTCGGCAAATGTCTTCAACCCGGCGTATGTAGCCCCGGCTTGGAAGCCCCGGGGGGTCGTAACCGTGCCACCATCTACCAGGGTTACCTGACCCGCCATGCTCACTTCTCCCTATGAGTAAATCCGCTTGAATTTAGTTAGACAAGTAGGCCTATTCGATTCGGCTTGGAGTATATCACAGGGCCAAGGCGTGCTTAGCAAGGATTTCACTACTGGGGCAAGCGCAAGTTGGCCGCTCCCTGGGAAGAGATCTGATCCCTCCTGACGAAGGTGAACTTTGCCTCAAAAGATCACCGCAGCAGGTCATTCTGACAGAGGCGAAGAATCGTTGTGCCTGGAGCAAGAGATTTCTCGACACCGTCGAAGACTCGCGACGGAGTCGGAGCTTCCTCGCTGCGCTCCTCAGAGTGACAGATTCCACGAAACATTTGGCGCAAGTCCCCTCCTTACTAAGGAGGGGATGTAGGGGAGGTTAAGTCGCCGCGGGGGCCTAACCCACCTCTAGTCCCCCCTTCTAAAAAGGGGACGAAGTGCTTAACACCGGCAGCACTCTGGTAACATTTTGGTCATTCCGGCCTACGCCGGTGTGACGGGCGCGTCTATGTAGGCTTCGATGTGCTGCCCCGCACGCACAAACACGCGCCGTAGACGCCGGTCGGGCGCTCAACTATAATCCAGGCCCATCCGGATTCGGGAAACGCGTTAGCAAAATACAAGGCATTAATCATCATGGTTGTTTTTAAGCCATTTAGAGGTTGGCGATACGACTTGGACGTTGTGGGCGACGCTGCGTCGGTCCTATCCCCTCCATATGACATGATTTCTACGGGCTTACAGCAGTCCCTCCGGAATCTAAGCCCATACAACGTGGTCCACTTGGAGGCCGGCGAAAGTTTGGACTGGTCGGCGCCAGCCTCGGACCAGTACACGGAAACCGCCTCCTTATTCGAAGATTGGATCAGCAAGGGAGTGTTAAAAAGGGACGCTGAGCCTTCGTTTTATTTGTTGCGGCAACAGTTCCAGCACGGTGGCGCCGATTGGTCACGATTGGGGATAATCGGCTGCGTGGGACTGGAGGAGTACGAGGCCCGTAAGGTGCTTCCCCACGAGTACACCGAGGCACCGGCCATCCAGGACCGTGTGTCCTTGATGGAGGCCTGCGGAGCCAATTTCAGCCCCATAATGTCCGCTTATAGAGACGCAGAGGACCGGCTGGCGCCCATTTTCCTGCGAGCCATGACGGAATCGCCGGTGATTGACGTGCCAGATGGCTTAGGCGGCCGCTCCACCCTTTGGCGCATGGCCGATCCGCAGGCGCTAAGCTCCGTCACCCAGTTCTTTCAAGATACGCCGGTGTTCCTGGCCGACGGCCACCACAGATACGAGGCGGCGTTGCAGTACAGGCGCATTAAGAACCAGGAACCCAGCGCAGAAAGCGGCGCTCAGGCCCACGGCTTTGTGTTGATGACGCTCATCGGCTTCAACGACCCCGGCTTATTGGTGCTGCCTTACCACCGTGTCTTGGGCGGATTGTCCGAAAGCCAACTTATTCAAGTTAGAAGCGCCCTGTTCGATGTTTTTCAGGCCAAGCCCTTTGATTCTGTCGGTGACCAAAGCGCCGCAGGGCTAGTGGAGCAAGTGGAGGAGAGCGGCAAACAGGGACACGCCTTGGGGATAGTGGGACCGGAGTTGTTAGGGCCGGTTTGCTATGGTCCGCAGTTGCTGACACTCAGAGATGATATTGACTGGCGCAGATGGGGTAGCTTGGCGGTGTCCGAGGCTTGGATATTGGAAGAGCAAGTGCTGAAGCCGGTACTGGGCGAGGCCACGTTAGACCACCTGGGATTCATTCACGACCACCAAGAAGCGGCGGACCAAGTAGCCACCGGCGCCCAGCAAGGTGCGATTTTGCTCAAGCCATTCCCTATGACCGAGTTTCAGGAGATTGTGGGCCAAGGGCAGAGGTTGCCCCGGAAATCCACTTTCTTTTATCCCAAGCTACCCACCGGCATGGTCATCAACCAACTACGGGGTGTGCTTTAGCTCTAGCGCTTAGCGGATCTAGTTCGCTGACACCGCGCAAACAGTGGATCCGCCGAATATCAACGGAGGAAACGGGCCTGACGCCCCTTAGGTTCCGCCGTTGGGCTGGATCAGCACTCTGGTAGTGCCGTCGGTGTCTTTGCGCTGAGTAATCAGGTGGTGTCCGGCATTCTCGGCCCACACAATCACATCGTAGATATTCAGGGCGTCGGCCAGGATGGCTTCCACGAAAGAATGGCGATCTGCAGTCATCTGCTGGCTTAGTGCGGCGATCACCCCGGCGCAGCTCTTGCCCCGCCCGTCGATGATCACCCAGCCGCCCCCGGCTCCGTTAATTACTCCGCCGTTGCTGGTTCCCCCGTTGGCTATTAACGCGGTGCCGTTATGGACGTTCACCTCGCCGCTCTTGCGGAGGTCCAACTCGCGCTTGAAGTTGGCCACTGCCTCCCAAGCGACGGCCCGGTCGCGCTCGCCATTGCCGCAGACCGCGCCTCTCACGCCCACAATGTCCGGGTTGATGCGGGCCAGCTCGTCTAAGTCGTCGATGCGCAAGTGGCCAGAGAGAGATGTGCTCATTCCCAATTCTTTCCCGTGGAGCACGATCTCCTTAAGTTTATCTTCAGGGATGAAGTCAAATAAGTTACGGCCGTCCTTGGTAAGGGTGTCGATGAGGAAGCCGTCGCACTCGCCGTCTTTGGCCAACTGGACCATCAGCATCGGGTCCAAGCCGCCGTCGTACAGAACATTGTCCGCAAACAGCGAGCCAATCAGCTTGGTGTTGAACCCTTCCATGGCTTGGCGAGCCTGCCGCAGGACATCTACTGCCGTGTCATAGTCGGAAACGCGAAAGCCGACTTTTACCGACGTCGCATCCAAGGCCGCCGCAGCATAGGCGGCCATGGCCACGGTGCCAGGTTGGTTGGGTACAACGCCTAGTGTTACGCTGACGTGTTTTTCTACTGGTATTATCCCGCGTACATCTCGAACGATGGATGGGTGGCCGGAGCCCACTAGCGCCTCTTGCAGGTTCTTAACGTCCACGACGTCGGCGCCGCCCTGCTCCGCTTCCAAGGCTTCTTGCACGTTCTGGACGCTGACCATGAGCAACATTCCAGAGAAGAAGCTGTTGTTACCCGTCAGCCAAGCAAGCCTGGGATTGAGGCCTTGGGGATTAACGGCCTGTGGTGATGAGGGCACGACGACTGGCGGTTTGGGCTTAAGGGGTTCAAGTTCCAGCTTCAGGGTGTCTTTTTCTTCGGGTTCCAGTTCGATTAGGGGCGGTCTGACGTGCCCGCCGGCCATGCCCATTAGTTCGCCCCAATATTTGACCATGGGCACGGGAAGAGCACCGTTGAACTTGGTCACGGTACGGGTCCACCAAGTATCGGAAAGCTCTTTGATTCTTCGAATGTGCGTCTCGTAGAACTGCTCGTCCAGATGACCCTGGGTGGCTTTGTCGATGAACTGGACGTAGTAATTCGCTTCTGGCGTGTCGAAGCGCCAATCCGAGGTGTTGGAGAACATCACCTGTTGGTTGAACCCAAGCTCTTTGCCTCTCCAGAATATGTATTCGTCGGGCGTGCTAATCACGTAGTCTTTGCCCAGGGACAAGTGGGCTTCTATGGATAGTTGCTGGTTAAAACTGGCTTCTTTTACGCCTACAACGTTCGGTATCTGGCACAGGCGCTTCAAGCCTAATGCGCTCATTACTATGCCGAACTGGGGAGAGTTGTAAAACATGATGGCCAAAGAGGTGTTGTCTGCCAGCATCTTAACGTACTCGACAACTTGGTCTTCGGTCTTGGTGACTATGTAAGGCGGCGCGACTATGAGGACGTCAAAGCCCACGGACTCGGCGTGCTGGGCCAAGGAAACCATCTCGGCCCCGGAGGAGTGGGTCACGTGGGCGCCGGTGAGCCATCTGCCTTTGGACTCTTCGGCCAAAATGTCCATGACCTTGACCCGTTCATCGTGGGTCAGACTCCAAAACTCGCCCATTCCCCAAGTGCAGCCAGCCCCTTTTGTTCCAAGACGGAGAACGTGCTTGATGTTTTTCCGGAGGCCCTCTTCATCCACAAAATTCTCTGGGGTGAATGGGGTCATCAGGGTGGTCCATTGACCAACTAAAGATTCTCTGGCCCATTCCTGAGCTTCATTTTTTGCGTAGTGTGCCACGTCTCCCCTCCTAGCCAGTTGCCGTTAGTTAATCTTTGCTGGTGATTACTCTTCTTCCCCGTACTGCTCCTTCAGGGACTCGACCACCGCTTGGTCCGCCAAGGTTGTGGTGTCGCCTAATGCCCGGCCTTCGGCCACGTCGCGGAGCAGTCTACGCATAATCTTTCCGCTACGGGTCTTGGGCAATTCGGCGGTGAAATAAATGTCGTCGGGACGGGCCATGGGCCCGATCTTAGTGGCTACGTGGCGCTTCAGCTCGGCGATCACAGCATCCGAGGATGTTACGTTGTCCTTTAAAGTCACAAAACCAACTATCGCTTGTCCTTTTATCTCGTCAGTCCTGCCAATGCAGGCCGCTTCCGCCACCTTGGAATTATCCACCAAGGCGCTTTCCACTTCCATCGTGCTGATGCGGTGAGCGGAGACGTTTATCACATCGTCCACCCGGCCCAAAAGCCAATAATTGCCGTCTTCGTCGATCTTGGCGCCGTCGGAGGTGAAGTAAATGTCGGGGTACCGAGACCAGTACTGCTCGACGTAGCGTTCCGGGTCTCCATATATCGTTCGCAGCATGGCCGGCCAGGGTTTCTTAATGGTTAAATAGCCGCCGCCGCCCGGTCCCACCGGGTTCCCGGCCCCATCCACCACTTCGGCGACGATACCAGGAAATGGCCGCGTGGCCGATCCGGGTTTCAGCGTGGTTATCCCGGGCAAGGGCGCAATTAGTATCTGGCCCGTTTCGGTCTGCCACCAAGTGTCCACCACCGGGCACTTTCCCAAGCCGATGTGCTCCCAGTACCACATCCAGGCCTCGGGATTGATAGGTTCGCCCACGGAGCCCAAGAGGCGAATTGATGTCAAATCGTGGCGTTGCGGGTATTCCTCGCCCCAGCGCATAAAAGTACGGATGGCGGTGGGAGCAGTGTAAACGATGGATATGCCGTACTTGGCGACTATGGCCCAGAAACGGTCCCGGTCCGGATAGTCGGGGGAGCCTTCGTACATTACGGAAGTTGCCCCGTTGGCCAGGGGACCGTAGACGATATAGCTATGGCCGGTGACCCACCCGATGTCGGCGGTACACCAGTAAACATCCTCTTCCTTTAGGTCGAATACCCACTTGGCGGTAGCGTAGGTGCCTAGAAGGTAGCCCGCTGTGGTGTGGACGATGCCCTTGGGTTTACCGGTGGTCCCGCTGGTGTACAGCAGGTAGAGCATGTCTTCGCTGTCCATGGGTTCCGGTTCGCAGTGCATGGGCTGGTCTGCGATCAACTCGTGCCACCAGACGTCCCGGCCATCAACCATTTTGTCGTCGGCGCTGCCCGTGCGGCGCACCACGACTACTTTTTCCACGGTGGTAGGGCCGTCTAGGGCATCGTCGGAGTTCTGCTTCAATGGAATAATGGCGCCTCGGCGATAACCACCGTCGGCGGTGATCATAAGTTTGGATTGGGAGTCGTCAATCCGGTCTCTTATGGATTCTGCGCTGAAGCCGCCAAAGATGACGCTGTGGGGCGCGCCGATACGAGCGCAGGCCAGCATGGCAATGGGAAGCTCGGGGACCATGGGCAGATAAATTGTTATCCGGTCGCCTTTTTCCACGCCCAGGCTCTTAAGTCCGTTGGCGAACTTGCACACTTCCCGGTAGAGGTCGCGGTAGGTGTAGACCTGGCGGTCTCCCGGCTCGCCTTCCCATATGATTGCTGCCTTGTTGCGGCGGGCAGTTTTCAGGTGGCGGTCAACGCAGTTGTAGGAGACGTTTAATTTGCCCCCCACGAACCATTGGGCATGGGGCGGGTTCCAGTCCAGCACTTTGTCCCACTTCTTTATCCAGTCCAGTTCTTCGGCGAATTTGGCCCAAAACCCCTCAGGGTCTCGAAGGGCCTCCTGGTAGACTTCGGGGTCGGCGATGTTGGCTTGGTTGCGGAACTCGTCCGTTGGCGGGAAGCTGCGGTCTTCTTGAAGAAGAGCCTCAATTCCGTCCACGTTCTCAACCATTTGTCCTACCTCCAGGGCCGTTAGAGGCCCCCTATTTACGCACGGGGGCCTAAGTAATTATTAGGGGAATTCCATCGGCGCAACGTCAGTGAAATTTGTAACATAAGGCAGCCCGGATGTAAACGTCAGGCTTTAGTTTTTGCCACGGAGACACAGAGACACGGAGACACGGAGGCACGGAGGACGATTTAATTAAACTCTCCGTGCCTCTGTGTCTCCGTGGCTAATTAATTCCTAATTAAAGGTTGCCCAGTATGGAGTACAATCGGTAACTGTGGCGACGCCAGGTGAAATAGCATGGAACGTGACTCCAGAAGGCAACGAGAGCGGTACGGTGGACCGAATGGTTGCTCTGGCCGCCGGGCTGGGGATGTTTCTGGCTTCGTTGGACATCGCGCTCAACGTCGCGCTGCCTTCACTGACCGAGGACTTCGACACCGATCTGCAGACGGTGCAGTGGGTTATTGTGGCCTTTGTCGCCACGAGAGCCGGGCTGGTTTTGGGGGCTGGGAGTTTCGGCGACCGCTTCGGTCTGAAACCGGTGTATCTCTTCGGAGCATCCGCCTACGTGCTGGCCATGGTCCTCATCGCATTCTCGCCCAACCTGAGTACCATGGTGGGCTTCCGAATTATCCAGGCCCTGTCCGTGGGATGCCTTTTCGCTGTCTCTCCGGCCATAGCCGCCAAGGTTTTCCCGGTGGGCATGCGGGGTCTGAGCATGGGCTTTACCGCTGGAAGCCAAGCTCTTGGCATGTTGGCGGGCACCTTGGGGGCTGGCTTGCTTATTCGTTGGTTCGACTGGGAGTCGGTGTTTTTGGGGAGGATCCCCTTCGCAATTGTTGCCTTGCTGATCGCCTTGAAGTTCATGAAGAGTGAAGAGCGCCAGGGCTCCGAGACATCTTTTGACATTGTTGGCGCGGTCAGCTTAATAGGCGCCTTGCTGGGGCTGGTCATCGGATTGCGGTTGGGACGGTCGGAAGGTTGGACCGCTCCGGAGGTTTTGGCCTTGCTCAGCGTTGCGCCGGTGTTCATGGTTGCGTTTTGGACGGCGGAGAAGCGGGCGGAATGGCCCGTTTTGCCCTTGGAATTATTGCGAGTGAGGGGTTTCGCCATCTCCTCTCTGTGCATGTTCCTGGCCCATCTTGGGGTTTTCGTGATTTGGTTTATTTTTCCTTTCTACATCGCGGATAGCCTGGGGAGAGGGCCGTTCACACTTGGAGTAATGCTGGCGGTCATGGCATTACTAAATACGGGCTTTTCCGGTGTAGGTGGGTGGTTGAGCGATCACGTCGGCACATTTTCCGTTGGTGTAGCGGGACTGACAGTTATGGCCTTGGGGCTGCTGTACATGGGATTCCTCAGCAGCGACTCGGGATTGGCGCAAGTGGGACTCCGCATTGCGGTGGTCGGGATTGGCTTGGGGTTATTCCAGGCGGCGTCCTACACCCTGATGTTGAGCAGCGTCCCACAGGACCGTTTTGGCACAGCGGCAGCCTCATTGTCGTTGGCACAAGCCACGGGAACGGTGCTGTCGGTAGCCCTAATCGGAGGCCTGTTTGGGTTCAGCAACGACCACCACTTGGCGGATCTGGCGAATTCGGCATTGACCGTAGGCCAGCAAGAAACCCAGGCATTCATGCAGGCTTTCCAGGATGTCTTTTGGCTAGGAGCTGGGATAGCGGCGATTGGCGCCGGAGTATTTATATTTAGCTGGCGAGCCAAGAAAGATTGAAGTTCTTTTGAAGTGGCCTGGGGGAACTTTTCTTGTCAGAAAAGTTCCCCCAGAATCTCACTCCCGCCGAACCACCCTGTTCCGCAAAACTCCGATACCCTCAACCTCCAACTCCACCACGTCCCCAGGTTGCAACCACCGGTCCAACTCCACTCCGCAGCCTCCGCCCACGGTGCCGGAACCCAGGATGTCGCCGGGGTACACAGTCTCGTCCATGGAGGTATGGACGATCATTTGGGGAAAACTCCAGTGGATTTGGCCGATGTTCCCGTCGGACCAAAGCTCGCCGTTGATCCGGGCGGTCATCCGAGCGTCGAGAGGGTTGAACTCGTCGGGGGTAACCAGCCAGGGACCAACGGAAGTGGCAAAATCCTTGCCCTTGCTGGGACCCAGGCCAACGGCCATTTCTTGAAACTGGATGTCCCGGGCGCTCCAGTCGTTCATGATGCTGTAGCCGCCGATGTAACTTGAGGCATCTTCTTCGGAAATGTCGATGCCTTCCTTGCCGATGATGCAGGCCAATTCCAACTCGTAGTCCATTTGCTCGGAGTAGCGGGGCCAGGTGAGCTGTTGTTCGTGGCCCATCAAGGAGCGGTGGTTGCCCTTGTAGTAAACGGGCATCTCATACCATGCAGGAGGAACCTCAGCGCCCCGGCTTTTGCGCACGGTGGAAATGTGTTGCTCGAAGGCAATAAAGTCTTTTAGCGACCCAGATTCGATGGGCGCTAGCCAACGAACATCCCCCAGGGGCCAGCGGGGAGCGTCGTAGCTGGAAAGCTCACCAAGCCCTTGAGACAAAGCGCCGGATTTGTCCACGTTGTAGGCGACAATGTCTACGGCCCGGTCCAAAGGGTCTCGGATGCCCATGCGGCCCAACACAGTGGGCGCGTCGACCATTTGATTGTCCGTCAAGTCCACAAAGCCAATTTTGACCCCACCACTGGCGCCCGGCAGGTCAAATCTAGCGATTTTCATGGCAGTTGTCCTTTAGTTGATTGAGGTATGGGAAAGCTTGGCGGGAATGTCGCGAGTTATGAGTGGGATATATCCTAGCACAGCGGGATTGGTAGCTGGGGAGGGGTGGCGGAGCAGTCGGCTTAGCCCAAAACCATGGGCAACTGACCACCCTCGCCTTGACTGCTATTTGGCCCGTTGGTACACTGCATTTTGTTACATTTGCAACAATTGGGCGGTTAGCTCAGCTGGTTAGAGCACTTGCTCGACACGCAAGAGGTCAGTGGTTCGAGTCCACTACCGCCCACCATCACTTTGAGCCTGCATTTCGGACTTCCCTCTAAGCCCTCTTAACTCCTCTTGCGTTTTTCACAAGATTTTTCACAAGATTGGCTGAGTTTTGCCATTTCCCAGGCCAACTCAATAACCTGAAAACTAGCCCCACACTCTCAAGCGGGCAAAGTCCAAAGAAAGAGCAGTGCAGCGGTCCACTAAGCTGCGCTAAGACGGTTACGGTTAGCTAACAACATTCCTAGCCTCTGGTTCTGGTCAGACCTAGATTCGTTATAGATATCTAATGTCGTACTAACATTGGCGTGGCCTACCATATCCGAAACACACTTCAGATCTATCTGAGCCTTGATAGCGAAGTTGGTCAGATCGGTTATACAGTAGTGCCGAAAGTCATTTGGCCTGATGCCCGGATATCCTAGCTTCTGCATTAAGGGCTTGAATACTCTACCTCATCGCCACTATTGCTGGCAGCAAACGGCTATGCCGAGAAGGGTT
>MUCR01000037.1 GCA_002816455.1 SAR202 cluster bacterium Io17-Chloro-G4 | reverse complement strand
GACGCTTTACCTGGTCGATCCTCAGACCACCGTACTCGTTACGCCACCGGTAATAGGTTTGCTCCGTGACCCCTATCTGACGGCTGGCTTCGGCTACTGTGCTCCCTTGAGCCATTGCCACTTCGGCCTCGCGTAGTTTGTTGATGACCTGCTCTGGGGTATGTCTCTTCATCGGCATTTCTCCTCCCTTCATCCAGCCCAGGTCTAACTTTACACCTGGACCGGTTTTCGGGGGGCAGGTCAATGGCACGGATCCCCCACCGTCCGTGAGAATAGGGAGCGGGACTTTCGGACGTTTGATCCCAGCCCGTATAGCTCCACTTGGTTGGCGGATGCCGCTGATGATGAGGATTCTGTTGGCGAATCCCGGATTCCAGAAGGGGATGTGTCCCGTCACAGGGTGCCGGAGAAAGCGGCTCTTGGAGATTTAAGGCGCCTTCCCGGCGCCTCTCGTTAGATGGACTGGGCGACCCATTGGTCGGCGTTACGCACCATGGCGGCCAGAGCGGGAAGCATCCGGAGGGCAATCTCGGGGTTTTCTTCCAGGGCGGCGAGGAATTCAGCCCTGGGCAAGAAGTAACACTCCACCGGTCCCATGGCGCTAACGTTGGCGGACCGGGGTAAGCCGTCGATGAGCCCGATCTCGCCGAAACTGGTGCCCTGGCGCAGTATACTCAGCACAGCGGCCACTCCCTCGGACTCCGTGGCCCACTTGGTTACCTTGGCCATCCCCGATTTGATGATATAAAGGCCATCCGCAGGCTCGTCCTCCTGGAAGAAAACCTGTCCTCCCGACAGCGTCACAAGGCGAATCCGGCCGGCAAGCCGTTCCAGCGCGGCAGGTCGCACCTCTTTGAACAGGTCTACCTTGGAGAGAAAATCCACCGTCTGTTGCACGGCCCACCTTCTGCTTTCCGGCCGGCCTGCCGGATTTGATGTGAGGCGCCTTGCAGGGCCACCCGGTGAAGGATAACATATTCCAATTCTTCTTATTGGTGGGCCGTCTCCGGAGCCTGAAATCCTATCAAGGTTGCCAAATCAAAGGCCATCTTGCAATAAATGTTTTGGCAATGACGTTATATATCAAGCTTGTACGAAATTAAATCCCCAATTAGATGTATTAAAATCACTCGATTTGGCTCTTATATTGATTGCCAAGCCATCTCCAATTGTGTTATCACTAGGCAGAGAAAAAATTAGGAGGTGCTCCGTGGGTTGGACGCTGGTGTTGGTGATGGTGGTTGTGTCCCTCGTTTTCGCCTTGGCGGCGGTCTTGATGTTGCGATGGCTGGGAAAGAGGGAGCCTTACAGCAATTTTATTAGTCTTCGTACCCGGCGCAAACTGACTTTCGTGCGGTTGATGATGGGGGACAATCGAGTACCCAGGTACGTCAAATTGATACCTATTTTGTTGTTGCTTTATCTGAGCAGTCCCATCGACCTGGTGCCCGATTTCATCCCGGTGTTGGGCTACCTTGACGATGTTGTAATCGCGCTTCTAGCACTGGCGCTGATAATCAGACTTACCTCCGGACCGGTGGTGGTGGACCTGCTCCAACGGGCGAAGTTGGCGGACGCCACTACCTAGCCGCGACAACTACCAGCCGTAGGTTACAGCCGTAGGTTACAGCCGTGGGTTACAGCCGTGGGTTACAGCCGTAGGTTACAATGGAGCTGCGGGTCCAAGGTCCTTGCCTGAAGGCCTTTATCCAAACAAAACGCGGCTCCAGCGGGGTTGACAGTGCCTAGTTCGGATGTTGCCTTGCGAGTTCCACTATTCGGCTTGGCCTGGGCCGGAAACGGCGTCGAGTGAGCGCCGCCGGTCTGAGCGACCATGTTGATGTGATGTGTTTCGGCATGCTCTGCCAGGGCTATCTGCTGGTGGTGGAGTCTCCGCCGGTGCACAACGGTGGAACCGTCATCCGAGAGGTTCGGGAATATCTCGGTGATGACGCTACAATCATCGCCATGCTCCTCCATGGGTGGGGCGTCTCCAGTGGAATCGTGGGTACCGCCGTTGGAGATGATGAATCGGGCCGGAAGATCGCCAGATGGATAGAGAAAGCTGGCATCCCCGCTCATGTGCGCTTCGTCCCTGACATCAAGACAGAGTTCGAGGTCTGCGTTTCAGACCCTACGGGGGCCCGCACCTACTTCTGGCAGCGCAGCCCTCAGGTGTTGGATACCTTGCGTACGGCTGATCTCACAATGTTGAGAGGCGCCAAGATGCTGTACGTGGACTGGTACGATGGCGATCACATCCTGCTTCCCATGGGACAGGCCCGTGCCCAAGGCAGCGATGTGTACCTGAACCTGGAATCCCGCTATCAGGACGCCGCGCTGCTCAACCGGCTTGCGCCTCTGGCCGGGATCTGCCAGGTTTCAATGGATGAACCGGAAGCCGTCGGCGCGGTTGAAGATGTGGCGAGCCTGGTGCATGCGGCGGGCTGTGGAACCGTGGCCGTGACCATGGGTAGCGCCGGCTGCCTGGTCGCCCGAGGCGATGAAAGGGTGAGGTTGCCCGCTCCGGCCGTTGAAGTCATCGACGCCACCGGCGCCGGCGCTTCATTCTCCGCCGGGTTCATCTACGCCCATCTGCAAGGATGGCCGCTGGAGGCCTGCGCCCGGCTGGCCACGGCCACGGCCAGCCTCAAGTGCGGCGTGATAGGGCTGGGTTCCGTTAACCTCTCCGACGCCCAGAGTTTGGCGGCTAACCTGAGCGTCCGGTGAGTACACGGCAATCATTCTTAGCTCCGAGAGTCTCCTGCGAGCAAAGTTATGTCGTTGATTGATCGTTGACGGCACCCGTGGGCGACACTAACACGACCGCATCGGGTATGGTTGCGTGTCTGGGTTCGGACAACTCTGCATTGGAATTCCGCATAATCTGGTGAAAAGTGAAATGACAACAAGATCGGAGCGGGCGATATCTGGACGGATGTGGCCATTTAATCTCGCCCTGCTGGCATCGTGCGTTTCTTTTGCCGGGCTTTTTGCCATATCCTGTGCTTCGACTCAGGCTCCGACTTCAACCCAAGCGCCGGCGGCCACGGTGGATGTGGCTCCAAACCTGGCTGCAGCTTCGGTGGGTGAGGCGGCGAATGCCACGCCGGAGACATTGGCGCTCAGTCCGGATGAGCTCCTGGAAAGTGTCAGGGCGGCGATGGCAGCGCTGGGGAGCTTTTATTTCCAAGGTGAGCTGGTGCTTAAATCCTCCAGGGAAGCCGATGAAACCCTCCTTTCGATGCAGCTAGAGGGCGCCGGCGAATCCAAGGGTGATAGCCAGGTTCGAATCACGGTGGATACCCCGAATGTTGGAATGGAGGGTGAATTGATCTTCGCCACGCGGAAGTGGCAGGGCGTCAGCTACACTCTGGACACCGGCACAGGCGTGTGGGCGATCGATGACACCGACGGCTCGGAAGATGCTTTTTTCGAAGAGTTAGTACCCGAAGACATGGTGGCGGCGAAATTCGAGACAGAAGTCCTGAACGGCCTGGAGGTCTACCGTATCACAGGAACGGTGCCGGACGACCCGGAGATAGAGAGCGTATTGCTGTGGGTGGGAGCCGATGATCTGCTGGTCCGCCAGATACAGGTGCAGGGGAAGGCCTCCTCTAGCGACTACGAGGGATTGGTCCCCCAAGAGGGCGGGGACCTATTTCAGAATGTTCTGTTCTACCTGAGTAGATTTAACGAGCCTGTTCGTGTCACCGCGCCTTCGGTGATAGCCACACCTACGCTGGAACCATGCCCTCAAGCCACCCCGGAGCCATTCATGGTCGAATCGGTTATCTCGCCCACTGACCAGCTATCCCAAGTCATCAATGTCCACATAGGAAATGGCTCGTCAGTGACCATCACCAGCGAGGCCGGAACGTTCACCGGTACCGAAGATGCTCCCTTCTCTGTGAGTGTAACCCTCTTGCCCAATACCACGAATCACCTCCAGGTGGATGCCTTCGTGGGAACGATACGCCGCGGGCAGTGCACCTACGGTGGCTACTCTTTAACAGAACGGCTGGTGATTGAGCAGGTGCAGCCGGCCAAACAAGGCAAGCAGTATAGCGAGCCGCCCTCGATGACCGTCGATCCCGCCACCCGCTACGTGGCCACTATCCGCACAAACATGGGCGATATCGTTATTGAGCTTTTCCCAAGCGACGCCCCGGAAACGGTTAACAACTTCGTGTTCTTGGCTAATGAAGGCTTTTATGACGATGTGATCTTTCACCGGGTCATCGAAAACTTCATGATTCAGGGAGGAGACCCCACCGGCACCGGAGGAGGCGGCCCAGGTTACACCTTCGGAGATGAGATTGACACGTCATTGTTCTTCGATCGCCCGGGAATCTTGGCCATGGCCAACGCGGGTCCCAATACAAACGGCAGCCAGTTCTTCATCACGGTTGTCCCCACCCCGCACCTGAATGGCGCGCACACTATTTTCGGCCAGGTGGTCGAGGGCCAGGCAGCAGCAGACGCTATCTCCAAGGTACCTGCCGGCGCAACCAACAGGCCTAGCCAGCCCGTCACCATCCAGGGCATCGAAATCACCAAGAGATAGCCAGATCAAGGGGCCACTGCAAATGACGAAATGGCCCCGGTGGCCTCAGCGGGGATTGAACCGAGGCCACCAATCGCTACCTCCCTTCAAGGAGCCGCCGCGTCTTGGATCCCGGAACTAGGGTCACACCGTCGGTTCTATGTTCTGATTCAGGCGGAAGAGGTTGGTCGGATCGTACTTATTCTTCAGCGCGACCAACTGTTGGTATCTTGGCCAAGAGGCCGACGAATGGGCTGTCCGGGTCAACGCCGCTTATGGCTCCGAGAAGTCCGTTTCCTGGAGAACGGCGTCCGTGCCTGTGCTTGTGGTCACTCGAAGACCGGTTAATGACAGGCGTGGATATTTATAACTTGTCCCCGGCCTACGAAGCAATTGACAGTGGCCGGCACGCTGAATACACTCGATCCAAACTTTAGGAGGGCTGAAGGGGGCCGACGATGTCTAACAAAGGGTTCTCTCATATAGGTCTTTCAACTCTGGACCTGGATAAGACCCGTGATTTCTATGAGAACGTCTTGGGCTTCAAGGCGGTACGTTGCGATATCATCAAAATCAAGGAAGGCGGCCATGTCAGGCACATGTTCTTTGAGGTCGGGAGGGACCAGCTAGTTGCTTTCATGGAGCCGAATAACGTGCCGGGAATCCCATCGGATTACGACACGGGTATCAATAACGGCCTGGGCGTACCAGGACCGTTCTATCACTTCGCTTTTGAGGCCGGATCGGTCGCTGCACTGGAAGCAAAACGGGAAGAGCTAATTGCTAAAGGGCAGACCGTCACCGATATCGTAGACCACGAGTGGGCCAAGTCGATTTATCTCAAGGACCCCAACGGCATATCGCTGGAGTTTTGTTGTCTTACCCGGGACGTGGGGACTCAAGACGATGTTACGATGCAACAGCGCGCCGAGATTTCGGTCAAAAGGTGGCTTGGGGACAATTACATCAACAGCAGGGTCAGTTCGCGGACCCAGGAGCCGGCTCTTACATCAGATTAGCTAACCGTTGGAACGGTGTTTGGAAAGACAATTCCTCACTAGCCTGGGTATTGCCACGGACCCGGGTATGATAGCGGGCTGGAGACGGGTACCTAGCACTCAAAGCAATATTTATTGACGGACGCGGGAGGTTTCCACATGGTCACGCAGGGCTTTTCGGACAACAATAGGCAGTTTGAGGCGGCGGTCGCGCGCGGGGACGCAGCCGGCTGTGCCGCAGTTTACGCTGATGGTGGGAAGGTCATGGCTCCAGATACGCCCATGATCACCGGTAGGGAAGCCATCCAAGGATACTGGCAGGCCATCCTGGACATGGGTGCAAAAGGTGTGTCGCTGCGGACCCTTGATCTGGATGAGATGGGCGACACCGCTGTTGAGAGGGGCGCGGCTACCCTGGATATTCAGATAGAAGGCGGCGGGATAGTGCAGGCCGAGGCCAAATTCATAGTCGTCTGGAAGCGCCAGGCCGACGGTGCGTGGAAATGGGATACCGATTGCTTTAACTTCGATGCCCCCCTGGGATAAACGAGGGTCAGAGCCGGTATTAGCGAGGCGGCGGAGAAGGCGGCCTTTGGTCATGGGCTAAGGCAACATCGATCAGCAACGGTCCGCTGCTTGGGTTCGAGAGACGGCGGCGAACAACTTGGCTGATCTGGCATCGGGCGGCAACATCGCCTTGGCCATGGCCCCGTTCCATCAGCAATTGGATCATGGTCAATAGGGCATTGCGCGCCGCCAGGCTAGCATCCTCCGACTGGTTCACCCCGTCGCCGATGCACATGCCCGGGCTTCACCATGGGGCGTGGGGAGCCGGCACCGGCTAAAGACAGGCGGGGGCTACAATATCTTGTCCGTGGCCGAGGATGCAATTGACAGTGGCCGACCGCCCGAATAACCAACGGGTTTCTTGGCCGAGTAAAGAGTTAAACGACATTTGCCGCCCGCCGGAAGGCGGCTCAAGTCCTTAGCCGCGGCGCAACTTGGGGTCCAGCACGTCCCGTATGGCGTCACCCAGCATGTTCCAGGCCAACACAGCGGTGATGATGGTTAACCCAGGGAAAATCGCCAGCCAGGGAGCAACCCTTATCGAGGACTGAGCTTGACTTAGATCTCCTCCCCAGGTGGGCGTACCAACCGGGGCGCCCAGCCCCAGGAAGCTGAGGCCAGCCTCCGCTATGATCGCTCCTGCCAAGTGGAAAGTGGTGACAACCAAGAATATTGCGAATACATTGGGCACAATATGTCGCCACATGATGCGAACGCCACCGACTCCCACTGCTCTGGCCGCCAGTATGTAGTCCATCTGTTTTATAGCCAGGGCTTGAGATCGCACTAGGCGGACGGAGGAGGGGATAAATCCGATGCTCAATGCAATGATAACGTTGTTAACGGATTGCCCCAGCGCCGCCACGAGAACAAGGGCCAGCAATAGCCCTGGGAAGGCGATCATCGCGTCCACCACTCTCAGGGTAAGCAGGTCGATCTTACCTCCAAGATAGGCGGTTGCCACTCCAATCACAAGACCTATAGTCGTACCGACCAACGACGCTATAATCCCGACCTTCAGCGAGACCCTGGCTCCATAGACCAGCCTGCTGAACACATCACGGCCCAGACGGTCCCCTCCCAGCACCGATTCCGAGAAGGACAGCGGCTCCCCAGTTGACATGTTTTCCGCGCCGGGCCACCAGCCGGGTTGAGCGAACTTTTTTGACAGGCTAGACTTATCAGGGTCGTGTGTTGCGATAATCGGAGCGAATATAGCGGCCATTATCATAAGCAAGGCTATGATGGCCCCGAAGGTCCCTAAGGGCTTGGTACGGAAAAAGTGAGTCAGTTGCTCCCAGGGGCCACGCTTGGGCCGTAGGCCGATGGTAACTCGGTCTGGGATGGCGACGCCACGCGGTTGCTGTTGCATCGATTCTTCTCCCTACAAGTTGCCCAGGGCTAAGCGTAGCGGATCCTTGGGTCCAGCCAGGCGTACGCTATGTCTGTAACCAGGTTCGCCATCAGCACCATTACCGCGAAGAGCACCACTATGGCCTGGGTAATCGGGTAGTCACGGTTATTGATAGCGACGATCAGATAGCGGCCCATCCCGGGCACAAGGAATATGGTCTCGATGATTACCGAGCCGGAGATGGCCCCACCCACTGACAGGCCGATAAGAGTCACCACCGGCAAAAGGGCGTTCCGCAAAGCATGCCGCGTAACTACGACCCTCTCCCCCAGCCCCTTTGCCCGGGCCGTCCGGACGTAATCCTCATGGAGGATTTCCAGCATGGAGGAGCGGGTCACCCGTGCCTGGAAGGCCATCCCTGAGGTGCCCAGGGCCAGAGCAGGCCAGATTAGTTGTGACAAGTTGGTCCCCGGATCCACCCACACGTTCTCGTAACCCAGTGGCGGGAACCAGTTGAATACGATCACCAAGAACATTATGGTCATCACCGCCACCCAAAAGTTGGGGGTAGCCAGGCCGATGAGGGAAATGACTCTGGCGGCATAATCACCCCAGGTGTCCTGTCTTATGGCAGAGATCGCTCCCAGGGGAATGGCTACGGTGGAGGAAATTAGTATGGACATGAGGCTAAGCTCGAGGGTGATGGGGATCCTTCGCTGTAGCTGCGGCCAGACCGCTTTCTGGTTGAACAGGGAGGTGCCGAAATCCGCTCTCAACATGCCGCTCATCCAGTCGCCATACTGGACAATGATATTGCGGTCGGTCCCCAGCTCGGCCCGCAGGGCGCTGAGCTCTTGCTGGGTAAAGGTTTCTATGGTGTTTTCGTCGTCTCCCTGGAGAATCAGCAGCGCTGGGTCGCCGGGCACGATGCGCAGCAGCACAAACACCATAACGGTCACCAGGAGAATGGTAGGGATAAACAAGAGGATTCTTTTTAGAATATATGCTTGCATTTCTCTATGCCAGCTCCCAGCTCAAAGATCATCGGCATTCGGCCTAATTCACCCCGGCGTCCATTTCGCGCCGACTCCGTCGAGGATGCTCAACAAAGCCGGCAGAGGCTCGACGGAGTCGGGGGTTGACAATGTTGGGACAAAGGAGAGTTAGGAGGCGTCCTTTAAATCTAAAACCATCACTTCGATCACGCTGCAGTAGAATCGCGTCTCCACGGTTCTCCAGCCCCTACCTACGGGGTACGAGGGCCTACGTGTCACTAATCTCTTCTCTTGCCACCGCGGCCGAACCCCCCGCCGGGTTGGAATATCTGATAGACTTGGTCAACTGTGATTGTGGGCGTCCCCTCCATGTCTTCTATCAGGCCCGTGGCGCAGATTTCCTGATTTATGTAGTAAATCTCCGGCTTTTGTGCCCACCTGGGCCTCACTTTCCCAGGTATCAGAACCTGAAAAGTCTGTTCTGGAAAGCCTTGGTCGAAGCGGATGTACGTTGGCCGCCCTTCATCTTCCGGGTAGTACACCGACTGGGCCACAAAGCCGCACACCTGCCCCTCTTCTCCTATGTAGGCCGCGGAATCCTGGGCGAATATGGCGCCATCTGGAATAACAATTTCCCCCGCCGGCTTAGGCACACCAACGCCACTCTGATCAGCTTCGCGGTTGACCTCGACTCTATATTCACTGGAAGCTGCGGAGGCATCGTCACCAGATTGGACCGTCCTGCCCGAGCTTTCCCCGGTAGGTTGCCCCCCGCCACCGGAGTCTGCACCGGACGCTGGGCCACAGGCCCCCAGCAGCAGGAAAGTCACCGCCAGGGATAATAGGGGAACCAAGAACCTGGTCTTCATGCGTCACCTACCCCGACTAGGTTGGACCTATAGCACGTGACAATTCCAAAGATGGTTTGATGGTCTGTCATTCCTAAGCCGGCCACGGTCAAAGGGGCACCATAGAATGGGATGAAAGTTATGCTTACATCAATGCCAATATGAAACCCGAGGTGTTGGCGTAGGCATCCATGTAGTTTCCACTCTGGACTGAGTTTATTAGCAGCCACGAGGCTGGGCCAGGCCCGAAACCTCAGGCCTGGCCCTCGCCGGTTCGATCGTAACGAGGAATGGCTAGCAGGCCAGCACACCGTCCTTCTCGCACCAGGTGTGCTCCCACTTCTCGAAGTCGCTTCCGTGGAAATTCTGAATCTTTGTGTTATAAAGCCAACGGGCGGTTTTCCACCAGATATTAGCGTAAATCGGGTCATTCATCTGGTTGTTCGCCCACTCCTGGACCAGGGCCTTCTGCTTCTCCGGGTCCAACTCCTGCTGCTGCTGGGAGTAGAGCCGATCGGTTTCGGGGGCCACGTATAGGGTCCAATTGTCCAGGAAGCGTCCCGACCGGTAGGCGTCGATGGCTCCGTCGGCGTTGGGGATGTTGATCCCGATGCTCTGGACCGCCATATCGGTGCACTGGGAATTGTAGCAGTCGTAGCCGGCGGCGCTCTCCCAGACCTTTAGGTTTATCCGGATGTTCAAGAACTCCTCTAGCTGCTCGCCCACCAAGATGGCCAAGTCCGGATAACCGCCAGCGTTCCGGGCCGAGAGCTCCGCCTCGAACCCATCGGGGAAGCCGGCGTCAGCCAGGAGCCTCCGGGCCTCAGCTATGTCGTCGGGGTGTTTCTCGCCGTTAAGCTCCCGGAAGCCGGGTATCTGGGCTACCTCTTCTTGCGTGAAGGCCCAAGCATAGTCCGGCGGCATGGCGTTGATCAAGGCGATCCCTCCTGGGGCCAGCGTCTCAATCAAAGGCTGCCGGTGGAGGGCCAGAAAGATAGCTCGCCGCACCCGCGTGTCATTGAAGGGCGTTCGGGAAGCTATCATGACCAGGCCCCTGGCACTGTCGTGCTCCCCTGTGGTAAAGGACATTTTGTCCCCCATTCTTTCCAGGAGGCCGTCGATCTGTTGTTCGCTCAAAGCGGGAGTGCCCAATCCGATCAGGATCTGTTCGGTCTCATAGGCCGCCTCTACCGTCGCCGCATTGGTCATGACGAACTGGGTCATGCTGTCCCAGTAAGGGAGCCCTTCCTTCCAGTAATCTTCGTAACGGGTATACGTATATTTGACGTCTTCTTCGTGGATCCCCGCTTTGAAGGGACCGGTGCCGACCATATCGGAAAATAAGGGGCCGCCCTGCAAGATCCCAGCCTGGGCAATGTGGTCGGCCAACACAACCGCGGTCTGGCTGGCCAACGACAGAGCCACGGCCGTGTTCGGGAAGGGGGAACGGATTACCAGGGTGTTGAGGTCGGGCACCTCGTGACTATCGTAGTAGTTGCGTAGGCCGACCCACCCGGAGGTTCCCCGTTGATCTGCCTCCCAGTGGGGGAACTGAAATGGGTCCACCATGCTGATGATGGTGGTGTCCAGGTCGGCGGCGCTAAAGGGAGTACCGTCGTGCCAGGTAACGCCCCCGTTTTGGAAGCGGAATACAACGGTCGTGCCGTTATCACCAAGTTCCCAGGTGGTGCACAGGTCACAACGGATATCGGTCGGGTTGCTCGTCTCGGGGTTCTCCTCCATGACGCCATTAAATATTGGTCCGGTGCCGTTGTTCAGTAGAACCGACTCGTGGAGCCAGCGCTGCCGCAATGCGCGTCCGACTGCCATGTCAACGTGGCCGCCCCGTATTCCCTGGGCTACAAGCTTCGCCGGAATCGCTGTGGGCTCGGGGATGGCGGTTGCGACAACCGATTGCGCCGCCGGAGAGGTCGCCTCAGGCGCCGTGACTACTGCAGCGGCCTCTGTTGCCACCGGCACAGCGGTCGCGGAAGTGCCGCCGCAGGCGACAATTAACACCAGAATCAGCGCAGAGGGCGCCAGTATCATCGCCTTGGGATGTTTAAGCCAGCGGAACATCATCTCTCGACCTCCTGTATGTCAATGGGTCTGCAGACAGATGCCAGTCCGGTCTAACGATTGGATTTAAGCTACTTTGGGAGAATTCACACCGATAAAGTCAAATTGTTGACGGTTATGCCCTAAGATATGACGTAATCATGCGGCACCGACGTAATTGCGCCTATGGGTTGCCATAATATAATCTATCGACGTTTGGGGTGTCAAGACGTTCTATCTTGTGAATTGTTTCTCAAAATGCATCTGTACCGTATGCATTAGCCGGTATTTCCGAAATAAATCGGATTCCCCTGACATAGGAAGTTCTCGGATGCCAAAGCGCAATTTTTTGGATTCCGAGCGCGTCACGGCGCCCTCCGATTCGGCTCAACTACTGGCAACAAAATGCGCCACGTCAAGGACAGAGCATTAAGCGACATCTATCAGCCACGGTTCGCCGCATGGGTTCGGGAGGTGGTGTCCCACAACCAGGACTGACCAGGCAGTGGCCTTAAACCCCGGCAAAACCAATGGCGCCCGGCATCACCCCACGAATATATCCAAGGGCAAGAAAGCCGATACCACGAAGTTGGGCACGTCCACAACCTCGCTGATTTTCAGGTCCACGGCTACACTGCAAATACAGTAGGCTTGCTCCCGAGACCAGCCCCGTTCCATCAGCAGTTGGATCATGGTCAACAGGGCATTCCGCGCCGCCAGGCTGGCATCCTCCGACTGGTTCACTCCATCGGCGATGCACATGCCGGTGCTGGCCAGGAAACGGCGAGGCGCTGCCATGCTCGGATCGGTGAAATACTCGTCACGCTCAAATATGGGGAAACGGAGGTTGCGCCGGGCGGCTTCCCCCGATAGCACTCGGAAGCTAATGTGGAGGGTGCAGTCCATCTCCACTGCCGTGCCGCAACACTCGGAATCCCCCTGGGCGAAGTGGGCGTCGCCGGCGGAAAATAGGGCGCCCGGCGTAAACACCGGCAGCATGAGCCTGGTGCCCGCGGTTAGCTGTTTGATGTCCATGTTGCCGCCGTGCTCACGGGGTGGGACCGTCCTCAGGCCCTCCGAGGCCAAAGGCTCCGAGGCGGGTACGGCTTCCAAAGGCTCAGGACCCATGACGGCGCCGCCGCGGCGAAGCAGCTCATCTTCCCGCAGCAGAATCTCCTGACGTAGTTGGCGGGAAGGCGCCACCCCGATTGTTCCCATAAAAGGCGCTCCCGGCACTCGTACGCCGGGAAGCTGCGGAGACTCGGCAAAGCCGTCCCGGATGTTCCAGTGAACGATGTAGGGGTCCAGGAACAGGTCTCTCAGGAAGCCGAAGCCGGGAATTATGGTCGTGAATCCCCAGCTTGCCGGCTCGATCTCCAGGATATTGACCTCCAGCAGGTCCCCGGGCTGTGCGCCCTGTACGTACACCGGGCCGGTCAGCGGATGGACCACGCCCAGGTTCACGTTGTTCAGGTCTTCCGGGCGGGTTGCGGTTGTGACCTCTCCATCGAAGGCGTTCCTGGTCTGGAGCACCACTTCTTCTCCGGGTTCGACTTCCAATGCCGGAGGAATATCAGGATGCCACCGGTTGTGCCCCTTTCCGGGTTCGCCGGCACAGCGCTTGGTGTAGTCTAGCTCGATGCTTTTCATTAAATCCTCCTGGAATCCTCCTCCGCACCTTGGGCCGGACGGGCTTCAGCATTATAGCCTACGTCCATGCCTCGCTTGGTCACCGAATATCCGTATGCCACTGGGGCTTGAGGGGTCCGGTTGACTGATGCGGCCAAAGGCTGGATACTGGCCGTGGCCGGAACGAAAGTGCGAGGCAATTGGGTTGTCCGCCGGTCCATCTACCAGCTCAGGAGGCTGTAATGCAGTTAGGCGCCGTGTTTCCTCAGACCGAGATCGGTGCGGACCCATCGGGCGTCCGTGACTATGCCCAGGCCGCCGAGGCATTGGGTTATGAGCATCTTCTCGTATTCGACCACGTGTTGGGCGCCGACCCCAGCAAGCGGGAGTCTTGGGAGCGCCCCTATAGCCATACGGACTTGTTCCATGAGCCCTTCGTGCTTTTCGGCTATCTGGCCGCCATTACCGAGAAGATTCAGATGACCACCGGGGTGCTAATTCTGGGCCAGCGGCAGACGGCCCTGGTAGCCAAACAGGCCGCTGAAGTGGACGTATTGACCGGAGGCCGCCTGCGTTTGGGCATCGGTATCGGTTGGAACTTTGTGGAGTATGAAGCTCTGGGCGAGGACTTCTCGAACCGGGGCCGGCGCAGCGTGGAGCAGATACGCTTGATGCGGGCCCTTTGGACCCAGGAAGTTGTTGATTTCAAGGGCCGCTACCACCAGGTGAGCCATGCCGGAATCAACCCGCTGCCGATTCAGCGGCCGATTCCCATCTGGTTTGGTGGTGGAGCCGATCAGGTGGTTCGCCGCATCGGACGAATGGGAGATGGTTGGTTCCCCCAGTTTCAGCCCGACAGCGAAGGACAAGCGCGAATCGCGGAGATGCGTGAATATGCTAAAGCTGCCGGACGTGACCCCATGTCGATAGGCATCGAGGGCCGGGTGTCTGTTTCCAGCGGCGGTCCCGAGGAATGGGGCAAGGCTGCGGAGGCCTGGGCCGAGGCAGGGGCCACTCATCTCTCGGTTAACACCATGCGGGCCGATCTCAAGGGCCCCGACCAGCACATAGACGCCATCCGCCGGTTCAAGGAGGCGGTTTCGGGGTAAGGATTAATCCTTAGTCAACTCAATTTCGTTGGTATTTACTCCGAGGTTCACCCCCACCCTAACTCTTCCCCGTCGAGGGGAGAGGATAAGTCCCTTCCCCCTTTACGGGGGAAGGTTAGGATGGGGGTGGTTTTCTGGAAAAAAGCTGACCCGATTGTTGTCGCCAGGATTCAGAAACAACTTCTAGGAGAAGACTGACCCCTATCCGGGAAACAAATCCCGAACCCGGTCCAGTATCCGCAGGCTTACGTCGTACTTGGTCAGCAGGGGCAGCTCTTCGACTTCCAGGTCCCGGTCGATCAGGGTCACTTTGTTGGTGTCGACGCCAAACCCGGCCTCCGGGTCGGTAATGTCGTTGGCCACTATCAGGTCGAGACCCTTTCGCCGCACCTTGTCCCTGGCGTTGGATACCAGGTTTTCGCTTTCGGCGGCGAACCCTACCTTGACGAAATTGCCCTCCGCTTCCTCCAGGATGTCCGTCGTCTTGGCCAGCGGGATATTCATCTCGTCGGCGGATTTTTTGATCTTTTGTTGTGCTTCGGTGAGGGGGCGGTAGTCGGCCACGGCGGCCGCCATTATCAGCGCGTCGGCATCCTCCACGTGGCTAAGCACGGCGTCGCACATCTCCTGGGCGGTCCTTATGCCGACCATGCGCACCAGAGGCGGGTCCGGCAG
>MUCR01000036.1 GCA_002816455.1 SAR202 cluster bacterium Io17-Chloro-G4 | reverse complement strand
GCTGGACCGCAGGTTCACCATTGCTTACGTGAATCGCTCCTTCGCTTGGACCATGATGGGGAGGGATACTGAAGCTCAGGCGGACGTTGACATGGCCTCGGGTATGGGCTTGGAGCGGAACGTCGTTGAGGTCATTAACGCAAAAATAGTAGAACTCAAAGCCGCGCGATAATCTGGCTGCTGATATATGCCACGAATACGCATAGATGCCGCTCGATTGAACCGTTCTCTGGATGAGTTGGGGCGTTTCGGTGAAACTCCGGAAGGCATGCAGCGAATAGCTTTCTCTCCGGCGGATATTCAAGGACGCGAGTACACCATCGGCCTAATGCGTCAGGCCGGCATGGAGGTTCGAATCGATCCGGCGGGCAACATAATCGGCCGCAGACCCGGTTCGGAACCCGGACTCCCGGCAATTGCCATGGGCTCTCACACCGACACAGTGCCGTCCGGCGGCAAATACGATGGCGCTTTGGGCGTTATGGGCGCCGTGGAGTGCGTCCAAACGTTAACTGACAGCAACATAGCCCTACGGCACCCGGTGGAAGCCTTGGTTTTCACCAACGAAGAGGGCACCAGCTTTCATCGCTGGCTAATCGGCAGCAGGGCTATGGCGGGCCTGCTGGAGGCGGAAGACCGGGACCCGGTGGACGACGTAGGAGTCACTCTGACCACACGCATGGCCGACATCGGTGGCGATTGGCCCCGGGCAGCTGAGGCGACCCGCCGAACCGATGAACTAGCCGCCTACTTTGAACTGCACATCGAGCAAGGCCCCACTCTACATCAGTCTGGAACCCCCATCGGAGTGGTTACCGGCATCACCGGCCGCGCAACGTTCGAAGTCGAGATTATCGGCACCGCCAACCACGCCGGGACCACGCCGATGACCCACCGCCACGACGCTATGGTCAGCGCGTCCAAATTGGTCTTGGCCATAAATAAGATGGCGGCGGATTTGGAAATCTGCCGAGTGTCCACCGTGGGGAGCATCGAGGCCCATCCTAATGCTGTCAACGTGATACCGGGAACCGTCAAGATTGGCTTGGAATTTCGCGACCTTAGCATGGATGCCCTGGCTGCCGGTGAAAAAGAGCTGCGACGCGCCGCAGCCCAAATCTGCCAAGAAGACGGCGTCCGCATGGAAATCTACCGCCACCGTTTTACCAACTCGGTCCCCATCGAAAACGAAATGCAAGATTTGGTGGAAGCGGCATCGAACCAAGCCGGCTTGGCAAATATGCGAGTTCCCAGCGGCGCCGGCCACGACGCTCAGGCCATCGCCACTATCACCAAGATGGCCATGCTCTTTGTTCCTAGCACCGACGGCATTAGCCACGCTCCCCAGGAATATTCCACGCCCGAAGACTGCGCCAATGGCACCCAGGTGCTCTTGGAGCTTCTTATGCTGGCGGACGATAGGCTTTAGAGCAAAACCCATGAAACTTAACGGGAGTTACCAATTCGACGTCGAAGCTTCCAAAGTCTGGGCCGCGTTGACCGACCCAAGGTCGTTGGAGAAATGCATACCCGGCTGCGAAGGCATGAAGCACCAGGGAAACAGTGTGTATGAGGCGGACTTGACGGTGGGAGTGGGCCCGATTCGTGGCAAATACCGCGCCAAGATTTCCATGCAAGACCAAGTCCAAAACCGCTCCTACCGCCTGGTGGTCCAAGGCACGGGCGCAACGGGGTTCGTAAACGGCGACGCGCTGATAACTCTTGAAGAAGCAAATGGAAAGACCACCGTCACGGTGGATGCCGATTCCCAGGCAGGCGGGCCGGTGATGCGCGTCGGCCAGCGCATGATGGGGAGCGTGGGCAAGACTATGATGGACCGTTTTTTTAGCTGCCTGCAAGAATCAGCCGGCTAGAACTTGCATATCAGCACAAGCGTAGTCCGGTAGGCTCAACTCAAATCTTCCCCCGACTTAGTGCCTCCAGTGTCTTCCCAATTGCTTTTTGCGGAGTGGCTTACGGTCTGCTATTGTGTCGTGCTACAGGTCCGCTTCAATTAGATCCCAGGCTCCGGTCTGGGCTGGCCCATAAAACCATGATCGATACGCCGCCAATCCACATCCCCCACAGGCGGATTCAATAACAGCAAAAAGAGGAGAAAAAATGGAACGCAGAGTCCCAACCAAAGAAGAAGTCCTTGCTTATCTAAAAGAAGACCGAAACTGGGGCCGCTGGGGCGATGATGACCAGGTAGGCGCCGTGAACATGGTGACTCCGGAAAAGCGCCTTGCGGCCGCCAGGACGGTGAAGTCCGGCCGGGCCGTTTGCTTGAGCCGGGAATTTCCCAAGACTCCGGCGCCCAACAACCCTACGCCAGCGTTGCATTTTATGAAGCGGGTGGCCAGAGGTGAACACGATGGCTTTTACGGAGATTTTTATGGCATCTCTTACCACGGCACTGCCACCACCCACTTGGACGCCCTTTGCCACGTTTGGAACGAGGACGGCATGTGGAATGGCCGCCATCCAGACGATGCGGCAGATATGGACGGAGCGACTTGGGGCTCTGTCGACCACTGGAAAGAAGGAATTATTACCCGGGGCGTGTTGCTGGACGTACCCAAGCACCGGGGCGAGCCCTACGTGACCATGGACAAACCGGTCCACGGTTGGGAATTGGAGGACATCGTAAAAGAGCAGGGCGTTACCATGGAGCCTGGCGACGCTTTAGTTGTCTACAGTGGTCGAGAAAAATGGAACGAAGACGGCAACCCTATCTGGGGTACCGCCCCAGCGATGACCAACAGCCCATCTTTGAGCCCACCTCCGGAACGTCCCGGCCTCCACGCTTCGTGCCTCAAATTCATCCGAGAATCCGACTGTTGCTTGTTGGTGTGGGACATGATGGACTTTACCCCTAACGGTTATGACCTAGCCTGGTCGGTCCACGGCTCCATCTTCGCTTACGGCATCGGCCTGCTGGACAATGCCTTGCTCCAGCCCTTAGCGGAAGCCTGCTTCGAAGAGGACCGCTACGAGTTCATGCTGACGGTCAATCCTCTGCGGGTCGTGGGCGGCACTGGCTCCCCGGTCAACCCCATAGCCATTTTGTAGTTTGTCCCAGAAACGGTATGCCTCCCAACTCTGTCAATCAAGGCAGTATCGTGCTGATTAAGACTAGCCACTGGTGGTACAGGACGGACAAGGTAGAGTCTCAATACAAAGTTGAGAATCGAAGGGTCACACTCCATGGCTCAAGAAAATAAGATAATAATCGACACTTACGAGAGAGCCAGAGAGGCCTATTTGTCTAGGGACTTGAGCCAGGCTTTATACGCCGACGGCGAAGTGATAATGGCCGACGTTCTGATTACCCTGCACGGAGAAGATCACCGCATGAGGAGGCGGCTGGAAAACCGGCTTTACCGGAGAGACGTGTTCCTCCACTACGAAAACGATCTATTCCCCGGAATAATCCGAGAGACGCTAGATCCACATGTGGCGGCTGGGAAGGCCGAACTGGTGAGCCTTTCTCATCAATTAATGATGAATTTGGCCGCCCTCACGGCCGGGGTGGACCGTCCTAAAGGAACCCCAGAAGAAACATTCTGGCTCTACGACTACCTGATGATATTCATCGAAGGCGCGACACTCGTCCACTACAAGGGAGACAAGCAAGCCAAGGAAGCGGAGATTAGACAGGCCTTAGCCGCCTTCGAGGAGGAATTTCTGGCCCCAGGAATTACACGTCGACTGGGATTGATCGAAGAGTTCAAAGACGGTCGAATTAGCGAAGCCGAATTGCCCCAAGACGTACTAACTGTACTGCTAAGAAACGAAGATAGACTGAATCTGACCCCCCAAGTTATTCTGCGGGAAATCGCCTTCTACCTGCTGGCCGGAGCGCACACCAGCGCTACCGCCTTTACCCGGACAATGCACCATATATTCCAGTGGCTGGACCAGAACCCGGACCAACGGGATAAAATCCAGTCCCCCGCGTTCATTCAACGTTGCGTCCACGAGACTATCCGACTGCAACCGTCCAGCCCTGTCAGCGAGCGATGGGCGGAGAAAGATATTCAGTTGGTAGCCGGTCCGGCCATCGAAAAAGGCAGCAGGGTGATTATCGATCTGATACAAGTCAACAGGGACAAGTCGGTTTTCGGAGACGACGCCGAGGCATTCAACCCGGAACGAAAACTTCCTTCAAGTGTGCCAGAGCACGGTCTTAGCTTTGGCCTGGGGATGCACGCTTGTATAGGCAAGGACTTGGCGGCCGGAATTCTGAGCAGAGAATCCAGCGATTCAGAAAGTCACCTAAATGGCGTGGTCACGTTGGCCGTCAATAGCGTGCTGGCCGACGGTTGCCGTCCCGACCCCGGCGACCCTCCGGAGATGAACCCATCCACGAGCCGCCCCTACTTCGGCCGGTACCCCGTTATCTTCGAAAAGACATAGCCGCCAATGGCCAAGTCCCTTCCTCCATTTCGGAGCCTTGCCTCAAAACTGTCATTCCGAGAAGCGAAGCGACGAAGGTCCGATTCCGTCGCGGTTCCTCGACAACGTCGGGAAATCTCTTACGCAAAATCAAACCGACGTTCATTATTCCCACGAAAAGAAGTTGGCGCCTTTTGAGGCGGTGCCCAATAGCTCAAGAGACCCCTCGCGGAATTTATTCTGAGCGGGGGTCGAAGGACTCGGGGTGACAGACAAAATAGTTGCCCGTCAAGTTAACTAGTCTACCTACTATGAAATCCCGGTGTTTCGTAGAGGATCCGGGAGAATCCGGCACGTTGCTCTATCTAGCTGGCACGAGGTGGCTAATTCGCATAATATTGGAAAGATAATTCGGCGCCCACCAACGGCGTTTTTATTTTCCGCCAGTACGGCAGTACCAGAACCCAGGGAGGACAACGATGAAACGAAGCGCTTCCAAAATTCTTACGACCCACACGGGAAGCCTGCCCCGATCGCCAGCGGTGCAAAACCTGCTCTTGACCAGGCAGGAACGCCGTCAACTGGACCAAGACCTGTTTGCCTCTGGCGTGGACGGAGCCGTCGCCGAAGTCGTTGCCCAGCAAACTGAAATTGGCATAGACGTGATAAATGACGGCGAGCAAGGCCGGGCTCAATACGCCACCTACGTTCAAGACCGGCTTACCGGCTTCGACGGAGAAATGCTCAACCGCGCCAGACCTAGGCTGGATGACATCGACTTTCCCGAGTTCGCCGCAGTGCGGAACACCGGCTCGGCAACCATCCCCCAGCCCGCTTGCACCGGACCAATTACCTGGAAGGATTGGCCTGCGGTCCAAAAGGATATCGACCGTCTAAAATCCGCCACGGCTCAATCTTCGTCTGCCGAAATATTCATGACCGCAGCGTCCCCAGGCGTGATCGCCAACTTTCTTCCCAACGAGTACTACCCTACCGAGGAAGCCTACCTGTACGCTTTGGCAGACGTTATGAAAGATGAGTACAACGCCATCGCCTCATCGGGACTTCTGCTTCAAATCGACTGCCCCGACTTGGCCATGACCCGGGTCAGCCAGTTCTCTCACCTAACGTTGGATGAATTCAAAAAGGTCGTGGAATTGCACGTGGAGGTGGTCAACTACGCCGTGGCTGGAATTCCGCCGGAGAGCATGCGCCTTCACCTCTGTTGGGGCAACACCGAGGGGCCTCACCACCATGACCCGCCGCTGAACGAAATCGTAGATTTGGTGCTCAAAGCCACGCCCGTTGGCCTGTCCTTCGAAGGCGCCAATCCTCGTCACGCCCACGAGTGGAAAATCTGGAAAGACGTCAAATTGCCGGAAGGCAAAGTTCTTATACCAGGCGTCTTGGACACCACAACCAATTTCATCGAGCACCCGGAACTGGTCGCCGAGCGAATCACCCGCTACGCAGAGTTGGTGGGCCGGGAGAACGTTATAGCCAGCAGCGACTGCGGCTTCGGCACCTCGGCCTGGGGCCGAAAGGTCGAGAGCAGGATCGCTTGGGCCAAGCTCCAAGCCATGGTGGAAGGAGCGGCGATCGCGACGGAGGGGCTCTGGTAAGGAACATCTAAATCCAGGAAACCTGTACGGCTTTCAGTGACCGGAAGGTTATGCTCATCTGGGCCTAACCAATTTAAGGCTACAAAAGTATATCCTAACCCTCGCGATGCCGAACAACGGTCATATGCCCGGACTTCAGGTACGAAATCAGTTTTACTTATATCGCTAAATGTAGACAGTCAATCCCATCTAAGGCTATTATTCCTCCATCATCGCCAGCGACCGAATTCAGCGTCAAATTGACCGTCTCCTTCCGCTTATCAGTTGGTGACCATCAATCAATCCGGCAACCCGCCCACCGCCTCATCTAGGGCTATCACCGGATAAAACACGGAGGTGTTCCACACGGCGAGACCCAAATCTACCACCGCATCGTCTACTGCGTGGGCGTTGGGTCCGTCAATCAGGATAAAAGTTTGGTGGGCCGACTTGCTGACCCATCCTCCCTGAAAAGTGCAGCTATAAGCCTTCAGGACCTCGGTCATCGTGGAAGCCATGACCAGTACCCGGTCCCGGATTTCCGTGGCGACTCCGGGGCATTTGTCGGGACTGTGGTTTAGAGACACCATATACAGCATAAGCGTTCACGCTCCTTTGATTGTTGGAAGCAGGCCTGGCATCAGCCAGGCAAAAATTATAACCTGTTAAGATTCAATCCCTCCTAAGATCGAATCCAGGGTGGGCACACCTTTACGGGTATCCCACTGGACTTAGTCTGAAACTCAAGAAATCCGATACTAGCAAGAGAGGAAATCATGGGCACGCAAAAAGTGGAGATAGGCCCAGCGGTGTCCAGCGATCTGGTCCGGCTGGCCGTCGGCTATAACGATGCATTGGACCGGTGTACCCGCACCGGCGGCGAAAATATTGATGAGGTTATGGAGTTCTTCGCCGACGACGCCTTTCGCGTCACTGTAGGCCAGGAACCCAGCGTGGGCAAGGAGGCCATCAGGCAGAGCTTCCTGAATCGCTCCGCCAACCTCCAGCAGGTGGTGGAACTTCGGGGCATCGAGTTGTGGGGCGATTTGGTGGTCTGCCGGATCGAGCGCAAAGACACCACCCACGCTATTGCCGGCTTAGAGCATCACCTAAGAATCCTGCTGGTTAAGGGCGGACTGATTAAGCGGCTCATCGTGGTGGTAGACCCGGAGGAAGATGCCCGGCTAAAATCTTCGCCCAATAGCGCCTAATCCAAATTCACCGCAGAGGGCGCAGAGATCGCAGAGTTAGGAACCATTTGAATTACGTTTCTCCGTGGTCTCTGCGGTGAATTCGCTAACTCTAAGAATCTCGGTTCAATTCAGGAGAACAACATGAAGACCAAAGCCGCCGTGCTGTATCGACAAGGGGAACCGCTGGAAATCGAGGAAGTGGAGCTTCAAGCCCCGAAAGAGGGCGAAGTGCTGGTTAAAGTAGCTGGCGCCGGAGTCTGCCACAGCGACCTTTCGGTTATTGAGGGGGTGATCCCCTTCCCGTTGCCTTCGGTCTTGGGCCACGAAGGAGCTGGGGTGGTGGAAGCCATCGGGCCCGGGGTCACGGGTCTCCAAGCCGGCGACCACGTGATTTTCTCCTTCATACCCTCCTGCGGAGAGTGCTTCTATTGCCGCCGGGGCAAGCCCAACTTGTGTGACACCGCTTTACGCTTGGGCGGCAATCTCTACGACGGAAGCTCACGGCTGTCCAACAGCAAGGGCGAAGAGTTAAACCACTTTTCCGCCACTGCGTGCTTTGCCGAGTACACGGTGGTGCCACAGCAAGGCGCCATCAAGGTCGGCCCGGACGCGCCGCTGGACAAGCTGGCCCTGATCGGCTGCTGCGTTACCACCGGTGTGGGCGCAGCCATAAATACCGCCAAGGTGGAGCCCGGCAGCTCGGTGGCTGTCTTCGGTTGCGGCGGCGTGGGCCTAAGCGTGATCCAGGGTGCCGCCATCTCGGGAGCCCAACCGGTAATCGCCATCGACTTGATAGAGGAGCGGCTGACATTGGCCAAAGAGTTGGGCGCAACCCACACCGTGAATGCGTCCCAAGACGACGCCATACGGGGAATCCGAGACCTGACCGAAGGCCGGGGCGTTGATTACGCGTTCGAGGCCATCGGGCGGGAGGAAACATTTAGCCAGGCCTACCGCAGCATCCACTGGGGCGGTACCTGCGTCATGGTTGGCGTTCCATCCACCGAAGCCCGGCCGACATTCGACAGCCGACTGGTGATGCAGGAACGGACCATCATGGGCAGCCTGTACGGGTCATCCAACCCCCATGTGGATTTTCTGAAGCTGGCCCAGCTTTACGAAGCCGGGAAGTTGAAGCTGGACGAGATGGTCACCCGAACACGGCCTCTGGAAGAGATAAACGCAGCCTTGGATGACCTTCGGGCCGGAGTGGGGGCCAGGACGGTGATCACTTTCGACTAACGTCCCGGGGATCAGCTCGCTGGCGTATATCTTGGGGGAGAAGTTTGCGAGGTCACCAATAACGTCTTTAACCAAAGTTGACCGGAACCTTCCCCACGACCATATAATGCATTATGGAAGAAGACCAAAGCGATCAACAAGAACAATCAGCCGGCTTCACTCGTGGGGGTTCGGTCGTCAGCGACATCACTCTTGATCAAGCCAGGGTGATGGCCGTCCGGACTGCTCAGGCAAATCCCGGGCGCCGACGTTGGATTCTGAAGAGAAGAATGTTGTTTGACGTTCTGAGTGACTCGCAGGACGAAAACAGCTACATGATAGTGGTCTCTTTTCGTCCACGAGAGGATTTCGACGGAACACCGGGCCAAGAACGATTTAAATTTACGAAGACTGGAAGGTTCCAAGACCGGGAGGTGCTGAGACACCCGAAAAGTTCCAAGCTCATTCAGATTAGTCGCAAGACGGCGGTGTTGAGCGTCATCACGGTTGGCGGGTTGATCGGATTGGCGGTGTTATTTTCGAAATTGTTTCAGACGCAAGGGTGTGACACTCGGCCTTTTTGCTGATTTGCCCAACCGGAAGGCCATTGCCAAAGCAGTCGTGGCGTCGCAGTGGATCACTTTACTGCCACCAGAACGGCGCTCTTCCGCACACTGATTCCGTTACCTATTCCCAGACAACGCCACTTCTGGGATACCCCTGTCTCAGGCATCGTCCAACGGCCGTCTAATGCTGCGCTACTTGATCCGTCCGAACAGTCACCAAATTGCCACCATCAAGTTGTACACGAAACGCGGCGGTTTATTCCGCCAAGTTGAACTTCTTTAACGCATTAGCCGCTACTGTCCCCGACTCCCCCGCATGCCGCGCGAATACGATGATGACTCTGGTCCCACGCTGTAAGAACTGAGCCTGCGTACTCATCTCCCACCCCCCTGAAGCTCGGACCGAGTGAACCATGACATGGGGTACTAAGATGTTGTCAAGGCGGATTCAGATGGAATTATTGTCTGAGCGTCGGGCGGCCTAGCAAAACGAAGCCAAATTCCCGCATTTCCAACCCGGTTGCTGTCAGAATTGCTGTCAATCCAGGATATTCAGGTGAATCGGCGCTGCGATCTCTAGGCATGAGTCATACCTGGTCGGGGCGGGCAGATTCGAACTGCCGACCTCCTGGTCCCAAACCAGGCGCCCTGCCACTGGGCCACGCCCCGACGGAATTGCATGCTGGCTGCTAAGCGCACAATCCGGTAAATCAAACACCCTCTCCCTGTGGGAGAGGGCAAGTTGGTGGCATCATCTCCGAAACCGGAATATCTCTTGCCTAAGTAGGGGAAATGGTACCCCCGGAGAGGGTCGAACTCTCGTCTCCGGCTCCGGAGGCCGGCACTCTATCCACTGAGCTACAGGGGCATGCTCTTTGGTCTATTTCCCAGTTGAACTTCCCAGGTTTAACTTCCCAGGTTTAACTTCCCAGGTTTAACTTCCCAGGCTAAGAATATCACGCTGTCTAGGTAGCTTCAAGGTGGTGGCGCACAAGGGACATTTGGACCGGCGCACGTGGCCGTTCCGGCCGTCACTCGCCAACCCTCGTGCCGGTGCGCGTGCCCATGGCGTCTTTTGCTCGACCTTCCAAGTTCTTCTTGATTCGGCCCAGTTTGCCTCGATGGTCCATGATTATGCCAAAGACTGCCGACGGCATCCAAATCAGATTCATTAGGACGAATGGCCAAGCCACCGGGACCAAAAGGACCAGCCACATATAGTTTTTGCGCAGAGACGGACACATCAAATCCGTGCCTTTGGTGACCCGCGTCGCCTCACCTTCCTGGATTGAATTACCAATGACAGGCTCCAACTCGAAGAACTCCACACGGTGCATCAGGCCGTTCTCACTGGCAACCTTGTATTCCAGAGGCTTGTTAGGGTCCGCCTGAGTAACCGTCCGCACAATGGTCTTGGTGGAATTTATGGTCGCCGTGCCCAGTGTCCCAACAGACACTGTGTCGCAGATATCCAATTTCTGAAAAGTGGACCCAACGTCAACGATACCCGGAGTTCCCTGATATTGTTTTGAGTCATCATCCCACTGTCTGTGCAGCGAAAAGTCGGCCAAATACTCATAAACCTGGCTGACCGGCTTTGCTATCACTTTGGAGTTCTTGACTCGAATTCGCACCATGACAATTCCTCGACAGCTCTGGGCCGAACAATCCGGCGGTCCGGCGCTTTTAGTCTAGCAAATTAGGCCCTACCGCACCCGCAATTTCCAACTTAGATGCCGGTGGACAAGAAAAGGGACCGGTAATAGACTGGGGGCAATCCTGCCTCAGCAATTCAGGCCCGTCAATTCTAATCCAAGAGGAGCCAATTATGCCCGTTTTCACTCCCGAATACCTACGCAAAGTCGCCTATCACATCTACGTAGCAAAGGGAACTCCCGAGCACGAGGCGGAGATCGTCGCCACCCACCAAGTAAAGGCCAATCTGGTGGGTCACGACTCCCACGGCGTCATCCACATTCCCGAGTACGTGGAGCGAATTAACAAGGGCCACATCGTGCCGGGAGCGCCCTTCGTAGTGGAAAAAGAGGCCCCCTGCACTGCGGTAATCAACGGCAATTGGGGCTTTGGCTTCGTGGTGACCGAACGGGCCATGAACATGGCTATCGAGAAAGCGAAAACCCATGGCGTTGCGGCAATCACTATTCACTACCAGAGCCACATTGGACGACTGGGCGACTACTCCACCATGGCGCTAAACCAAGGAATGATCGGCTTGATTACCGCAGACTCTGGGGCTGGCCCCAAGGCGGTTGCGCCCTTCGGCGGCAGAGCCCGCAGGCTGGGAACCAATCCAATTTGCATCGGCATGCCCAGCGATATGGAAGGCCCGGTGTTGCTGGACATGGCCACCAGCGCCGTGGCACAAGGGAAGATAACGCTGGCCCGTAACCGCGGCGAGGATGTGCCTCCGGGTTGGATTATCAACAAAGAGGGCAATCCCACAACTGACCCGGAGGAGTATTTTGGCGGAGGTGCTATCTTGCCCGTTGGAGCGGACCAAGGACACAAGGGCTACGGGCTGTCCTTTATGGTTGAGGTGTTCTCCGGCTTGCTCACCGGCTTGGGTTTCGGCATCGACCCTCAAGCAAAACACAACGACGGTTGCTTCATCAGCGTGTTCAACGTGGAGCATTTCCGGTCCCTAGCCCAGTTCAAGAGCGAGGTGGCCGAGTTCGTCAAGTTCGTGAAGACGTCTTCTCCCGCTGCTGGATTCAACGAGGTGCTTTACCCGGGCGAGATCGAGCACCTCAACGAGCAGCGACGCCTTAAGGAAGGCATCTACGTTGAGAATGAGACCTGGGAGCAGATTACCGGGTTGATGACAGAGCTTGAGGTTGAGGAGGCGGTGGGGAAGCCTTAGCGTAACGCTGGGGAACCTTTTCTTACAAGAAAAGGTTCCCCAGACCCCTCCTAATGAACTTAATCCTTTTTAATAGTTATTTTCGAAAGAGATATGTCACGGCAGGCATTTACAGAATCAGCGGATTTCTTCCTAAAGACGATAAGTCAGGTCCCAGGCGACGCTTGGGAGTGGCCTGACCCGTCTCTATTTCCAAGCCGATATTGAGCTGCTGACACAATTTTTGCAATGGTAGCAATTTTCCGCTTCGAACTTAACGCAGCTATTTCGAAACCCGTCGCATTGCTGCCGAAATTGGGCTGTGCTATAATCGTTTCGATGTTATTGAGAGGATGAAGAACTAAAAGCTAGAGATGCTAGACACCGAAACACGAGCGCAAGTCACCCAAGATTATCGTCTTCACGAGAAAGACACCGGCTCCACCGAACTTCAGATAGCCATACTGACCGAGAAGATACGGCAACTGACCGACCACCTGCGAGTCCACAAAAAGGACGTTCACTCCCGCAGGGGCTTGGTCAACATGGTTTCCCGGCGCCGACGGCTGCTTAATTACCTAACATCCGAAGATGTAGGCCGCTATCAGTCCCTCATCGCGCGTCTGGGTTTGCGTCGCTAGTCTAAACTTTCCTAAACAACACCCTCCTGGGTGTTGTTTTTGCGTCTAGCCTTCTTCCTTCTACAAAATTTATAAGAACATCCTAGGGATTACTATGCCCGCAACAGTCCAAAGAACCATAGGAGCAGAAGAACTAATCATCGAGACCGGCAAGCTTGCCATGCAAGCCCACGGAGCGGTCACTGTCCGCTATGGTGAAACCATAATTCTGGCCACGGCAGTCATGTCGGACAAACCCCGTTTCGACGACATGGATTTCCTGCCGCTAACGGTAGATTACGAGGAGAGGCTCTACGCCGCCGGAAAAATACCGGGCAGCTTCTTCCGCCGGGAAGGCCGTCCCGGACAGGAAGCCACGCTATCAGCACGACTCACTGACCGGTCGATTCGTCCTCTATTCCCAAAAGGCTTGTTCAACGATGTCCAAATTACATTGACGGTGCTTTCGGCCGATTCGGAACACCCGCCGGAAATTCTGGCCATGGTCGGCGCTTCGGCGGCTCTGTCCCTATCCCAGATCCCTTTCGACGGTCCCATCGGAGCTTGTAGGCTGGCTTATAAAGACAGCCAGTACATCATCAACCCCACCTATCAGGAAATAGCTGAATGCCAGCTAAACTTGATTGTAGCCAGCACGTCTGAAGCAATCATGATGGTGGAGGCAGGTTCTGAAGAGGTTTCTGAGGACGTCATTCTGGAAGGTATCCGCCGGGCTCATGAAGCCAACTTAGCGACCATTGACCTTATTTCAGAGCTTACCAGCCAGGCCGGTAAACCCAAGCTGGCCCCGCCCGTAATAAGTGACGTCGCCGATACCCTGAACAAGGAAATAAATGACATCCTAAATGGCCGTCTCGTCGCATTGCTGGAAGAGAATGCCGACAAAGCAACCAGGGAAGCCGGTGAAGACAGGCTAAAGGACGAAGTGAAGGAGAAATTGGCCGAGCAGTACACTTCCAGCCAAATATCCGACGGCTTCAAGAACGTGCTCAAGTATGAGGCCCGACGCCGAATCTTGGACCGGGGTGTTCGTCTCGACGGCCGGAGCCCGGAAGAGATTCGCCAAATTAGCTGCGAAGCCGGAGTATTGCCCCGGACTCACGGTTCTGGATTGTTCCAGCGTGGTCTGACCCAAGTGCTGTCTACGGTCACACTGGGTTCCATGAGCATGAAACAGACCCTGGACACCGTGGGCCCCGACGGAACCAAGCGGTTCATGCACCATTACAACTTCCCGTCTTTCTCCACCGGCGAAGCGCGGCGGGTCGGCTCTCCCGGTCGCCGGGAGATTGGTCACGGAGCATTAGCCGAGCGAGCCATTCTGCCCATGCTGCCTAACGAAGACGAATTCCCCTACGCAATTCGGATAGTCTCGGAGGTTCTAAGCTCAAACGGAAGCACCTCCATGGCCAGCGTATGCGGTTCGACTTTGGCCTTGCTGGACGCTGGAGTCCCCGTTAAAAAACCCGTTGCCGGCATCGCCATGGGTCTGGTAACGGAAGAGGGCGGCAAGTATGCGGTTCTAAGCGACATTCAGGGCGTTGAAGACTTCCTTGGCGACATGGACTTTAAAGTCGCTGGCACCGCAGATGGTGTCAACGCTCTCCAAATGGACATAAAACTAAAGGGACTCGATTCGAATATTCTGAGTGAAGCGTTGGAGCAGGCCCGGGTGGGCAGGCTCCACATCTTGGACAAGATGAACCAGGCCATCAACCAGCCACGGGAGCAGATGAGTCCTTACGCTCCCAAGATGGTCCGCTTCAAGATTGCTGTAGACAAGATTGGAGCCATGATTGGCCCCGGTGGCCGGGTCATCCGAGGCATCATCGAGGAAACCGGCACTTCCATTGACGTGCAAGACGATGGCACCGTAACCATAGGCGGCGTTGACGCAGCGATGATGGAGCAAGCCCGCTCCAAGGTGGACGCCCTGACTCGGGAGCTGGCCGTGGGAGACATCTTCACCGGCAAGTTCACCCGGATAACCAACTTCGGCGCATTCGTTGAGTTGGTGCCGGGCCGTGAGGGCTTAGTACGCTCCGGCGATTTCGGCGCCATGGACTCGGAAGAGGTTAAAGTCGGCAACGAAATCACGGTGGTTATACAAGAAATCGACGCTCAGGGCCGCTTAAACCTTTCTCGCCGCGCTCTGTTCAGCGAAGAAGGCCCCGAACCCGTTCTTCCTCAGACCGACTCGCGGCCAAGCTTTGGCCGAGGCGGAGGCCGTCCCGGTGGAGGCTTTGGCAGTCGGGGAGGCGGCGGTGGACGACCCGGTGGACCCGACCGGCGGTTCTCTGGCGGAGGCGGACCCCGGTAAGGCTTAGCCCACTACCAACGATTGGTCATTAAAAACCCTCTGACCCAGTTATGGGTCAGAGGGTTTTTATCGATTGTGAGCGAGTGACGATTATCGTTGAGTTGTCTAAAGACTGTCTAATTGGATCTCATTCGCCTGATGCCAAATTCATGGCGGAAAGTGCCGGGATTAGCATCGTCTTGCGAGTGGTTAGATCCGGACGGGGAGACGGGGGAGAGTCAAGCGATACCAGCAACAGGAGCTGGCGGTGTTGGTGGCAACGGATTGGAGCGGGTTTGTTGGGTCTTTCGGTCTAGCTCAATGCTTGGTGTATCGATACAACAATCT
>MUCR01000035.1 GCA_002816455.1 SAR202 cluster bacterium Io17-Chloro-G4 | reverse complement strand
TGGGAAAACACTAACCTCTCTGGAGTACCCCCGGAATGCTCGGCCTACTGTCCCTCCGCCGTAAGTCCAGACACGGTGCCGTTATTCCGGTTGCCTTGTCCTAAAGCTTGAGCTAAAGCCGGCAGGAGGAGTCTTCGGGAATCGAGTTGCGGGCACCTCGCCATTAGGATATGCCACGAGAGGATGCCTACGTTAAAGTTGACTTCGCGACACTCACTACCATCGGCCCTGTTTCGCAATTCGAATGGTCGCGTTCTTCCATAGGTCTTCGATTACACTGTCGGCTAGACTGTCGGCCAACGCTCCAAACCTAGTATCTTCTGCCAGCGAATCAGGAAAGGGTACGTTTGAGCTGTCGATTGGATGCAGGATAGCAACGGCGTTAATTTCTCGGCCAACCACGGTTGTACGTTAATTCCTCGGTCCCAAGGCCCCCTGCAAATCACTGACCACTTTGTCCCGGCTGCGTGGGTTCCACCTGATTCTCTGGCCGATGGGCACGTTCTCCACTTCCGGAACGACTTTCATGGCCACAAACACCGGGCCGGGCCTGCTCAAGATTGCTTCGATATTGTTGGAGAAGTCCTCTAGGTTGTCGAAAGCGAAGGTCGTTGGGTAGCCCGAACCTTTGGCTATGACATCGTAGGCGATGTTTTTGGCGTTGGGAACCGGCTGGCCGCCGGTGGTGGCGTAGCACTCGTTGTCCAACATGAAGTGGTAGAAATTTGATGGGCTCTTCTCGGCGATGGTGGGCAACGCACCCATGTTCATCAGAATATCGCCCTCCGAGTCGAAGAGCACCACCTTTTCGTTGGGCCGAGCCAGGGCGAGCCCCAGTCCAAAGGAGGCGTGGCCCCCCATGGCCGGGTCGCCAAGGGGCACGTCCCTTTCCGGCTTGTCGCTAATGTTGTGCCAGTAGCGTCCACCCCGTCCGGGAATAACCACCGCGTTGCCGCGGTATTGGGCGAAGGCCCTTAGCATATCCTCTGTTTGAAACATCTGGCATCTCCTAAAGATTTACACTCAAGTCACAATAATGGCTTTAGATAGTTCAATAACGGCCTAGAACAGCAAAATTTGCAACATGGCCAGCAGGGCGATCAGCGGTTAAAACCGTGAAACTCATCTCCCACGAGAACCGCCACGGGCCGGCTGGCTTTCTCCGCTTCTTCGAAGGCCCGGGTGATCCTGCCCGCGTCAGCGTTATTTTCAATCAGATAGTACTTGATGTTGTAGGCATTCAAGAATGGTTCGGTGAAGGTGGCGGCGGTGTCGGAGTTGTCGCCGTGGCGGGTATAGCCCCGGTAGCCTACCATCACCACTACCGGGATGTTCATGCCTATGGCCCAACCACGCAGGGAGTCTCCCGACTCCTGCAACCCGGTGTTTTGGATCAGGATGACGGGTTTGGCCCCGCCCACCGCCAGGCCCGCTGCGGTGGAGAAAGCCTGGCCTTCCCGGCTTACGGAGATCAGGTCCAAGGTCGGTTCCGCGTCCATCAAAATATACAGCCAGTTGGTCTCGCTGTCGGGCAGCCAGACGACGTGAGTAACACCGTTTTTCTTTAGCTCCTCCAATACAGTTTCGGGGCTAAGCTCTGCCTGCCTTTGGGTCATCATAGTCACCTCTCCGGGAGTGCAATTAATTAATTGGAGTACACTAACGCGTTCACAGTCAGCCCATGGGAGCGGTGTCTAGGCCATCAGCCGTTGCACCCTGGGTTAGGTGGCTGCCCAGGAGGGCTGCTTCCAAACAGAGCTGTTATATCCCTAGCTTGGGCTAGTCGCCATCGCTGTACACGCTCAGGCCCACCTGAGTTTGTAATTCCAGAGCGTCGAGGATTCATTTGTCCTTGAAGTCTCGATGCGGCTCAGTATTTGTGTCGTCTATATTAATGAGGCATGGAAATTGCGGACTGACACTATGCATGATTGCTATCGAAAAGCCTGGGAATATGCAATCGAGCATGAAAATCGAAGGTATTCGAAAGGAGCTAATCTCCAAGCCTTGTAACGAGCACCCCCATCGGCCGCGCTCCCACACCATAGGTCTCCACGGGAGTTAGCTCCCCGGTGTCGCCGTTGATCCCGTAGGAGGCGAGACGGCCCGACGCCGAACCGGCGGCAAAGACATATCTGCCCTCTGGGTCCAGGCTGAAAGCGCTAGGTACAGCTTCGGTAGACACTTGTCCAATGGCTGTCAAGAGTCCGGTTGAAGCGTCAACAGAGAATCCCGCGATACTGTTGTGGCCACGGTTGGGTACATAAAGAAACTTGCCCGAAGAAGAGATTTGAATCTGAGAGCAGGTGTTCCTTTGGATGACACCCTCAGGAAGGGTCGTTATCGTTTGAAAGGCAGACAGTGTTCCGGCAGAAGAATCCATATGATAGGCCGTGACACTGCAACCTTGCTCATCAGAAAAGTAGACTATGTCTCGGGTCGGATGAAAACAATAATAGCGGGGACCGAGGTTCCCCTCCTGCTCGACCTTGAGAGGAGAGTTAGGGGTCAGATGGCCAGTGTTTTCATCGAACCGGAACTGATAAATTACATTTGGCCCTAATTCGTCCTTAGCAGGTTCTAGGACATTATCGAACAGTCGGGCGATATGAGGCACGTAAGCAAAACTATTGGATGGGTCGGTATAGATAGCATGGGCGCCAATGTCTGTTGCTAGCCGTTCGACGGGCGGTGCTCCCACGGATCCGTCATCACCGAGAGGGTGTACCGATACGTGCCCTGCTTGATATTGAGCGGATAGCAAGTACTTGCCTTTGCGGTCAGTTGACAAGGAGGCGGACCAACCTTCGGTCGATACTGACCCGTTCTGCGTAATATCTCCGTCATTGTGGTCTATCCGCCAGCTGGATATCCCCGGAAGTCCGCGTTGTCCGACGTAAAGAACGTTCCGGTCCGGGCTTATCGCCAATAGGTGTGGCCCATCGGATATAGGTACCTCAGTCTTCGGGGTTAGCTTACCGGACCCAGCATCCATAGTGAATACAGAAACCTTGTTGTCGTCCTGCGCTGCGACATAAACATAAGTAGGCATCGATTGACCTCCTCTTCGTTCGTTGATACTTGTTAAATGGACATCATAAATCGATGCCAGTATAGGCTCGCCTGTGTACCAAGGACAACTACCACCCACTTGCTCGGAGCAGAGCTGTTAGAATTCATTGACTTCCCGGGGCACCAAAGCGTGAATAGTCGTGACTCGATTACCCACGGGAGGCCGCATCACAAGAGGACAAGGAACCTCCACCAGTGGATGGGGTTGGTTGTCAGAGGGGCAGGGGACAGTTGTTTATGGTGGAGACTGAGTAGGGGTCATCTACTCCTTTGACCCCTTTTACTTAAACCTCCTCTTCGGTGAGTATGGCCTTGATTCGCATTGCTATCAAGACCATCTGTTGGTCTTCGATGCTGATGCCCTCCAATTTCGGCTCCACTGGTTGACAGGGCTGGCACAAAAGTAAGCGACGGCTCCGTCCTTCTTGCATAGGGCGCAGAGATCTTCCCTGGTGAGGGGCCAACTCTGGTTGCTTGTTGGTTTAATGGAACCATGCCGCCTGCGAGCACCACGGTTGACCCTTCACAGCGCAGGACCATGGGTCTGGTAGTTGGTCCGGAGGTGGAAACAGGCGCCTAGCGGCCCGCCCATCAACCCAAGAGTTGCCGCCCTTTCCAGCTTAGGGTCTGCCGCTTTACTCTAGCGAATGACAACAGGCCCAGAGCTAGTATTGCAGATGTAATGACCGGATGGGCCAGGGCTAACCAGATTGGGTGAGGGGTACGCTTTAGCGCTAAGCACCAAGAGACAGTCATCAAAGTCAGGATGATAACTGATGACAGGAGAGGCAGCCCCCCAAAAACCAGTCCCAGTCCTCGCGCCGCCAACAACAGGGAGGGGGCAACCCCAATCCCAGCCACCACTGGCCAAGCTATGGCAAAACAAAGGGTGCTAGACCCCATTGACGGGAAAATGTTGCGCGCGAACCCATCGATTAGGCTGGCATTATCCCGGTACATGTGACACCGAATGCCCCTGGTGCCATCTAGTAGGTCTATCCGGAGGCTGTAGGCTTTGATGCGCCGGCCTAACTCCAGATCGTCCACAATCTTTTCTTTGATACCCTCATGTCCACCAATTTGTTCGTAAGCCTCTCGTTTGAACAGCATGAATTGCCCGAAGGCCATGCTTACAACTGGACTGCTCAATCTTTTCGCCAGCACTAATGGGAAGCATCCCAGAGCAAACCAGTCTATGAATGGGAGAGTCAGTTTTTGTAGAACCGAAGAAGTCTCCCTGCTTGGAACCTGGCTGACGAGGTCGCCGCCAGAATTGAGCATGATGACCACCGCCTCGCTGACGGCGGACTCGGCCAGCCAGGTGTCGGCATCCGTAAACAAGAGCATTGACCCATCCGCCGCCTGACTCAACTGGTGACAGGCCCAATGCTTTCCAATCCAGCCGGGCGGCACCGGCATACCGGCAATAACCTTGACCCGGTCATCAAGGTCGGTCAAAGAACGTACTAACTCGCCGGTTCCATCAGTTGACTGGTCGTCCAATATCCATATATCCAGGTTTTCGTAGTCCTGGGTCATCAGCGAGCCTACGGACCTTTCTATAACATCGGCTTCGTTCCTAGCGGGTACTAGGACCGATACCTTAGGAGCGTTCTCCGGGACGGCATATAGAGGCCTGTGCCGCGAGGTTACCAGGTTCAATAGCGTCACCAGGGTCACTGCGGCGGACAGGCCCACCAGGAATAAAGCGCCAACCGAAACCAAGACCATCATCAATTCTGGAATCCTGGCAACCGTAAGAGCCAACGTCTTGGAGATAGCGGTTTCTTCAATTCATCCTTGTGCTTGGCGACTATTAAGACCAAGTTTATGGCCCAAAGTATAGCCAGGTAATCCTGACGAAGCCAAAGCATGACTATAATGCCGAATAGCGTGAAGCCCAAGACCACCGTCCAAGCGTGGGTGCTTTGCAGCAGATGGAACAGGGCTTGACATAGGCAGGCGATTGGGAAGCCCAGCCCCCACGGGGTCAAAGCGGCCCACACACCACCAGTCACGGCTATCGCCTTACCCCCGCGAAACCCCAGGAAGGGGGAAAAGGCGTGGCCAAGGATGGGGGCGAACCCTACAACGCATATTTCCCATCCCCCAAGACCCCCAGTCTCTACCGCCAACAGCGTTGGTATGGCGCCTTTGAGGATCTCGATGGCCACAGCGGCTATGCCAATGCGGCTTCCAGCCGTCTTCCATGCATTGGCAGCGCCTGGGTTGCCGTCATCGACCTGCCGGATATCCTTTCCTGACGCAGCCCGCCCGAGGATGACGGCGAAGGGCACGGCGCCAACCAAGAATCCAGCTAAGGCCCAGATATAAATCCCCAACCAGTGGTCTCCCATTGTCCCGCTGATTTTAGACTTTGAATATCGGGTGTACTAGGCGCCTATTCCGATTAATTTTTCCGGGTAAACGGGGTTACTCCACTTCTTCGGCAAAGGTTATCTTCCATTCCCCCTGGGCCTTGGCGAACTCCATCAGGATGCGCCGCGTGCCCAGGGGCTCTTTCAAGGTCATATACATCTCAGCCAGGCCAGGCCCTGTGGTCCGTGGAGCGCTTTCCTCGCTCAATCCCAGCTTCACCCCAAACATCTTCATCTGCCTGATACCCTTTTCCACCTCGCCTAAATGCGCCTGGCGGTATTTGTCTTCCAAATACGATACCGTCTTTTCAACTTCGTATGCGTTCAACGCCTCCCAGTAGGCGAAAGCCAGCCACCGCAGAGTTTCTGTGTCGTCCTCCGGGGTTAGTTGGGGTGTGGGCTCCGGCGGCAGCGCCGTTGGAGCCCAGGCCTGCGCGACCTTCTCCTCTCGATCTTCCACAGGGCTAGCCTGCCCACCAGCGCAAGCAACTACGCCTAGCATCAATCCTATCCCTGCTACTAGTAGACCAATCTTTGGTAACTTCATCCGCTACCCCAACGTATCGGTTACTGGGTGGCGCCCACCGTGGTGGGGTCAATTGTACACAATGGTGTTTTGCGTTGGAATAGGTCAGTCCGGTCTGGGTAGCGCAAAAGCAACTCACTCATGGTTTGCCGTTTAGATCTGTCTCTCATTCAAGCTTCCTGAGATCGTATCCTAGGCGCCATTTGGTTCCAAGAATACTGCTATACAATGCAAAGGGTTTGCTACTAGTCAGAGTGGCCCAAAAAGGAGCTTGGCCGGATGTATGAAATCTTGATCTCCGAAGCCGAACAATTCTCTAAATCGGTTCTCCAACATTACGGCGTTCCACCGGACCACGCTGAAGTAATCACTGAAGTAATCATAGACAGCGAACTCCGGGGTTACGATGACCACGGGTTGTTGTTTATGCAGATTGTCGTGCAATGGGGCTTCATTCAGGGCATGATGAATCCGGCACCGGACGTGAAACTAATCAGAGATAACCCGTCAACAGCCTTGCTTGACGGAGACGGAGGCTCCGGTGCGGTGGCGGCTAAGAAAGCTATGCAGATATGCATCGAGAAGGCTAAAAAGACCGGTATCGCTGCTGTAGAGGTCAATAATTCCGGCAACATCATAGCGCCAGCAGTGTTCGTGTTAGACGCCGCTAATGCAGGTCTCATAGGCTATTGCAGCAGCAACATACAGGCACTAATGGCTCCAGAAGGCGGAAAGAGTCGTAGTCTTGGGACCAACCCAATCGCCTGCGCCGCCCCGTCGGCAATCGGAACCCCATTTCTCTTCGATATGTCGTGTTCAACCACTGCGGCTGCAAAGATTTTGGTGGCTGCTAGGCAAGGAACCGAGGTACAACCTGGTCTGATACAGGACAGAGATGGGAACCCTACCACCGATCCTAATGATTTTATGGGGCTTGATAATAACGGTATGTTCTCCGATGGAGGAGGTACGGTTTTACCGGCAGGCGGGCCTAAGGGATATGGTATGGCCATGGTAGTAGACACGCTCTGCGGCGTATTGACCGGGGCCAACTTTGGGATGGATCTTCAGATAACCAACGCTAGGGAGTCTAAGCCGGGTCACTTCATGTGGGCGATCGATGTAGAACAGTTCATGGACAGGAGAGAGTTCGAGGCACGGATGGACGAAAGAGATAAGGGAGTCAAAAACGGCGACAGAAAGGCTGGGGTGGACGAGATTCTTATCCCGGGGGAGCGAGGCATCAGGCTTAAGAATGAATCGATTGCAAGAGGAACTGTGCGAGTGTCCCAAGAAACCTGGGATACTATTGGGAAACTTAAAGATTTATCAGGCGTACCACTCCCGGGGGTCTTGTAGACTTTGTAGTTCAAGAAATAGGGGAATCCCGAAGTTTACCAGTTCCACCCTGCCGGCCAGGCTCCCAAATTTCAAAACATGAGACGGGGACTGGGGTTTGCAGTCCCGGCTCTTGGGGGGGTGGCGCTTTAGGTTACGGGCCGATCTGCCTGAGAGTACCCCACTCCCAATGGGGTCCCGAGGTAGGGTAGCTGAAACAAGAAGGGCCCCTCCGTTAAGGGGCTATCTTGTTCATGTCGTTTGAATGTCCTGTCAGAAGTTCATCTTATGTATGCGTAAACGCCATCACAGTGATACCGCTCTACTGAACTGGACACACCGGTGTGATACTGTAGTCATAAAACGTGTGGTGATTGTCTAGAGGTTTGGTATCAGAATGTGCCTTAAGGGACTAGGTTGGAAGTTAAACGTCACACCCATAACCCGAAGGTCGTTGGTTCGAGTCCAACCCCCGCTACTAAAACCGTAACTTGAAAGGCCCCCGTCCTTCCGTGGAAGGACGGGGGCCTTTTTCTTTTGGTTGTGAGGCCGGGGTTGTGACTAAACTCCCGGCTCGCCGTCTTGGACGCCTTCTTCTACCGGACGGGGCGAAACGGCCAGAGGTACCATCAGCAGTACAACGGTGGCCAAGAGGTAGATGCCGGAGATGTAGAAGAAGGTGGATTCGATGCCCACCGCGTCGAATAATTCGCCCGCGATTATCGGGGATCCGGCTGCGAGCACAAACCTCGAAAAGGAGAATACTCCAAGCGCGCTTGCGGCCACTGTCGGGCCAACGACGTCCAGGGCTGCAGCGGTCAGTATGGGCTGGTCGCTGAAGAAGCAGAGGCCCATAAGCGCGAGAATGACAATCAACCCGATTCCTTCGCCGAACGGCACGAGCAGGGCTGTCAGCACGCAGAGTGCCAACATCTCGGGTACCAGGACCAACTTCCTCCCCACGCGGTCCGAGATGTACCCTACGGCCGGAGTCGCCATTACTCCCACGCCCACCAGAAGGGCGATGTGCAGGCCCAAAGACGCGTTGCCCAAGCCCAATTCGGTGTCAAGTCCTAGATAAAGGGCGAGGAAGGGCAGAAATGCCACACTGGCCATGCCGCGGAAACCTGCCACAATCATGATTCCCCACAGCCGGGGGTGTTCGTTGAATGCAAGTCTAGTGTTTGCCATCTGCTCCCGGAATCCAGTAGGCCGCACGCCCTGAGCCCCAGTCCGGCCGATGTCGCGAAAAGCCCAAAACACCACCACAATCAGGAGCAAGGGGATGGCAGCGTAGATACTTAGCACTCCCCTCCAAGAAAGCGCCAGAAGAAGAACTCCGGTCAAGGCCGGCCCAAGGACGTCTCCGATGTTCCCGCCAACGCCGTGAATGGACAGAGCCGAACCTCGGCGGTCAGCGAACCTTTGTGACAAGGTCGCCGCGGCAGGCAGGTGCCACATGGAAGCGGCCGCAGCCACGATGGCCATCCCCAGCAACAAGACTGGAAAAACAGGCGCGACGCCCATAATCAGCCAACCCAACCCGAACAGTCCCATGCAACTCGCTAGGACCAACCCCCAGTGACGCCGAACCATGTCGGTTACGACCCCGCCTGGAAGCGCTATGATCCCGGAGACCACCTCTCGTGTCGTAGCGATGGCGCCAACTTGGAGTCCGGTTAGTCCGAAAGTGGCGACGACCTCTGGTAACATCACAAAGAAGCTTTGGCTGAACCAGTGGAAAACCGCATGGCCTCCGCTGAGTCCGCTCAAGATGAAAGGCCCGGTGCCCCGTACACCGCGGGTCGCGACGCCCACCGAGGGAGTGGAAATCTTCGCCATATCTACTTCCTTTCCGTTTCGAACAAGATCCGCCAAGTCACCTTGAATATGCGAACTTGCAGGACGCTGCGAACTATAAATCGCCACTCCGAGAGCGTCAACCCGAGAGATAGCTCCCGTCGGTCGTTGGTTGCGGTCCGACCCCTACAAAAAACCACTGAACGGGCCGCGCGGATTGCCCTCTGCTATTCCCGTGGTCAGTTCATTCGCGCCTTAGAATGAACCGTTGCAGTAACTTCTCTTTTCTGAAGTCTTCTCTAAAGTCCCCCGTCAGATTCCACTATTCTTATGGAATATAGGCAGCGCACCGGATTAATCAACTGTTGTTGGATTAATTTAAAGGGCAGGGCCATAATTGTTCGTTTCCTTATCTCCTTGTCTAGTATCCCAAATCCTTAAAACCATCGCGGGGATAATCAGTCAGAAAATCAGCCCCATCAATAGCCACCAACCACTCTTGTTGATGTCGTGAAGTCTTCTGACACCTGAGGTAAGACCCGGAATTAACGTAGCGAGTCTGAATAATCGGCCAAGAAGCCCATTCCTACTCTCATAGTTATATGGACCAGTCCCCATGTCAACGAGAGCTAATCCAATGCCGGCAACCACAACAAATAATAGCACCACCAATATTCAGACCATATAGATCTGCCTTTAAAATCGAAATAACGTTTAAACCCGAGTCTGATGGGGCCAATAAACTAATCATTGTGCGGTCTCTGCTCAATCGTCGAAACCAGATATACCCGCAATTGTAGTCCAAAGTTCCTTGCTGGCTCCCGGATTGGCTAAGCCAGTCGCTAAACGCAGCTCCACCCTATCCACTGTTACCAGTGAAAACTCCCAGGGGGCCAGTGGTCCGGTCTTAGGCATGGCACTATGGCCCCCGGTAAGCCCCTGGGCAACCCATGGATATTCGTGCAAAAAGAAAGACCCTGGCCCGGAGCTTGTGGAACCGGAGCCTTTGATCTTTTGCCTGTTTCGTGCCTGGAGCGAGGTGCCGAAGGTCAGAGTAGAACTGACACGAGGTTACCCTCACCGGTTTTTGAGTTTGATGCGATAGGTATCAATACGTTTTCCAGCCCAGTCGTGCTCAGAACTTGTGCCTGTAACGTACCAATACGTTCACCCGGATATATTGTGTTGTAAGAACTTCGCACACATATGATAGACACTTTCTGGGCTTTTTCGGCCCCTGATGTCAACGTTGGTTGTCGCACTGGTAGGCTATGGTGTCCGGGGTGTCGTCTATTTCTTGAATAGCTCAGCTATCCGTTCTCCGACGACCTCGTCTTCTCCTTCATTTAGGCCGAAGGCGTGGAGTATGATTCCGGTGTCGCCTTCTCTGATTCGGGTCCAGATGGGCGGGTCACCCGCTTTTAGACCATTCACCACATCTTCGGCCGCAAGGCCGGCCACGGCGGAGTCGAACTCCAATGTTACCCCATATGGCTGGTGCCCTATGATGTTATCTATGAGCTCGGCGGTGACTCCCGGAATACCTTGCAAGGGCTTCAACATATTACGGCATTTCAATTCGGTCTCGGCCAATCGATCTTCATGGTTCATTGTCATCCAGCGTCGGACCGCTGCCACTGCACCCACCATCTCTTGCCGGTCGATCTTTTGCGGACGGCCAACGCCTCGAATGCGCCTACCTTCATAACTGACGAATGACTGAAGCGCCAACTTGTGGATCATGTCTACGCTTCCAAATGCCAGCCCAGTGGACTGAGGAGAGCCCATGTATTTGGCGGCAGTGCACTGAAAGTCGGCCCCCATGCGAACGTAGCTGCCGAACAAGTCTAGGGGATAAATCTGTCCTGCGGCGTCTACTAACACTGGAACACCTTTGTTGTGGGCGATCTCGATCGTGTCTTCCAGAGATAATGCATGTGGGTCGAGCTCCTGTGCGACCGCGTAGTAGTGGACGGCTGCGGTATTGGGCCTGATGGCTTTTTCCAGATCCTCTCTAGAAGTGCTCTCGGGAGTACCAAATGAGATTAATTTCGCTCCAGCCAGTTCAAGGCAGCGATCATACCAATAGCGCTGTCGGGCTTGAATCAGGATCTCGTTTTTCATGCCCGTGGTGTCAGGCAATTGCTGAATCTTAGCGTCGTCATCTCCTGCCATGCATGCAGCGGTGGCTAAGGTCAGGGCCGAGCCTGCTCCTGAAGTGATGTAGGCAGCAGGAACATCCACCATATTAGCAATGGCTTCGCCAGCGCGTTCCTCCAGTTCCATTAGTGGCACGTAGGCGCTGTCTGCACGCTCCATCGCCTCCTTGACCTCCGGCGCTGGGGTTGAGCCGCCCAGCATGGTGACGCTGCCTGTAGCGTTAATCACTGGTTTGGCGCCCAACTCTTTGTAAATGTTTCCCCAATCTGTGGCGCTCATGGTCTCCTCCAGTAATAGCATCCGTGATAGTTACTTGTTTTCGAAGCATTATAGACTGAATCCCAATCCAAGTGTGCTTTATATTGTTGACCCTTATCAGTTTCGCGGCGCGTTGTGCCGAGCCTACAACAAACGCAGACAAGGGTTTCAATTGTGGAACCCAGAACCGCTGTGGAACCCAGAACCGCTTGCTATCACTTTCCAGGATCCATCTTGAGTTCAGTGTTGCCAAATAAGAACTCGCCGGCCCACGGGAACGGCTTGTCCTACGACTCAGCAAGTGCCGTTGCCTCCACGCTCCCCATCCAAGCACTGCGCCGCAAGGTGGAACTCACTGACCAAGCCCCGTGTTTGCTGATGGGTGTGGGCGTTGGAAACTAGGATATTTCCTTTTTGTGCCCCATGGTGTGCCTTTCTCCCACAGAGATGGAGTAAGATGTTCCAGCAAGGAAAAGCGACCGCTGACGGACTAAAACTTCCAAGGGCTGTCTATCGCGGGTGGCGCCGAACGAGGAGTGCCAGAGGATGAGCCTGAGGCTCTGCGTTGTTAGTTGCGGGCATTTTGCCCGTATTTTTGCCCAGGAGCTACAAGCCATCGCGGGAGAGGTAGACCTTTCCTTCGCCAGCAGAGACGTTCAGCGCGCGGCGGAATACGCGGCCGCTTTCAACGGTGAAGCTTCCTTCGGCTCATACGAGGCCGCGGCCACAGACTCTAGTGTGGATGCCATGTACTTGTGCACGCCCCACTTCCTTCATCTGAAGCATGTGGCCATGGCCGCCGCTGCAGGTAAGCACATCCTGTTGGAAAAACCGATGGCCCGTACCATAGAGGAGGCCCAGGAGATCATTCGGACTGCCGAGCGAGCTAAGGTTAACTTGATGGTGGCCGAGAACTACCGATTCATGGCGGTGGTGCGTCGGGCAAAAGAACTTATCGACGGCGGCACTTTGGGCGACCTTCGGTTGATCCAGCTACAGGAGGAGGCCGATTTCCGACCCAGCCAATGGCGCACTATCCGGAAATTGAACGGCGGTGGTGTACTCATCGACGGCGGCATCCACAAGATCGACATTCTCCTGTACCTGGCGGGCCGCCCGAAGGATGTCTATGCCACGGCCTTGCCCCAGGTCTTAGCCGAGTCGGAAGGAGAGGACGGCTCCATCGTAATAACTCATTCAAAAACCGGAGTGGTTGGCCTAGTCAACCATTCATGGGCCAAGGTCCACGGACGGGAACCGAAGTGGGTTTCCGTGTCCGGTAGCAAAGCGCGCATTTCTTTCGACTTGGCGGGAACGCAGCTAATTTTCGACGATGGCCTAGAGGAGCGGACCTTGGAGGCTCCTGGAGACCGCCAGGGTTTGATATCTATGGTCCAAGAATTTCGGGACAGTATTCGCCAAAGCCGGGAACCCGAGATTTCCGGCTCAGTCGGCATGGAGGATCTGGAGATAACCCTAAAAGCCTACGAGTCCATGGAATCAGGACAGACGGTCTTGCTGGACCCTTAGTCACCGGAAAGGGCGGATTCATTCACTTGTTCCCACCGCACATTGATCACCGTCCCGGCCACCAAGCTCCATACCTCATCCGGCGCTCCCCTTCGGGGACTTCTTACAACGATGGCGTGGGGATTACGTAAGGGTACTTGATGTAATACTCTTAAAGAAGAAGCTAAGCCATCATCAATGTAAGGAGTGAGGTAGAGTTGTGGAGAAGCATCAGTTCAGTTGCATAAAATGTTTGGGAACAGAATATAGAGGTGGAGAAATTAGGACGACAGGTTCAGGCTTGTCGAGGTTCTTGAACCTTCAAAATCAAAGGTTCGCTGCTGTATCGTGTTCCAACTGTGGCTACACCGAATTGTACCGGATGGACGGTGGCGGGATAGGCAACATATTGGATATTTTGACTAATGGATAAAAGGTTAACGTGTGTTTGATTGGGACAAACTAGACAGGCCGGTTTCAGTCGTCAAGCCCAGATACCCCTGCAATCACGTTCCAGAGTTTCAACATGAGTTCCAGATTGGGGAAGCCAGCCGCTAGCTAGCCACACCCCCACCGTCACTAATACCCCACCCCCATAGGATCCCGAGGGTGGGGTCGATGAAACAAGAAAAGCCCCCGCAGCCGAGAGGGCCTCTGTTATCTACATTCGTTGGGAAGAGGCAAGTGAGTGTGGCCTTCAAGGAAGCTGACCTAGGATCCCGGGAATCTCTGCTTCTGTAAAAGCCCTGAGACTAGTGGTACGGAGGTTGCCTAGGCCCGCTGTTGATAGAGCTATCACCGCTGCAGCTTCGTCATCAGGAACCTCAAAAACAACAACTGCATCATACTGGCCCATCGTCAGGAAATAATTATGCAGTTTCCCTCCATTTGACTCAAATGCCTGACGGCCGGCCGAGATTCGGGCTGGGAGGTCTTTTACTGTTTTAACACCTTGTTCAGTGAAGTTCAGTAGGCCGATGTATGTTGGCATAAGATATCTCCTTCGCGTTGGATGCAGGAAGGTTACCAGTATCGTCAACTGAGGGTTCACCTCCTATGCACTCCCTCACCGTCACCTGTACCTACCCCCATGGAGTTCCAATAGGGACGTCTTAAACAAGGAAAACCCCCTTACAGAGGGGCTTCGGTTATTCGGACCCGTTACTCCGTCTTTCTAGCCACTTCGGCGGTGGTTACCGCGCTGTGGGATCAGATCGCCGGTTGGTCAGATCATATTGAACACGGGCCTATCACTCGTTGGGCCTGAAGTATATAATGCTCTTTTTAGCGATTCCCCTTTCCAGTGTTAAGCGTCAGTGAGAGGTGAGCCATGGCAGATACCCAGACCCTCGATAAAGCTTATCAATTCATCATGAGTCAATTGGTGGAGACAGGCCAGGCCCCCCATTACAGAGAATTGGCTACCGGTCTGAGTTGCTCCATCGAGGAAGGGCGCCAGATCGTTCATGTTCTCGCGGAAGCCGGACGCGCCTCGATAAGGCTAAATCCCGATACGGACTGGATCGCCACCGTTCCTCCTTTTTCGCTCATACCCACCCCATACCAGATCACCGTGGACGGTCAGGATAAATGGTTCGGCCAGTGAGGACCGGATTCGCTGGCGGTCAGCTGGCTGTTTCCTGGTAAAACCGTTACTATCGATTGTCCCTGTTTAGACTGCAACGAAAGCATCAGCATTCAGATGCGTGATGGGCAGGTCCTAGCAGCCAACCCCTCCACCATCGTTGGACACAGGAACCTGCCAGTCGCGACAACACCAGTCAGGCAAGCTTGAGGGCAGATGAACCTCTTCCAGTCGGAAGACCACATGCGGAACTGGCCTCAGTTTAACCCGGACTCCGCCGAGGCGAGCTTGCCCTTGAACGATGAGGTGACCCTGTTCAGTATCGAAGCGGTCAAGCACAGGCTCGACAGAGACTTCATCTCCCAGTGGCTGCCCAAGCTGGCGGGCCAGCGTGCCGAGGCAGCGCGGCGGCTGGGCAAGACCGGCCCCTTCTGGACGCCTGGGACAAGCCCTAACCCTACATAGATCGCATTTGATCGGAATGCTAAAGGCCCCTGGTGCACGCCAAGGGCCTGCTCGGCTGGGCAGGAACCAGCCGGATTTCCTCTACTCCACGTT
>MUCR01000034.1 GCA_002816455.1 SAR202 cluster bacterium Io17-Chloro-G4 | reverse complement strand
GGGACCGCCGCAGGGTGGTCTAGGACCGAGTACGCTGAGTATTACGCAAGCTCCGTGTCGGTATACGCCGCTGTTCGTCTCCGCGCCGAAGCATTGAGCCGCCCACAATTGGTGGCGCACCGCCGTGAACCGGACGGAAGCCTACAGCCCGTGGGCGCCGGCCATCCATTGCAACGACTCATGGACCGAGTTAATCCTTGGTATACCCGGGGAGACCTTTGGCGGGCCACCGAGATTTACCTCAGTCTTTGGGGCTCCGCTTATTGGGCGCTGGAGAAGGATGAACAAGGGGGGTGGGAAATATGGCCCTTACGTCCTGACCGGGTGAACGTAGTTCCAGACAAAAAACAGTACATCCGGGGGTTTGTATATATGGGGGCCAACGGTCCCGTTCCCTACACCGCCGATGAGGTCGTATGGTTGCGTTATTTCAATCCATTGGAAGAGTTCGCTGGCCTCTCACCTGTGGCGCCGGTCCGCATGGCCGTGGACATGGGCAAAGACGCACTCCGGTTTAACCGCAATTTTCTCCGCAATTCGGCCCAACCCGATTTTGTCCTGCTGACCAACGAGTCCATGACCGACAACGAGATTGAAGATTTTTACAACCTCTGGGAAGCCCGCTACCGTGGCCCCGCCAACGCTCATCGCCCGGCAATCGCCAGCTTCGTTCGCGACATCAAGACCTTGGGGTTCGCGCAGCGGATGAGCACACTAACAAAAAGATATTTGAGTTTCCCAGAGAAAAAACAATTGCCCTAGTTTTCTAGAAGCCGGGGCAAAATATTTCGGGATCACCCACCGACTACGGTTAATCAGGAAGTGTTAGATTCAATGTGGAAAGTGCGTGTAGGCGCGCAATAGCCGCCATGCGCTGGTGGAGACGGGGGAGAGTCGAACTACACTGGAAACACGGACTGGCGGTGTTGGTGGCATTAACTTGGACAGGAGGCCTGCGGGCGTTGCCGACGGGCAATGCAATAGCATAGCTTCCGTCGATATTGAAAAGAATAAATGTTTCTGGCTTTGGTTTATCCAGAGTCTTCAGAGAACGCTGGTATTACCTCACGTGAGAAGAGTTCGATGGAATTGAGAGTTTGTTCGTGGGTCAAGTCTCCAGCGAAGTGGGTGACGTTGATTACGTCAGTGATTCCCAGGTAGTTACGGATTTCTCGAAGACTTTCGACTACCTGATGAGGGTCTCCTGAAAGGCGTGCGGTGGTGGGCAACCGGTCGTAAAGTCGCTGTTGGGCCTCAGCGGACCGAGTGAGGGAGTCCAAATGACCAAAATATTTGCCCATAGCCCGTTCAAATATCAGATTGCCTTCATCGGCGTTCTTAGAAACGAAGGTAAACATGGTGGCCGCAATCCGCATGTTCTCCAAAGGATGACCATGCTGGGTGTAGGTTTCACGGTAGAGGTCAAACTGATGCTTCAATTTTTCAGGAGGTGTGCTGGAAGGAAAACTCAATATGGGCCAACCCAGCTCGCCAAACCTTTGGAAGGATGCCTCGCTGATGGCCGCTCCCCACATGGGCATGGGACATTGCACGGGTTTGGGCCATGCGGTAACCTGCTCTCCTCGCCACATGCCTCCGCTGTCATAAGAAAAGTTGCGGTCGTTCAAGGCACGTACCAAAACTCCTAATGCTTGATCGTACCGCGCTTGACTCTCGTCCAGACTCTGACCAAAGCCAGTGAATTCGTGGGGTTGATAGCCCCTTCCGATGCCCAAGAGTAGCCGTCCACCGCTCAGGCAATCTACCATGGCAGCTTGCTCAGCCACCCGGATGGGGTGATGGAAGGGCAGCACAACGACACCGGCTCCTAGAAGGATGTTATGAGTCTCCCTTGCTGCCGCAGCGCACGCCATTAAGGCGTCTGGAATTAGGGCATAGCCGTCAAAATGGTGTTCCGCAAACCATACAGACCAATATCCCAGCTTGTCCATGAGACGAACCTCTTCCATCATTTGTTCGTACCGGACTCTGGAAGAAATCCCCTCCCTCTGGTCACATAGCATCAAGTGACCGAACTGCATACCCGGTTCTCCTCTTTAACTAGCGCTCTATTGGTGCGAGTAAGGGGCTACCCTCTGGTTATCTGCAACTCACTGAATATGGCTAAGGTTTCTTAAAATAACTGGTTCTCCATCCTTGTGAGGCGTCATATCATTTTTTCGGAAATAAAGTCACTCCACAGCGCCTAGGAAGACTTTAGTAAGAATGTCGCTCTGCTGAACTGAGTCAGGAGAGCCGTCGTGGGCAACTCTCCCCTTATCCAGCACGTAGACCCGGGAGGCGACGTCTAGTATGCTCCGGATGTTGTGTTCGACCACTAATATCGAGGTGTTGCGCTTTTCTTTTATCTCAACGATCTTTTCGAGCATTTCTTTCACGATTATTGGCGCCAGACCTAATGTAGGTTCATCTAGGAGCAGCGCTTTGGGGTCTGCCATTAAGCCTCTGCCGATGGCAAGCATCTGCTGCTCTCCACCGGACATTGCGCTCGCCTTTTCCTGCCGCTTCTCGTACAGAACAGGGAATAGCTCCATTGTCTCGTGCAATCTCCTCTTTTTCTCTTCTTTGTCCTTTAAATATAGACAGCCCATCTCAAGATTTTCTGTGATCGTCAGTTGAGTGAAAACTCGCCTACCCTGGGGCACGAAGGCAACACCCAGTTTTACTACCTGATGGGCGGCAACGTCCAAAACAGCCTGGCGCCAAGAAATCGTTCCCGACACCACCGGCGCCAGTCCGAAGACAGCCTTTAGCACCGTCGATTTGCCAGCTCCATTAGGACCCATTAAGGCGACGATTTCACCTTCGCCCAGCCCCAATGAGACACTGTCCAGCGCAACAACACCGCCGTATCGAACCGTAACTTCCTCTAGCTCCAAGAGCGCTTGGTTACTCATGGCTACGTGCCCAAATACGCTTCAATGACTTCCGGCTTGGCTAATACCTCTTGGACTTCGCCTTCGGCCAACAACTCCCCGCTGTCCAATACGAACGTATAATCCGAAAGCTGCCGGATTAGATCCATGTTGTGCTCAATGAATATGATCGTTTTCCGCTCTCTCCTCAATCCCTCCAACAGTCCTTTCACCCGCTCGAGCATTGCCGGAAAGAGACCGGCGAAAGGCTCATCAAAGAGATATATCTGGACGTCCATCGCCAGGGCCCGGGACACCTCCAGAAGTTTGCGCTGCCCATAGGAAAGATTCGCAGCCATGTCTTGCCGTTTGTCCCAAAGTCCTACGCTGTCCAGGAGCTGCCTCGCTCGGTTCCTGTAGCTGGCGCGAGGCGGTTCGAAGAGAGACCCAAAAACTTCTCGTTTTGTCAGTATCACTAAGAGGTTGTCCAATACCGTCATCTGGTCGAACAGCCGAACCTCTTGGAATGTCCTGGTGATCCCGTGGTTAGGGCTGTCATAGGGCAGAATCGCCCTCAGGCTCATCCCCTCGATGATTACCAGGCCCTCGTCGATGGGCAATGTGCCGCTCAGTAGGTTGATGAGGGTTGATTTCCCAGAGCCGTTGGGTCCCACGATGCTTGTGATGCCCTCTCTGGGAAGCGCTATGGACAAGTTGTTGATCGCACGGACGCTGGCAAATTGCTTCAATAGCCCACGGGTTTGTATCGCAAATTCATTGTCCTGCTGTTTACCTGCTTCGCTCATAATTTAAATCTTCCCACCAAGCCTTGTGGCCTGAACAACATGAGCAAGACAATCACAATTCCTAAAATTGCTAATCGTGCTTGACCAATGAGCTCACCGGGCAAAAACGGTACGAACCGCATGCCTTCGTTAAGCAAGACAAAGACCAGCGCCCCTAAGAGAGAGCCCCACAGAGTGCCCAGTCCTCCCAGAATGACAATGGTTACCAAAAGAATGGATTCCAGCAACACGAAAGATTGGGGGTCGATAAATGTCTGCTCGCTGGCAGTAATACCGCCAGCGAGAGCCGCCATCATGGCCGAAATTACCCAGATGGTCAACTTGAAGTAACGAGCTTTGTACCCAAACACTTCGATAGCCTGTTCATCCTCTCTAATGGCCATCAGTACTCTTCCAAAGGAGCTGCGGACAATTAGCCATGAGATCAGGAAAACTATAACCAGAAAGGCTAGTGTCAAAAAGAGAAATTCCAATCTACTGTCAATAACCATCCCACCTACCTCCGGCTTCGCGATTGCGTGGATGCCGAAGGGGCCTCTGGTGACCGGTTGCCAAAAAAGAAAAATTCTATGGCTGATGACAGCAAAGCCGACAGACACGAGGACAAAAATGTCGTCGCGGAATCGGCTCAGTACTCCGCCGACGAAAAGAGCCACTACCCCAGTGATAGCCATCCCAACAAACAGCGCAGTAAAAAAGGACAAGCCAAAGTGGGGTATATGTCCCGGTACCTGTTCGTAGGCGGCGTCAGTGGTGAGTATGGCCACGCTGTACGCCCCGACGCCAAAGAAGGCAACGTGGGCCAATGATAAGAGGCCAGTGTACCCGATGACTAGATTTAGGCTGACTGCCAAGATGGCAAATATCGCAAATAACTGTGCAATGCGTATGCCAAAACCAGACCCCTGCGATAGTATGAAAACTATCGTGGCCACAACAACTATGAAGTTGATTAGTAGTTCTACGTTGCTGCTAAGGCGCGTCCCCAATAACCGAGGGTTGCTAAGAGACCGCCACCAGGGGGATTCAGCCACGGGCTTCTCCAGCACCTGCCTACCTCCTCGGTAAAAGTCCTCTGGGCCAGAATGAGAGGAAGAAAATTAGCAATACGAATGCGACTGCGTCCTTCCATTGTGCCGGAATGTACCAGACACCGTAATTTTCGACCATCCCTAATACAAATCCGCCCAAAAGAGCGCCGTAAATGTTGCCGATTCCCCCAACCACTGAAGCAATCCATCCCTTCAACAGTAATAACAGCCCCATCTGTGGCCGGATGCCTATATCTTCTCCTAGGAGTATGCCTCCCAGCCCGGCGATGGTGGCTCCCAGGAAAAAAATAACAGCGATAACCACAGGCGTGTTGATGCCCACAATCCGGGCCACCTCTTCGTCATCGCCGATTGCCCGCACCGCTGTTCCGAAAGAGGTCTTATTTAAGAGTAAATACAAACCCCCAAATATGGCAAAAGCGATTCCGATTATTAATACCTGGAATGGTTTTATAAATGCCCCAGCCAGACTCCAGGGTACGGTGCCGAAAGGCTGCGCCAGTGGACGCCCGTCGGGCGAAAAGATTATTGCGATAAAGGCCGTTATACTCAACAAGAAGCCGAGAGAACCCACCAGCATGACCAGAGGCGACCTGGCCTGCCGACGCAAGTAAAAATAGACGCCCCGGTAGATTGCCAGTCCGGAGGCGCCCGCCAAGATTGCGCCCATAAACCAGCTGAGATATAGCCTAGTACTTAGCGTATCCGCCACCAGCCAGCCAGAGTACCCTCCCAAAGCCAGAGCCCCTGGCAAGCCCAAAACTAGGAACAGGATCAAGCCTCTGCCGCTGCCAATTCCAGAGAGCGCTCCCAAGTAAAGTACACACCCACTTGCGGTCGCGACTAACAAGCCAATGGTGGGGCTAAGAAATACGTTGAGATCGGCGGGGTGGGCCAAGATTAGACCGGTGTAAGCCCCCGTAGCTAAAGCTACTAGAGCACCCACCGCCAGTAACGTAATGCGATTGATCCGACTGCGTAGTTCAGGATAAATCCAGACGTACAAGACCCAAGCTACGACTCCGGCAATAAGAATCCCCATGAAAATATCAAGATACAGATTGTTGATCTCGCCCCGGCCCACTGTTTGGATCTGCCTGCCGGTGAAGTAAAACACGCTATACGCGCCCATCGTGGCCATGGCGCCGTAGGAGAGATCGAAAAACCAGACAGTGCCATATACAATGTTAAATCCCATAGCCACAATGGCGTAGATAGCCCCGATCACAATGCCGTTGATCGAAAACTGGAGAAATTGGTCTGCTGATTGACCCAAAAGCAATGCCAGGTAGATGATTACGCCAGCCACCACTATCGACACCAGCGGATGACCGATGATGGACCTCGGGAGGGCCGGCAATCTCTTATCTGCGTTGAGAATTTTCAAAAATCACCAAAAAGACATAGCTCAGGGGATTCACACTACGGGCCACTTACACTCTAAAGATGGCATAGATAGAACAATGTAGAGGCCAACGCCGATGTGATCAGCGCTGGCCTCGATCATTTCTGGAAAGAGCTGCTACAGTTGCTCTCTCCTAGGTTTAAGTAGACTAAGGTAGAACCGGGGCTGGCCCCAAGATATTCCATCCTGAGTTCTCTGGTGTCCTATCTGCCACCGCAACCACTTCCGCAATTACGTTAGATAAACCCACCACCTCGCCTTTGTCGTCAAAGGTATAGGTCCCGATGGTGCCGCTAAAGGGCTCCATATTGTAGAGACAGTCCCTGAACCCGTCGGCGTCTTGGTCGTCGCCAGTCTGCTCTAGGCACGCGGCAGTGATGTAAACATCGTCATAGGCCGATCCCATGTACCACTGTAATGTAGTAAATGCATACCTAGCTCGGAACCGGTCTAGGAAGTTCACTGCGAGGGGGTTAGTACTGTCAAGCTCGGCAACAATACCTATGGTACCGGTCGCGGACTCACCGGCGATGTCCAGTGCAGTTGCACCAACGACCACAATCTCCCCGTAGATTGGTCCTTCGTATCCCAACTCCCGCACCTGTTTCTGGATCGTGCCGCCACTAAACTCCGCCTGAGCGGCAATGTGGATGGCGTCGGGGTTCTCGCCGATTATCTTGGTCAAGGCCGTGCGGAAGTCGGTTTCCTCTGACCCGTATCTCTCCTCCGCGACGACCTCACCACCCAGAGCTACGAACCTGTTGGCGGATTCGCGCCGCACACCTTCGGCATAATCAGTCGCCTCTGTTATTGTGGCCAGCTTGCGAATACCATCGGACCACAGCTTATTGCCTGTGTCTATTCCGACTTGGGCATCATTCATCGAAGTCCGGAAAATGTAGTCGCCAGCATCAGCCACAGCCGGGTTGGTGGCCAGGCCGGAGAACATAACCACACCGTCGGCCTCAGCTAATGGAGCTGCGCCCAACATGGCGCCGCTACAGGAGGTGCCCAGGATAATCTTCACCTTGTCCACCTGGGTCAATTTAGTGTAAGCGGTTATAGAGTCCCTGGCGTTGCACTTTTCGTCCTCGATAATCAGCACCAGCGGACGACCATTTATTCCACCAGCCCGGTTGATCTCTTCCACGGCCAGTTGTTTCGACTGAACAGCCACCTGCCCGTAGGTCTCGCCGGGGCCAGTGAGTGACTCCATCACGCCGATCCGGAAGGGTTCCAGGATTTTATCCACCACCACTTCTTTCTCGACTTCCACCACCACTTCCTTTTCTACTTCGACCACCACCTCCGTCTCCACCACCACTTCCTTTTCTACCTCGACCACCACCTCCTTTTCCACCACCACTTCCTTCTCAACCTCGACCACCACTTCCTTCTCGACTACCACCTCTCTGACGACAGGCGTAGCGTCGCCGCCGCACCCTACCGCCAGGATACTCATCATTACTAGGCTTACCAAGATCGACAATAAAAGCTTACGCATAATCTCACCTCAGTCCACTAGGACTTATTGTGGCATCCGTCTTGCCTGCTCCTTGCAGCCGACAGGATTCCTACGGGATGATACCCTTCCTCACCCAAAATCGCTAGCTCAAAACCCGCCGCTACTATATCGGCCAATAGCTTCGCTGTCAACGACACTTACTGCTTATGTACCGTTTTACATCCATTACGAAGGTATATTTCATCCAATATCGTGACGGTATCAGACAACACAGACGGTATGTGCTATATTGCGGTTCCATCGCCTGCAACGACCTGCGGACGCTAGTCAAAATGACGCTAACTCTGAGACTAACAACAATGCACCTGAGGTAGCTAATCCCACCTGAGGTCGGGATTAGAGGTAACGGAAGGAGGAGGAGAATGGCCAGCCAATTTCCCAACCTGTTTAGCCCGATCCAGATCGGCAATATGACGGTGCGGAACCGCATTGTTAACACGGCCCACGGGACAAACTTCGCCAGAGACCACATGGTGACCGACCGGCACATCCATTATCACGTGGAGCGGGCTAAGGGCGGGGTGGGGATGAGCATCATGGAGGCTACCAGCGTCCATCCCAGTTACGATATCGGCGTGATGAACACAATATGGAGCTTCGACGAAAGAAATATACCGTGGTTTCGGCGCCTGTCTCGTGCGGTCCACCAGCACCAAGCCAAAATTTTGGTCCAACTCAACCACGGGGGCCGACAGAGCTCCAACAGCGAGACCATGATGCCCTCCATGGCTCCTTCTCCCGTGCCGTCTCCGGATCTTTGGGAGACCGGCGCCGAAGTACCTCACGAGATGGACGAGGACGACATCATGGAGATTGTGCGGGCCTTCGGCCAGGCGGCAGCAGTGGTTAAAGAAGGGGGCATGGACGGCGTGGAGTTGCACGGAGGCCATGGGAACTTGATCCAACAGTTCATGTCTCCTTGGGTCAATCGGAGGGGTGATCAATACGGAGGGAGCATAGATAACCGCTTGAGGTTTGCCAATCAGGTTATCGGGGAAGTCAGACGAAACGTCGGGGACGAGTTCGTGGTGGGAATGAGGATTAGCGGGGACGAATTCGTATCTGGTGGGCTAACCCTGGACGACATGCAAGAGATTGCCCGTAGGCTGGCCGCGACTGGACAGATCGATTATTTCAACGTCAGTAATAGCACCTATTCCGATGTTAAGAGCATGACCGCTCATATACCATCAATGTACGTAGCTCCAGCGACCTACTCGTACCTGTGGGAGGGAATCAAAAACGCGGTAGACATCCCCGTCATAGGCGTCGGGAGAATTAACACGGCCGACTTGGCGGAGTGGGTCCTGGCGGAGAGAAAGGCCGATATGGTAGGAATGGTCAGGGAGCTAATCGCCGACCCATATCTGCCCAACAAAGCCCGGGAGGGTAAACTAGACGATATTCGGGCCTGTGTCGCCTGCTTGGAGAGTTGCATCGGACGTTTAGAGCGTGGACTCTCAATCAGTTGTATCTACAACCCGGTGTCCGGCCGGGAGAGAGAGTGGTCCGACCTCAAGCCAGCCAGCACCAGGAAAAGTCTGTTTGTTGTGGGAGGAGGGCCCGCAGGGCTTGAGGCTGCCAGGGTGGCCGCGGTCCGAGGCCATGAGGTAACTTTGTTTGAAAAATCGGAACAGTTGGGAGGCCAGGTGAAGACCGCCGCCCAGGCACCGTACCGGGAGGAATTTGGTGGAATCGTCGGCTACTTGGAAAGTCAGGTGAGAAAACTAGGAGTGGATGTGGTGCTGGGGAAGGAGGCTTCTGAGGAGATGATTCTGGAGGCCAACCCGCATGCGGTGGTAATAGCTACCGGGTCCAATGCCTACATACCCCAAGTGCCCGGCAGTGAGCTTGGCATCGTCATCTCAGCCAAGGATGCCATGGAGGGGAAAGTAGATCTGGGTGAGAAGATAGTGGTTGTGGATACTCAAGGACTCCATCCCGGCAGCGACGTGGCCGAGCTTTTGGCAGACCAAGGAAAGGAAGTGCAACTCATCACCACTAAGCCCTATGTGGGGGCGTCAATAGAACTCCTGACCTGGCGGATCCTCTACCAGCGGTTAATGGAAAAGGGCGTGAAAATGTTCCCCAGCGTCGGCTTGAAAGAGATTGGGGAAGACTCGGTCACCGTCTACAGCACCATCACCAAAGAAGAGTGGCAGATTTCTGCCGTGGATGCGGTGGTGTTCGCTGCTGGCGGTCAGGCGGATAACGGCTTGTACCGCGCTCTTAAGGGGAAGCTAAGAGAGCTATTCGCCGTGGGGGACTGTGTAGCGCCGAGGGGAGTAGAGCAGGCAGTGTACGAAGGCCATAAAGTAGGTAGGGAGTTATGATGGGACCGCTGCCTGCGAATCGCCGGAACGGAGGATATTATGGCTAGTCCACGGGTGGTCTACGAGTCGGGGAAAAGCGGTGCCACCGAAGTTGACCGGGAGTTTTATGACCGGCTTGCCAAGTATACTGAAACTGGACCGACGGTGGACCGGTTCATAGTCCCCATCCGTTCCGGCAAAGCCTGGCCAGTCCGAGCCGGTCAAATTTGCCGGATCGTGGTGGTAGAAGGACCGCAGGTGGCGGACTTCAACGCTTGGAACCTGCACAACCCCCGGGAGCGATTCTGGGCGGCGCGAACTAAGCAGCTTCACAGTGCTCACGTGACAACATATGACCGGCTGTGGTCTTGTTTACCATATTTTCGGCCTCTGCTCACCATCGTCCAAGACACTATCAATTATGGTATCGACGAAGACGGCGCCGGATGTCACGACCTACTGGGCACGCGCTGTGATCCTTACGTACATAAACTTCTGACGGGGGAAGATTTCGATTACTGTTGCCACTCCAACTTGGTTCGGGCTGTTGCCCCGTATCGCCTTTCTGAGTCTGATGTACATGATGTCCTGAATATCTTCCAGGTCACAGGGCTGACCGAAGATCACCGTTACTTTGCGAAACCGTCCCCGGCGAAGACAGGAGATTTTTTCGAGTTCTTTGCCGAGATTGATCTCCTGTGCGCCATCTCCACCTGCCCCCAAGGCGACCTGTCAGTAGCAGCCTGGGGGCCCGACGCCGCAGACCCAATATCCACATGTCGGCCACTGGGAGTTGAGGTCTATCAACCAGCGCCGGAATTGTTAGAAGGTTGGATACCTTCAGTGCTTGCCGATTACGGCGGAATGCATGGGCTCGAAGCTAATTGAATGACCGTGTCATAAGTGCTGTGAGAGGCGGTAGATTACAAACTCTCCGCCCACATAAATGTGGCCACAAAGTGGACCGGTGGTTCACAGAAAGGAATGCAGTCGTCAGGTGCTTGGTCGGACGTGCCCGTCAAACTCGTCAAGGTTTCGCTATGATTCGCTATGAGTTGCGGAAAGGTATCCTAATATATTACTAAGCTGGCGCTCCGAAACGGGAGTCTCTTGCGCAATGGCCACCCTAGGTACGAAAAGCGGGGCACCAAAAGGACTTCTTTTCGATCTACCACCACTACCCACCGCCCACCGTTTATCAGGCAGCGTTGGAGATGGTGTATTGGGAAGTCTGGCTCCTTCCATACTCTAGTCAGATCGTCCTCGCTAGTGCCGCATCGAAGCTAAATCTATAGGTTTTTTCTGTACTTAAGACCTTGGGTCTCAGCCACCGGGACATGGACTTCATCCAAGGGCTGCGCTGGAGCTTGGAGGAGGTGAGCCGGGCCTACGGAGTACCCAAACCTTTGCTTTCGGACATGGAGCGGGCGACATTCTCCAACATCAACGCAGCCGAGCGCATCTTCTGGCGCAACACCATCTTGCCGGAAATGCGGTTCATTGAAGAGCATCTCAACCGCATGCTTTTGCCACGCCTAGGGTACGGGGAGCTGGTGGTCCAGTTTGACGCAAGTTCGGTGGAGGCCCTCCGGGAGGACGAAAACAGCAGGGTGAGCCGGGAATCGCAGCTGCTTGACCGGGGCGTTTTGACCATCAATGAGGTCCGGCGCTCCCGGAACCTGTCCAATGTCCCTTGGGGAGACAACTGGGCCAAGGCGCCAGCCCGGAGCCAGCCTCCAGGTAAAGGCCAAAGTCGATCGCAGGAAAAACAAACCCTTGAAGGTAATGGTCTGGACGATGCCACCAAAAATGGAGCGGTGCCGCTGCCCATCGTGAATAAAAGATAGATCTAGGTAGACCCTTAGCCGCCGCCCGCTGGCTCCGCCGCTTCCCTACTCTCCGGCTGGACGCCGAACTTAAGGGTTATCCCCGCCAAGAAAAGGGATACGGAGGTGAAGCTCATAATGAACAAAGCCAGCTTTAGGTCTCCGGTCGCTTCTTGCAAGAAGCCGGTAATTAGCGGGCCCAATGAAGTGCCGATTGACGTCATCATCATGGTAAAGGAGAAGGCAACGGCCAGTTCCCGTGGCCTAATTCCTCGCAGGTTAAACGGCACCGTGATCAGGATGGGAAAGAAGGCCCATGCCACCCCGTTCATGAGTGACAACATAAACAGCGCAGGCAGCCATCCGGTCAAAATCATGCCTATATTGCTGGCGATCATGATCACCGCCAGGCCCTGCAAAAATGCCCCTTCCCTGGCCATGGTGGCTGCGGCGTAGCCCACACCCAAACCTCCTACGCCGCCCAACACCACCCCCGAGGCCAATATTCCGCCCGTCAGGGTCAAAGATATTCCGTAATCTTCCAGCATCAAGGTCGGGTAAAAGGCCAGGAACGAACTGAAGGACATCGATACGCCTACAAAACCGAACCCGCAGAGCCAAAGCTCCCGGTACTTAAGAGCCCCCTTCAGCACAGACAAGCCCTGCACTGTGTCCACGTTCACAGTTTCCTGGGTGACTCGCTCCCGGCCGACGATTGACCACACCACGGTGATGCCAGCGAAGTAGAAACCGAACAAGCGCAACGTGGTGCGCCAATCATCTCCCACAGCGCTGAGAATCACCAGAGCCAACGCCAGACCGCCGCCGACCACTATCCCGAAGAAAACGTTGGAAAGCCCGTTGACGATAATCACTTCTCTGGCGCAAAACCACTGGCGGGTCAATAACGCTCGGGCCGGGGCTTGGGCGATATTGCTGATGCCGAAGAGCAGGCGTCCCAGCAAAAGGACAGCAAATACAGGGGCCCAGCTTTGCAAAAAAATACAAGCCGTGGCTATGGTCAGTGTTCCCACGGTTAGCCACTTTGGCGAAAAGCGCGACGTGGTCCAACTCAGCGGTGCCGCCAGGGCGATGTTCCCCCAGTGAGAAGCGGAGCCCAAAAGTCCTTGCTGCCCCGGCGATAGGCTAAGCTCGGCGCTGATGGCCGGGAGTAGAATCCCCAGCGTGTTCAGCACCATGAAGGAAGAAACGCTGGAAAACAGCCACACGCAGATGATTGCCCATCGATAATTCGTTAACTTATTTATGTTTGGGCCAATATTTGATTCCCGTGCCGGTTCCAAACCGATCTGTGTTACCGTCCCGTCGCCCATTCCAAGCAGATTGGGTCATAGCGCCAATTAATATCGGCAGTTCTAGCGCCCAACAAATTCTGGGAACTACTGATTCCATTTCTTTTGCGTAATTTTATCCAATTACCAATTGATATGTCGTCGCTCAAACCTCTTGCTTCACGAACTTCTGCACCCTCTGATTAGCCACGTCCACTGCGTAAATGTTCCCCTGAGAGTCGGTATAAACGTTGTGTCCGTACTCGAAAGTGCGCCCCCTTGCCAGCAACCTCCCTTCCAAATCCAGAATGCTGATGCGGGGTATTTGGTCAGTGACGTACACCGTTTGGTTGGCGTCGATGTGGATGCCCATTGGACCCTTGAAATCGGTCCACTGGTCCAGGAATTCTCCGTCTTGGCTGAAAACCTGGACCCGGTTGTTCTCTCGGTCGCACACGTACACTCTGCCGTCTGCGGCAATGCGTATGCTGTGGGGAACCAAAAACTCGCCCGGACCGTTTCCCGGCGCGCCGAAAGACGAAATATAGGCTCCATCATTGGTGAACCTGTGCACGCACGAGTTACCGTAGCCGTCTGAGACGTAAATTTCGCCCGACGGAGCGACCGCAATGTCCGAAGGGTGGTTGAATGGGGCTTGCAGCGCTGCCTTATCCCGGTGGCCCAAGGTCATCACCAATTCGCCGTCTGTAGTGAACTTCAGCACTTGGTGGGCGTCTCGGTCCGCCAAATAAACGTCGTCGTCGGGGCTAATGTAGATGTGGTGGGCGTCTTCCGATACGCTGTCCTGCCTGGGCCAGCCGCTCAAGAATCCGCCTCCGGAATCAAAGACGAGGACCGGCGGACCGTGACGCTGATAAACGTAGACCCGGTCTTGGGAATCCACCGCCACAGCACTGGGAGTCTGAAATTCCATCCCCGAGGGTAGCCGTGCCCAGTCCGGCTGATACTGGTAAATATAGTCCCCCATGCCTATGGTTACAGCCATTCCGAACCTCCTCTCGCCTTGGAACTAGCTAACCTGGTGTGCTCGATTCAGTTTGAAAACAGGCCTACCCACCGAGTAGGAAATGTCATGCTGAGCCAGCCGCAGCCGCGAAGCGGCGATTTCATTGAGCGTCCTTGACGCAGTCGGGGCACCTGGAGGGCACCCCCGGCCCCGGACCCTTCGCTACACTCAGGGTGACAGGCAACAGGATTGTCATGCTGAGCCAGCCGCAGCGGCGAAGCATCCGGGGAAGGGCACCCCCCGGCCCCAGACCCTTCGCTCCACTCAGGGTGACAGACAACAGGATTGTCATGCTGAGCCAGCCGCAGCGGCGAAGTATCTGGGGTGGGGTACCTTGGCGACGGAAACTTGCTACGCTCTAAGTGAATCTGAATATCTTTCACCGTAAACTAGCTGCGGAGCATCTTCGCCCCCACCCCAACCTAAAGACTAAGCTCAAAAACCAGGTCAAATTTGTCTGCCAAGTTCAAACGCACTGGCTTCACGTCGGTCCCCAAGTCGGTAAAGGCAAGACTGTAATTGTCCTTAAAGTCGACAATCTGAGATGGATTGGGGTCCGAGTTAATTACGGCAAAGGTGGCGCCGGGTGGCGCCAAAACGTACCTGTGTAGTGAGTGCCACGTCCCCACGCTAAACGAGTATCCTTTTTCCGGGTCTATCAGGAACGCTCGAACTTGGTCCGGCCGGGGAACTGCAAGCTGGTCATCCGGGTCGGTGGGCGCCGCCACAGCCACCACGGCAGGGGAACCTCCCAACTGGATAAAGCTCTGGGTGACCCCAAAGTGCCTTTCCAACTGCCAGAAAGTTCGGCCCTGAAACGGCTGCCACAGGGCGCTGAGAGTGGTCCTCCCTTCGGCATGGTAGCCCAAGGGCGCAATTATTCGCTCGTCGGAAGGTCGGGATTTTATGTCGATGAGCTCACCGAAGGGCTCAAACGACTCAGCAGTCATGGGTTCAACCTTAAGCTTGCGGGTCTTGGCCATCGTATCTCCCAATATTTTGGCTCTTTCTGGTCAGCCTTTCACCGGAACGCAACCGGTCATAAAGCGGGGGTGCGCCCACATTTCATCAAAGCCACTTCCGGAACCAACCCAGAGTGCGGGCCATATACTCTTCCCGCATCTTGGGGTGGCCCATTCTCGGGAACAAGTGGGAGCTGTCGGGAAAGCGAACGAACTCCACCTCTTTGCCCAAGCGCTTCAAAACCTGAAAATACTCTTCGCTCTGGGAAATCGGGCAACGCATGTCGGCCTCGCCGTGAAGCAGCAACACGGGCGTGTTCACATTCCCGGCGTAGGTTATGGGAGAGCGTTTTAGGAACTTCTCCGGCGAGTCCATTAACGTCCCTCCCCACTGAGACTCGCCGAAACTGATGCCGATGTCCGATGTCCCGTACATGCTGTAGAGGTCGATGCAAGGCGCTCCTACCACCGCAGCTTTGAACCGGTCATTGTGGCCCACGGCCCAACTGGTCATGAATCCGCCGTAGCTGTAGCCATGAATTCCCAGCCGGGTCTCGTCAACGTAAGCCCTTTGTGCCACGTCTTCCACCGAAACCATCAAGTCCTGGTAGTCCTCTCCGCCCCAGTCGTCCAGCACTGACATCATGAACTCTTTACCATAGGTCGCAGAACCTCGGGGGTTCACCGCTAATACCAAGTGGCCGGAAGTCGCCAGCACCTGTTGAACCGGGTTAAAGGCGTCGTAAAACGCTCCGTTGGGACCCCCGTGAACATCCAAAATCAAGGGGTACTTCCGAGTGCGGTCGAAATCGGGCGGGAACCATAGGCGGCACTCCACCTCCAAATCTTCCCTTTGCACGAAGAATTTCTCCATCCTTGCCGGAGGATGTTCTTCTAAATACTCACGGTTGACGTTCGTAAGTTGCTCGCTGGCCGTTGAGACCAGGTCCAAGTAATGAATGTCCCCTGGCGACGCAGGATAAGTCGACTGCACTATTGCGGCGTTGGCATTGGCGTCGACGCTAAGAGCAGTGCTTTGCCAGCCGCCGCCGCCGGAAGGGCGCGGTCTTCCCCCCGCGGCGGAAACCTCCAGCAAGTAGGTTTCGCCCTTGGTGTCTCCTAAATACAGTACCCGGTCGTCCTTGGTCCAGCAGATTTCCGGTGGACGGTTAAATGCCGGGAAGGTCAAATAAGGCCGGACCGAGTCGTCGGTAATGGGCCGGGGCGGCTTTCCTTGCTCCAAAACGTAAAGCGTAGATTGCCAAATCGCCATCCCTTCTGGCATTTCTGACCCGGCAACCAACATGCGCGTTCCGTCGGGCGACCAAGCTATGGCCCCAACGTCGGTCAGTCCTTGGGACCAAAGTTCCGGTTCACCGCCGCCGGCTGGCACCACGTAGGCCTCGGTTAAAGCTCGCTGGTCCCGGTCCTCCCGGCGGCCGGAAATAAAGCCTATCCGGGAGCCGTCGGGGCACCATACCGCCGCCATGTCGTCCCAATCCCCGTCTGTGAGCTGGCGAGGTGAGCCACCGTTTAAGTCCACAACGAAAAGATGGAAATGAGCGTCTCCGCGCCAGCCCAATGTGTCGTATCTATATCGGATCCTCTTCACGACCCGCACCCTAGGAAACCCGCTTCCGCCGGCGTCGGGGGCTTCGCCCTCCGGGTCCACATCGGCAGTGAAAACGATCTCCTTTCCGTCCGGGGACCATGAGAAGTCCCGCACTCCCAGAGACAATTCCGTCAATTGCTTGGCTTCGCCGCCGCTGATTCCAATTACATATACCTGGCTCTGCTTGCCTTCGGTGCGCCGCAAGAAGCCGACGGCTTTGCCGTCGGGAGCGAATCGGGGCGCAGAGTCTCTTCGGCCTTTGGTGAACTCCTCCTCGGTGCCGGAGCTCAGGTTCATCAGCATGATCCGTGACCGGCTCTCCATCGTGTCCGTTTCAATCCAGGACAAGGCGTAGACCAAGGTAGAACCGTCGGGGGAAATACCGGGATCGCCCACGGACCTCAGACGATAAGCAATATCCGGTAAAATGGGAGCGGTCATGAATCCTCCCAGAAATCACAAAATGGATCAGCGTGAGTCATTAATAACACACGCCAAATTCAGGGGCTCAGTTGCCCGACGATTTTAACACAACGTGAACACCCGACCTCCTGCCTGTAGTTGGTATTAATGGGCGACAGCGGTTCTCGCCCGATGCTTAGCTCCCACACTTGAAACTGGAAATAGCGGGGCTATAATAGCAGCGCTTCTCAGCGTTCCTATCCTATGCCGATCATTAGCTAATGCCATGCCGTCAAAAGGAGGCGCCGGAAATGCAACGCGACTTGGTGGGATACGGTCGTAACGTTCCCCAAATTCAGTGGCCCGGCGAGGCCAGAATCGCCGTGTCTTTGGTGGTCAACTACGAAGAGGGCGCCGAATACTCCCTTCAAGACGGCGACTCCCATCATGAAACCAACAACGAGGTGCCTTCCCCAATCCCGGCAGGCCAGCGTGACCTGAACAACGAATCCTTCTTTGAGTACGGCAGCCGTGTCGGCGTATGGCGTCTGCTGAACATGTTTGAAAAATATAAGGTCAATTCCACCTTCTTCTGCTGCGCCTTGGCGTTCGAGCGGAACCCGGAGGTGGCCAAGGAAGTGGTGATACGGGGCCACGAGGTCTGCGGCCACGGCTACCGTTGGGAAGAATACTATTTGATGGAGAAGGAAGAGGAGCGGCTGGCCATCCAGAAGACCGTCGCATCCCTGGAACAGACCACCGGCCAGCGGCCAGTTGGTTGGTTCACACGATATGGCCCCAGCCTAAACACCCGCCGACTGGTAGCCGAGGAAGGCGGGTTTATCTACGATAGCGCCGGGCTAAACGACGACCTGCCCTATTACGATTCGGTGAACGGCAAACCGTGGCTGGTGGTCCCATACAGCATGGAAACCAACGACGCCCGCTTCTGGCGCGGCGGCTTGGTCAGCATTTCCGATTTCTACGACTACCTTAAGGACACATTCGACTGCTTGTATGAGGAAGGGCAAACCCACCCTAAAATGATGTCGGTGGGCCTCCACTGCCGTATAGCGGGACGGCCAGCGAGGTCAAGAGCGGTCGAGCGTTTTCTTGAGTATGCGCAAGGCTTTAACCGAGTGTGGTTTGCCCGGAGAGACGAGATAGCCCGCTGGTGGCTGGAGCACTATCCGGCACCCTAAGTGACGGTTCCTTGACAAACTAAAGATAATCGAGGAATCACCAGGGACTAAAAACCTACAAAACGGAGAGACGAGATGGTCACCACATCAGCGAATATTCAATCCGAAACTATGCGGTATCCCAGCCAAGACGGCACCCAAATCGAGGCTTACCTTAGCCAACCCGCCACTCCCGGCCGTTATCCCGGCGTAATTGTGACCATGGAAGGTATGGGTCTTGAGGACCATATGCGGGACTTGACCCGCCGGTTCGCTGAACAAGGTTACATTGCCATCGCCCCTGACCTCTACACCCGGGAAGGAAGACCGGCCTCCGATAAAGTTATGGAGACGCTATTCTCGGTCCCCGACTCCCAGACCATGGGAGACCTGGAAGGGGCTGCGCTTTATCTGAAGAGTCACGCCCACTCCAATGGCAAGGTGGGAATAATCGGCTTTTGTTCCGGCGGAAGATACACCCTCATGTTCGCTTGCACCAGCGCCAACGTAAACGCCGCCGTGGACTCCGCCGGTGGCCACATCATCCCGGAGGAACTGACCGAGGCGCGTCCCGTAGCCACTATCGATATGGTAGGAAACCTGGCTTGCCCCTTACTGGCGCTCTTCGGAGAGGAAGACGGCAACCCATCGCCAGCCCATGCGGAACGGCTGAAAGAAGAACTGGACAAGCACGGAAAGACTTATGAGTTCAAGATGTACGCCGATGCTGGCCACGCCTTCTTCGCCGACTACCGTCCCAGCTACCGCGCTGCTCCCGCCCAGGATATGTGGCACAGGGTCTTGCTGTTCTACGAAAAGTATTTGAGCAGCTAAGAGAGACATACCTTCCGTCTTGGTGTAGCATTTCCTTGAGCTTGCAACCTCCGCAATCACATCAACTGGAGCAAAACGATGCCGATAATTCACTATTCCGACGCCGAATCCGCGGAAGGCTATCCAGGAGTCAACCGGGCCATCCTGGTGGACGATCGAAACGGAGCCCTCTCCCTATACATCGGACACTTGACCATTATTCCTGGAGGACGAGTCAGCACCCATATTCATCCCGATACCGAAGAAGCCATGGTGATCACTGAAGGGAACCTCGAAGCGATATTGGGGGACGAGGTAGTGACATTGGGGCCCGGAGACACGGTATTAGCTCCGGCTGGGGTAAAACACGGGTTCGTCAACCGGTCCCAGTCCAATGCCGCACTTGTGGCCGCGTTCCCCCGGACGAGTTTCGAGCGGGTTATGGTGGACTAGACCCTGCTCACACCAGCCCTTTGACCACCTCCACCAATTGCTCTACCTCTTCTTCCGTGTTGAAGAAGTGCAAGGAAATCCGCACTCCCGGCGGGAAACTGACTTGCCGACAAACGATGCGGTGGTCTTGCCACAGTCGGCCCACCACTTCCTCGGGCGTCATGCCGTCTACAGTTATAGATACCAGACCTGTGGAGTCCTGGCGGTCCAATGGAGATAGAACATTAACTCCCGGGACGTTAATTAGGGCTTGTTTCATTATGGTGGAGAGGTCCAGGTCTCTGTCTTCGATTGACGCAACTCCAACGTCGGTTATAAACTTGACCGCCTCCAATGTCCCCGCCTGCAACGCTACGCTGGTGGACGTCAACAGAAACTTGTCCATAGTTTCAACAGCGGGCTCAAAACCATAGGGATTTCCCGGCGTCAGTGAGGACCTCCCGGCGACAAAGGTTGGCTGCACCTGAGCAATCAAGTCCTGCCGGATAAACAGGGCGCCCACTCCCTCAGGACCCAAAAGCCACTTTTGCCCCGGTATGGAGTAAAAATCGCAGTCCAAGTTCTTCATGTCCAATGCAATGTGTCCCGCTGACTGGGCTCCGTCCAGCAGCAGTAATATTCCCCTGTCTTTCGTTAACTGTCTTATTTCTTTGACCGGAATTCGCAGGCCCGTGGAATACTCCACGTGGCTTAGAAAAACCAGCTTGGTCCGGTCCGTTATCGCCCCGGAGATTTTCTCCAGGACGCTTTCCCGGTTCTCGTTTGGGTCAAACTGCAACACTTTAACCACCGCCCCGTGACGGTGCTGCTGGTAGTAGCTGGGAACCAACACTGAGGTGTGCTCCAGGTCGCAGGTAATTATCTCGTCTCCCTCCTCCCAACTAAGCCCATTCATCACTATGTTGAGGCCTTCCGTCGTGTTACGGGTGACGCAGACCTCGTCAATTGACGCGTTAATCAAGGCGGCCATGGCTTCCCTGGTCTTGGTTTGGATATCCCTGCCGGATAGATAAACCTCCGAACTAGTCGGACCTTGGTTCATTTCCAGGTCCAACCGCTCTTTGATTGCGTTGACCACAGTCGCCGGGGAAGGACCGGACCAGCCTGTATTCATGTAAGTCATCTGTTGGCACACCGGCAATTGCTCCCTGATTTTTAGGACGTCCATGTTTCTTGCTCCTGACCGCCATTAATTGTTTGAGCTGAGGGGCAAAAACAAATACCCCCTTGCCCTGGCCGGGGATTGGGGGATTTTTGTCTAGCCTGATTTGTCCAGAATCGGAAAGCCGGCGGCTTTCCCGTTTCGCTTATCTGGGTGAGTAAGCGGTGGGTCGGATGATGGAATGGCGGCTTTCCCGAACCAATGCGCCGTCCTTTTCGGATTCGGCTCTGGCTTTTTGCCAATCCGGGTCGGCGCCAAAGGCTGCCCATCCCTTCTCCCGGTCTCCAACGTTCTCGTAGCCCAGCATGTATACCAGCCGGTTGCTGGTGCCCACCACTTCGGTCCAGTAGGCAACGTTCTCGATGCCGTGCTTCTCGAACAAGCCCATGGTGTGGTTTGAGAAACGGTTGTGGAGGGCAGGCAACTTGCCTGGCATGGCGTCATAAACCCGCAATTCCTGTACGTTGGATGAGAGTTGCGGCTCTGGGGAATAAGGCGTGGTCTCCATGATAGAGTTGTAAACGCTGGCCACCAACGGCCCGTCCACCTCGGTCTCGGCGAATGCCTCAATTCGGCCTTTATCCGCCCTAAATGCCGTCCACTTCTTTTCCCGGTCAGCCATATCATCGAAGGTCATGATGTAGGTGAGCTGATTGCTGGTGCCAATCTCATCGTTCCAGAAGCCCATCATGCCCATCTCGTACTGATTGAAATAATCTATCGTGATATCGGCAAAGCGGGCATTGATAGCAGGGAGTTTGCCTGGTACGGCGGTATACACACGATTTTCGTAAATCATTCGGCACCTCTTCCAGATTATTTCTTAATTCCCGATTTTTAGAGTCCCAGTTTAGACCCTCGTTACTTTTCCAGTTCCAAGACTTCAAGTTGCACGCCCTGGGGCCCTTCGAAGAAACAGACCCTCCGGCCGTTGCCAACCACGGTTTCTTCCAAAATCTTTGCGCCTCCGGACTTGAGGCTGGCAACCACGTTGTCCAAGTCGTCGGTGTCGATGGCGATGTGCTCTATCCCGTACACCTGGTCACGGGTCTGGCTTTCGATGTGCTTGGTCACGTTCATAGAAAGACCGTGCAAGTCCAAACGGAATCCGTTGTCACCGGCTTTCCCGACGATCATGGCGCCCAAGCTCTCCACGTAGAACTTTGCGGTCGCTTCTGGGTCCGGGGTCTTCAGGTGGATGTGGTTCATCTTGAAAGACATAGTTCACCTCGCTGCTTATGTGTGCTCGTTGTATCCGTTAACACAATTTACCAATTGCGGTTGCCTCACCGGGAGGCCGCTGGTCTTTATCAGCTTGGCCTTGCCCAGTAACTAGGGGAGAATAGTCCAACAGCAGGCTCTAGTCAAGCAAGATTACTCTCCCTCCCCGTCTAGCTATAGATGGCATCCTCCGCTCATGGTGAGCTCCGATTATATCGAGAGTTCCCGGCTTTGCCGAGGATGCTCGATGCAATCGGCACTCGACAATGTCGGACATGTCGAACCGTTTCCCCGCCGCCAGGTAATTCGTAATATAATCTCCCCCAGATTAGCTTAGGCTGCAATGCGGCCAGCAACTAAAAATCGGAGGGAACCCATGCCCATCGAAAAATCAGCGCCGGAGATGGACCGCATTGTTTCGGCGGGTCAAGACGTCGCGGATCTGGGTGCCGGATTTGGCGGCGACCTAGGAGTCTCCGAAGGGCCGGTTTGGTGGAAGGAAGGTGGCTATCTGCTCTTTAGCGACATCCACGCCAATCAGCGGATGAAGTGGGCGCCCGGAGAAGGCGTAACTGTTTTCAAAGAGCCCACCGACCGGGCCAACGGCCTAACCCGAGACCCGCAAGGCCGATTAATCGCCGCCGAGCACGACTCCCGACGGGTGACCCGCACGGAACACGATGGCAGCATCACCGTGGTAGCCAACAGCTACAAAGGGCGGCAACTCAACCGGCCCAATGACGTGATCGTCAAGTCCGACGGTTGCATTTATTTCACAGACCCTTGGTCCTTACAGCGCGCCCAAGAGGAATGGGACTTGGAGTTCTCCGGTGTCTACCGCGTCACTGCGGACTTGGGCAGGCTCACTCTCTTGGTGAGCGACTTTGTGCTGCCCAACGGCCTGACCTTCTCCCCCGATGAGAGCGTGCTCTACATCAACGACACTCGCCGGGGGCACATCAGGGCTTACGACATGCTGCCTACTGGGGCCTTGGCGCTGGGAACAAGCCGGATATTCGCCGACCTTCGGGGTGAACGGGAGGGTGTGCCCGACGGCATGAAAGTTGACGTGGAAGGCAACGTCTATTGCGGTGGCTCCGGCGGCGTCTGGGTCATGGACCCATCGGGGAAGGTCCTAGGAATTATCGTCCATGGAAAGTCGGCGACGACAAATATCGCTTGGGGAGACGACGACTGGAAGACCCTGTACATCACATCCCGGAACGAACTTATGCGCATCAGGTTAAATATTCCCGGAATGCCTGTCCCCGCTGGCTAGACGATTTCGTAATATAATCCGCTCCATATATAATCCGCTCCATGTTGTTTTGGGCCTCGGGTTTGGCCCTAATAAAAATCGATTACTAAACAGACGGAGGGACCACATGCCCATAGAGAAATCAGCGCCGGAAATGGACCGCATCGTTTCGGCAGAAGCACAGGTAGAGGAGCTGGGCAGCGGCTACGGCGGAGACAATGGTCCGGCCGAAGGCCCGCTTTGGTGGAAGGACGGCGGCTACCTGCTTTTCAGTGACATCCACAACAACCGGCGAATGAAGTGGGCCCCCGGAGAGGGCGTCACCGTTTTTAAAGAACCCACCGACCGCGCCAACGGTTTAACTAGAGACTCTCAAGGCCGCCTGATAGCCGCCGAGCACGACTCCCGCCGGGTCACCCGGACGGAGCAAGACGGGAGCATCACCGTGGTAGCCAACAGCTACAAGGGTAGGCAACTCAACCGGCCCAACGACGTGGTCGTCAAGTCCGACGGTTGCATTTACTTCACCGACCCTTGGACCCTGCCCCATGCTCAAGACCAATGGGACTTGGAGTTCTCCGGTGTATACCGGGTAACTCCGGACTTGGGCAGGCTCACATTGCTGGTCTACGATTTCGTGATCCCCAATGGTCTGGCATTCTCCGCCGACGAGAGCGTGCTTTACATCAACGACTCCCGCCGTGGCCACATCAGGGCCTACGACCTGTTGCCCACCGGCGCATTGGCTTTGGGGACAGGCCGGATTTTCGCCGACCTTCGGGGCGAGCGCCCCGGCGTGCCTGACGGCATGAAGGTGGACGTGGAAGGCAACGTCTATTGCGGTGGCGCCGGTGGTGTCTGGGTCATGGACCCGTCGGGGAAATTGCTGGGCATTATCGTCCATGGAAAACCGGCAACGACAAACATCGCTTGGGGCGACGACGACCGGAAGACCCTCTACATCACATCCAGAAACGAGCTGATGCGCATCAGTCTAAACATTCCAGGGATGCCGGTTCCCGCAGCTTAGCCCAATTCATCGATTCCAAAACTTGCTGTCAAGCCAGGTCAGGTCAGGGCCAACGTAAGTTGGACAATAAGCAAATACGGAGGAATCAATATGGCCCGATTGTCTAATGTTGAGAGAGATCAACTCAAACCTGAAGACCAAAAATATTTCGACGAGATTGCCGGTAGCCGGGGGAGCATCCGGGGTCCATACGGCGTCTTACTCCACAGCCCCGACGTGGCGGCCAGGGTGGCACACACCGGCGCTTACGTCCGCTTTGATTTCACCATGCCCGAATCCTTGAAAGAGACGGTGATTATTACGGCTGCGGCCCACCAAAAATCTCAGTACGAGTTCTCTGCCCACGCACGCTTGGCCAGACAAGCCGGCGTCTCGGAAGCCACGATCAAGGCTATCGCGGACGGCTCTGCCCCCAACGGACTATCCGGGGACGAAGAATTGCTGGTGCGTTACACCACCGAGTTGCTGCGCAACAAAAAAATCTCTGATGCCACCTTCAATGCGGTGAAAGACAAATGGGGAGAAAAAGGAGTGGTAGACGTTACCGCCCTAATCGGCCACTACCTGCTGGTAGCCCAAATCCTAGCAGCCTTCGACGTTGAGCTAGCCCCAGGGATGACCGCCGAATTGCCCGTCTAACCGCATCAAAAAAGCCACTATAAAGCCCCCCTTTCTAAAAGGGGGGTTGGGGGGATTTCCGCAACCTCCATCTCTCTATCAACCTGGCAGCCCAACCCACAAACAAATCCCCAAATCCTCTAAACCAGAGCGTCCCTCAAAATCTCTACCAAGTGCCGCGCCTTTCGCCCGGTGCCGTCCTCAATCTGTTGCCGGCAGGACACGCCGGTAACCGCAACTTCCCAGTCCTCGCCTTTTCCATTCACCGCCGGGAACAATGCCTGTTTCCCGATGGTCATAGAGATGTCGTAATGCTCCTTCTCGAACCCGAAGGACCCGGCCATACCGCAGCACCCAGCGTTCACCAACTCCACTTCCATTCCAGGGGGTAATCCCAAAACGCCCACAGAACTGGCCGTCCCCGCCAGGGCTTTCTGGTGGCAATGGCCGTGGAACAGCACTTTCTTGATCTCGTCGCCAAACTCCAAGTTCAGGCGACCCTCTTCCTGAAGCATCATCAAGAACTCGTCGATCATGTAAACGTGCTCAGCGACCTTCCGCGACTTTTCGTCCTGGAGCATCTCCGGGTACTCATCTCGGAAAGAAAGGGTACAGCTAGGCTCGCAACCAACAATCGCCACGCCAGCCTCAGCGTAGCGATAGAGCAAATCTACGTTGTGCCGGGCGTACTCGACCGCTTTACTCAACATCCCCTTGGAAATCATGGGCCGGCCACAGCAACCGGCGTTGGCCAACTCAACATTGAATCCCGCCGCCTCCAAAAGCTCCACCGCTGCCTTCCCCACCTGAGGATAGTTGTAGTTCATAAACGTATCGTTAAACAGAACCACGGTCTGCACAGCCTGTCCCTCAGACGTTGCTGTCTCGCTTCCCCCATTTCTCGTAGCAGCAGCAATACCTCCCCCTTTCGTAAAGGGGGATTGAGGGGGATTTAAGGGGGGCTGCGGGGAATCTCCCCGGTGTTTTTCAAACCACTTAGGGAACGTCTCTCTCTGAAATGCGGGCATTCTGCGTTTTGGATGGATGCCCAAAAAACTTGCAGCGAAAAATCGCCCTATTGAATTACTCGCCATCCAGTTGGAAACGGGAGCGAACCGGCTGCCCAAACGGCTAATCCGGTTTATGTGGGCGAACACCCTGTTCCGCAGAGGACGGCCGTTCACCTTGTAGTAATTGTCCAAAAACTCGTACTTCAGCTTGGCCATATCAACGCCGGAATCACACTCGGCCTTGCATGCCTTGCATTCCAAGCATAAATCCATTGCATCGTAAAGCCGCTGGCTGGAAATGCTCCCTTCCGGCAGTTTTCCCGACAATGCTGCCCGCAGCAGGTTGGCCCGGCCCCTAGTAGAATGTTCTTCTTCCCGTGTAGCCATAAACGACGGGCACATCGACCCGTCTAGCTTGCGGCAGGCGCCCATGCCGTTACACATCTCCACTGCCCCGGCGAAGTTGGTATCCATTGTGAAGTCCAAAGTAGTGGACAGAGACGAAGCCTGGTAGTCATCGCCGTAACGCAGGTTGTCGGTCATTGGCGGGCAGTCGATTATCTTCCCTGGGTTCATTATCCCCTGAGGGTCGAAGGTGCGCTTTACGTCGCGAAAGGCTTCGTAAATCTGCGAGCCGAACATCTTCTCGGTCCAGACGCCCCTTACAATGCCGTCGCCGTGCTCCCCGCTCATAGAGCCGCCAAACTCTTTCACCAAATCACTAATCTCATCGGAGATGGACACCATGGTCGCCACTCCTGCGGAGTCTTTAAGGCTGACCAAGGGGCGGATGTGTAAACAACCCACGCTGGCGTGACCGTAGTATGCGGCCTGGGTCCCATGGTTGTGGACTATCTCGTCAAACCGGCGCACGAACTCTCCCAGGTTCTCCGGGTCCACCGCCGGGTCTTCGACGAAGGGCAGCGGCTTGGCATCGCCGTGGATGCTCATCAACAGACCCAGCCCGGCCTTGCGCACGTTCCACACAGCGGCTTGGGCGCTGCGGTCCAGCAGGTTGACGCAAGCGTAGCCCAAGCGCCGCCGGGTCATGTCTTCTTTGAGGCTATCCATCTTCCCGCTTAGCTCGGCCTCCGTCTCTCCGTAGAATTCCACCGCCAGCAAAGCTCCGGGGTCGCCCTCAATGAAGCTCATGCTGCGTGAGTGGCCCAATGACTCCCGGGACCGGTCCAAAAGGATCTTGTCCATTACCTCCACGGACGAAGGGTCGTGTTTCAAGACCTCCCGAGTGGCTTCGCTGGCTTCTACGATGTCCCGGAAGTGCAGCACGGACAACGCGGTCATGGTAGGACGGGGCACCAAGTTGATCTTGGACTCGGTCACCACGCAAAGGGTCCCTTCCGAGCCCACCACCATCTGAGCCATATTGAACTTTTCATCAGTCAGAAATTCATCCAGGTTGTAGCCGCTGACTCTCCGGTTAATCCTGGGGTATCTGGCTTCTATCTCAGCGCGGTTCTCCCTAGCAATGCGGCGGATTCCCCGGTAGATGTCCGCTTCCAGGCCGGTGCCGCTGAGCTTCGCCTCCAATTCATCGGCGTCCAAGGTGCGGAAGTCGGCCAGCGAACCGTCGGCCAGCACAGCGGAAACTTCTTGTATGTGGTCTAAGGTCTTGCCGTAAATCACCGAATGTGCGCCGCAGGTGTTATTGCCGATGCCGCCGCCGACGCAAGCCCGGTTGGAGGTAGTGGGGTCTGGGGCGTACATCAAGCCCTGACTCGCCACCTCCCTATTTAGCTGGTCCAAGACCATACCAGGCTGCACTCGGGCCCACTGCTCTTCACGGTTTATTTCCAGCAATTGGTTCAGATACTTGCTGAAATCGATGACGATGGCGTGGTTAACCGTCTGGCCGGCCAGGCTGGTGCCGCCGCCCCTAGGCAAAACCGGCACGCCGTTGTCTTTGGCTACTTCAATGACCGCCCGAACGTCCGCGGCATTGCGGGGGACAACCACGCCCACCGGCTCCATCTGGTAGATGCTGGCATCGGTGCTGTAAAGCACCCGTGAGTAAGCGTCGAAGCGCACCTCACCAGACACCCGGTTCTCCAGCTCCCGGGCTAGCTCTTCTCGTTCTCTGCCGCGGATTCGATTGGCGGCAAGGGACGTTGCGGCCATGAAGTTATCTCCGTCACAAGGGGGTTGCCAGCTATTATCTGTCAGCTATCAAGGGCCAGCTTAACCCAATCCCCAAGGGGCATCAAGGTGGACGGATATTAGCACCCGCCCAGTCGTTGGGCCACCGACGACAGGTAGCGATCACTCACAAGACCGTAAACATGCATGCCATGTTAATATATGCTGACTCAAAAGGCTGACGGCTGATAGCCGATAGCTGACCGCTAAATGAACGGAGGTTTTCCCATGGCAACCCACACCCCAACCGACGTTAAAGAGCTACAAGAATCCGCCCTGGAGCACCTGTGGGTGTATCTTCGGGAACCCAGCGACATGGCGGAAAAGGGCGAGCCCCAGATTTTTGTCGAAGGCAAGGGTTGCAAGGTAACCGATGCATCGGGCAATACCTATATAGACGGCATGTCCGGCCTGTGGTTGAAGAACGTGGGGTATGGCCGCACCGAAATCGCCGACGCCGCCTACGAGCAGATGCTCAAATTGACCTACATGCCATTGGGCACAACCAGCGAGCCAACCATCAAATTGGCCGAAAAGGTGGCCAGCATCACCCCCGGCGACCTCTCTCGCTGCTTCTTTACCAGCGGCGGCTCCGAGGCTAATGAGACCGCCATGAAGCTTTCCCGCGCCTATTTCAAGAGAATCGGCGAACCCACCAGGACAAAATTTATCAGCCGCAAAGGCTCTTACCACGGGGCCACTTTCGGTACCCTGGCCCTGGGCGGCTCTCCGTATTTCCCCAAAGAGGACTACGAACCCCTGCTGGGCGGGGTCTTCCACGCTCCCCAACCGCTGCCCTACCACTGCGAATACGGCGGGACCACACCTGAGGAGTGCGCCGAGCGATGCGTCAAAGCTATCGAGGACATTATCCTGTTCCAGGGACCCAACACTATTGCCGCCGTAGTCGCCGAGCCGGTGTCCAGCCCCATGGGAGCCGCTGTTCCCGGCCCGAACTATTGGCCTTTGCTCCGTGAGCTTTGCGACCGCTACGGTTGCCTTCTAATCGCCGATGAAGTGATCACCGGGTTTGGCCGCACCGGCAAGATGTTCGCCTGCGAGCATTGGAACATCACGCCCGACATCATGACCGTGGCCAAGGGCATCACCAGCGGCTACATTCCCATGGGCGGGGCGATCACCCGCAAGACCATTTCCGACGCGTTTGTCGGCAGTTCCAAAGCTGCATTCCGCCACGTTATAACCTTTGGGGGCCATCCCGTGGCCTCAGCAGCGGCCCTGAAAAACATCGAAATCATGGAAGACGAGCACTTGGCGGACAACGCCGCAGTAATGGGCGACCGCTTGTTGGAAGGGCTAATCGACCTGAAGGAGAAGTACCAAATCATCGGCGATGTCCGGGGTCTGGGCCTCTTGTGTGGCGTGGAATTGGTCAAAGACCGCGCGACCAAAGAGCACTTCCCGGCCGAGGCTGAGTTGGCCGCTCGCTTGACCCAAGGCTTTTCGGATAACGGTATCTTGCTTCGCGGCGGGGACGCCATGAACGTCGCCCCGCCCCTGTGCGTCACGCCAGGAGAGATAGACGAAATACTGACGGTGCTGGACCGGGTCATCGGCCAAGCGGCCCACGACTTGGGAGCCGAGTAGGGACTATTGCCACAGAGTCACAGAGGCACGGAGTTTTTATTCGGTATTCCTCTGCGTCTCTGTGACTCTGTGGCTAAATCAAGCTAAGTGACCTACAACGTCCGCCATACGCTTCACCCTTTCCAGGTCTACAGGGTTGGTGACTACGCCGTCCCGCTTCAGGCTGGTGCCTACGATCGCCCCGTCCGCTTTGCTTAGGACCTCTGCGGCATTTGATTCGTCGATCCCGCTGCCCACCAAGATGAAGGCGTCAGGCGCCGCTCTCCTGGCAATCTCCACGTCGGTTCCGGAAGTGGCCATCCCGGTGGCCGGCCCGCTGATTATCAGCCCATCGGCAAGTCCTCGGTGCAGCGTTTCCCGAACCATGTGACCCAGGTCCGTCGGCCCCAAAGGCACAGCATGCTTCACCAAAACATCCGCCAGTATTTTCACGTCTACTCCCAAAGCCTGCCGCTGGCGTAACGTCTGGTAGGCTTCACCCTCTACCAGGCCTTCGTCGGCGGCCATAACCCCGTAGTGGACGTTGACCCGGATGAATGCTGCACCGGTCACGGCCGCCACCGCCATGGCCGACCCTGCGTCATTGCGTAGCATGTTTATACCCACAGGCAAGTTGGTTGCTTGCCTAACCTTATGCACAGCCAGGGTCATTGCCGACACTGTATCCGCATCCAGCCTCCCAATGCGGAAGGGCGTGTCGCCAAAATTCTCCACGATTATCCCGTGAGCTCCGCCGTTTACCATGGTCTTTGCTTCCACCTCCGCGCGGGCCAAAACTGCGCCCATGTCGCCGCCCCACCGTGGCGATCCCGGCAGCGGAGGCAAATGCACGACGCCGATAAATACTTTGGTTGCAGAGAACAGCTGGCGTACCATGCGGTCAGCTCACCAATCCTAGAATGTTGCCTACTTCGGCTTCCACCACATCTAAGTCGCCGGGAGCGAGGCGCCTAAGTTTGCTTGCCAGCATTTCCTGTTTGATGGTCCGCAGGATACCCGTAACAACAGACGGATATTGCAAGCCTGCCGCTTCCCACTGGTCCACCATGGTATCCCCGGTCAAGATTCTATGAGTGTTACTGGTAATTGCCCCGACTATCGCTTCTTGTCTTCCCGTGTGATAAGCCTCGGTGCTCAGCAACAACACCGGACGCCGTTTGGAGCCGGTTTCGTCTGAGAAAAGGAAATTTACCAATACCACGTCGCCCCGACTATAACCGGTCGTATTCAGCGTCATTATCGTTATTCCACAACTCGGCCAGAACGGGATCATCTGACGCCATTAACGCCGAATCAGGGGCGACCTGCTCCTTTCGCATGACGGCGTCAACGTCTTTTTGTTTGAACCTGCGATGACCCGCCGGGCCCACTTTGTAAGGCGCTAGTTGCATCTCTTTGACCAATTTATATATAGTCCGCCTTGAGACTCTCAAATATTGGGCGGCCTCATCCACCGTATACCATATTTGTGATGTAGTTTGCCTTGATTTCCAGTAGTGAACGAGACCTCGAACGTTCCGGGACATTATCAGTCCCATGTGCTCGAGTCTATCTAGGGCCTCGTTTAATACTGCGCCGTCGAGACCCGTATTCCGTTGAATCTCCTGGTAGCCAACCGACCCTGAATCGCCGACGGATTTCAACACCCTCTCGAGTTCTGCACCGAAATTCTCCCGCCCAGATTTCCTGTTATTCCTCGCCATAAGGGGCCTCACGCAATGCTATTAATTCATTACTGCACATTATAGCACATTTCTGCACGGCATTATAATGATTAGCCTGAAAACCAAAAATATACATCAAAGCCCCCCATTGGGCCCTCGGCGGTGCTAAAATGAAGGTCGAATATACAAAAGTGGATGGGAAGTGATGCCCCAGGATTTTATTTTCGTAAAGGGCGCTCGAGAGCATAACCTCAAGAACGTTGACGTAACTATCCCCCGAGACAAACTGGTGGTCATAACCGGCGTTTCCGGCTCGGGCAAAAGCTCGCTGGCTTTCGACACGATCTACGCAGAAGGGCAACGCCGTTATGTTGAGTCTCTGTCCGCCTACGCGCGCCAGTTTTTGGGCCGCATGGACAAGCCCGATGTGGACTACATCGAGGGCCTGTCCCCGGCCATCTCAATCGACCAGAAAGGTGTTTCCCACAACCCTCGTTCCACGGTGGGGACCGTTACCGAGATTTACGACTATCTTCGGCTGCTGTTCGCCCGCGTGGGTCTGCCTCATTGCCCCAAGTGCGGCCGCCCCGTGGAAAGACAGACTGTCCAGCAAATAGTTGATTCAGTAATGTCACTTCCAATCGCAAGCCGCATCATGCTGCTTGCGCCCAAAATCCGCCGCAAGAAGGGTGAGCACAAAGACGTATTCGAGGCGGCCCGGAAGTCCGGCTTCGTCCGGGTTCGCGTGAACGGCGAAGTCCACATGTTGGACGAACTGGACAATCTAAATTTAGACAAGAAGAAATGGCATTACATCGAGATAGTGGTTGACCGGTTGATTATCCGGGAAGACACCGAAATGAACCGGGTAGCAGAGTCCGTGGAAGGGGCCCTTAGGGAGGGCGAAGGCGTCCTGCAAGTTGACCGGGAAGGAGAAGATGAGCTGATTTTCTCCGAGCAGTTCTCTTGCTCCAAGTGCGGCACCAGCCTACCCGAAATCGAGCCCCGCACCTTCAGCTTCAACAGCCCCCACGGCGCCTGCACCGAGTGCACCGGTCTGGGTTACAAGCTGGAGGTCGACCCAAATCTGGTGGTATTTAACAAGAAATTATCCCTGTCCGAGGGAGCCATAACCCCCTGGACTAGAGGCGGCACCTCCAGCAGTTGGTACGTGAGCCTGTTGGAAGCGGTGGCCCGCAGCCATGGATTCTCAGCCAAAATGCCGGTCAGCGAGCTTAGCGAAGAACACCTGGACATAGTCCTTTACGGAAACAAGTCCAAGAAGGTCACAATTCGCCACAAGACCCACCATGGCCGCGAATATAGCTGGGACACCACATTCGAGGGAGTTATTCCCAACTTGCAGCGGCGTTACCGGGAAACCGAGTCCGATCATACCCGACAGGAAATCGAGCGTTACATGGCCGCCCGCGCTTGCAAGAATTGCGGTGGGAAGCGGTTGCGGCCGGAAGCGTTGGCGGTCACCGTCTGCGGCCTGGGCATTATGGAGGTCACCAGCAAGAACATCGGCGAAGCTCTGGAGTGGGTGCGCCAGATAGACGCCGACGCGCCCGGTGAGCATCCCGGAGAAACTCTCTCCCCACGGGCCAAGACCATTGGGAATCAGATCCTCAAAGAGATTGATGGCCGGCTGCGGTTCCTAGACGGCATCGGCTTGGACTACGTGACCATGGACCGTACCGCGCGTACTCTCTCCGGAGGAGAGGCTCAGAGGGTCCGGTTGGCCACCCAAATCGGCTCGGGCTTGACCGGCGTGCTCTACGTTTGCGACGAGCCCACCGTGGGCCTCCACCCTCACGACGACTCCCGGTTGATCAATACCTTGATGCGCCTGCGGGAGATGGGTAACACCGTGGTGGTGGTTGAGCACGACGAGGCCATGATGCGGGCGGCCGACTTCATAACGGACATGGGGCCAGGGGCCGGTGAGCACGGCGGGGAAGTCGTCGCCTCGGGGACCATCGAAGACATTATGGATTCTCCCGGCTCATTGACCGGCCAATACCTCAGTGGCCGGAAAATCGTGCCCATGCGAGCGTCACGGCGACCGGGTAACGGGCAATTCCTGAAAATCATCGGGGCTAGGGAGAACAACTTAAAGAACATCGACGTGGAAATTCCTCTGGGTGAGCTTATTTGTGTCACCGGCGTATCGGGGTCGGGGAAAAGCAGTCTCACCTATGAGATTCTCTTCAAAAAGCTGGCCCAAATTATCTACCATGGCCGAGAACTGCCAGGAGACCACGACGACTTGCAGGGTGTGGAAAACGTGGACAAAGTGGTCAACATTGACCAGTCGCCCATTGGCCGCACGCCCCGCAGCAACCCGGCGACTTACACCGGGGCCTTCACTCCCATCCGAGAATTGTTCGCCAGCCTGCCGGAGGCGCGAGTCAGAGGCTATGCGGCAGGCCGGTTTTCTTTCAACGTAAAAGGCGGTCGTTGCGAGGCCTGCCAGGGCGAAGGTTACAACCAGATTGAAATGCAGTTCTTGCCCGACGTTACGGTGCCTTGCGAAATTTGCCATGGCCGCCGCTACAACCGGGAAGCATTGGAGGTGCTGCTGCGGGGCCAGAGCATCGCCGATGTGCTAGACATGACGGTAGACCAAGCCTTCGCGTTCTTCGAGAACTTCCCCCGCATCAAGCCCAAGCTGGAAACCCTTCGGGACGTGGGTCTGGGCTACATTCGCTTGGGCCAGCCGGCGACTACCTTGTCCGGCGGCGAGGCTCAGCGGGTGAAACTTTCCACTGAACTCTCCAAGCGGGCCACCGGCAAAACTATCTACCTGCTGGACGAGCCCACCACCGGGCTGTCTTTTGAAGACTGCGCCGCCCTTCTTCGCGTGCTGCACCGCTTGGTCGACAGCGGCAACACCGTTCTGCTCATCGAGCACAACCTGGACATCATCAAGAACGCCGACTGGATCATAGACTTGGGCCCGGGCGCCGGGAACAAGGGGGGCAAAATAATAGCCGTCGGCACGCCGGAAGAATTAGCCAAGAACACCAAATCCCACACCGGGCGCTACTTAAAATTATCCCTGAAAAAGTCCCAGCCCAAGGAATCGGAAGCGGAATTGGAGCCGGTGCCCGTGGGTGACTGATTAAAGAGGGGGGTTGATTAAAAATGGCACGCCGAGATTATGTCGATAAATGCAACGAATCCTATCAGGCTGCCCTTTTACAGCTAAGGATTCAGCATGTTCAGTGCATCCTCAGCGAGGCTACACGCAGACAGGCTGGCGAAAACTGGGTGTGGAAGGGCACAAAAGCATTCATCGAACTGAGCCTCGAGAGGGCAACTGGTGAATTCATCTCGGAAAAGGAGATCAAAGCCCATGCAGGTGAAGGCCTCGGTGGACCATCAGCCGGATTGTGGCCGTGGCTTTCTGATGGGGCGGATGTTGTTGAAAAAGAGGAAGGGTCTAGGACATACCGGATACGGCTCGAGTACTTCGATGCTATGCGTCAGCTTATCTCACCACATGCTTTCAAAGGCAAACGCTCAATAATGGAGATGCAAGGGTTAGGTAAACATATTTGGGAAGGCATCGATGCCCAGGAGTATGTCGATAGAGAGCGCCGTTCGTGGAATGGATAGAATCTCTTAGTGGCCAACTAATAGGTCTCGATACGGCACCGTTGATTTATTTTGTTGAAGAACACCCCAGATATTTGGCAACGGTCCGTCCATTCTTCCAAGCTATCGAAAATAACGAGTTCCGAGTTGTAACGTCCACTATCACGTTGACTGAAGTACTCATTCATCCATTGCGGCAACGAGATGCTGAGCTTGCGAGACAGTACAGGGAAATCTTATTGAACTCGCCTGGCATTTTCTGTGTTCCGCTGTCCGCTGAGGTGGCCGAGAAGGCTGCGCAGTTACGCTCAGAGCACAATCTACGGACTCCAGATGCGATCCATTTGGCCACTGCTTATATTCATAGTGCCGCGCACTTTTTAACTAACGATTCCACCTTGCCTAATGTCCCAGAAGTGCAATTGATAGTGTTAGATAACTTGGGAACATCTTCAGATAAATGAAATATATTAGGCTCGCCTGTGACCCATGCCAAACATCGCCAACACTACCCGTTTTGTCATAGGCCTTCCCCTTTGCTAGAATAGCAGTGCCAATCAATAAACACTCGAGAGGGAAACTATGCCAGTCCACTTCGAAGGCGAAGTCCGCATCAACAAAATCAACATGGGCCCCTACGATAACAACGGCTACATCGTGGTCTGTCCCGAAACCAACGAGGGAATCATCATCGACACCCCTGCCGAGCCGGAAAAGCTCCTGAACGAAATTGGCGATGTAAAAATCGGCCATATCCTGATAACCCACAACCACCAAGATCACCTATTGGGTTTTGATGAAATCACCGGCGGCGTGGGCGCTCCCGTGGGTATCGGGACCAACGACGCCTCGGCCCTTCCCAGACCCCCTCAGGTGGACCTCAAGGACGGAGACGTCATCAAGTTCGGCAACCGGGAGATGCAAGTATTGGCCACGCCGGGTCACACCGACGGCGCAGTCTGCCTGCTGGTGGGCAAGCACCTGTTCTCCGGAGACACTCTGTTTCCCGGGGGTCCGGGAAAAACTCGGAGCCCGGAAGCCCTGCAGCAAATCCTCGGCAGCATCACCAGCAAACTGTTGACGCTTTCCGACGACACCGCTGTCTACCCCGGCCACGGCCTGGACACTTCCATTGTCGATGCCCGCCAAGAATACCAAGCATTTGCCGCCCGCTCTCATCCGTCCGACCTTTCCGGCGACGTAACGTGGAGTAGCTAGGCCAAACTCTATCCTACGAAAACCTAGATCGCAGTCAGAACACTGAGCAAAGGTACTTGCAAGGAACCTGTTTGCTCGGTGGAATTAGAAAATCGCACGTGAGTTAAAAATGTTCCAACGGTCGGTTCTTGACAACCAACTGCGGGTTCTAACCTCGACCATGCCCCATACCCGGTCCGTTTCCATCGTGATTTGCGTGGGCGCCGGGTCCCGCTATGAACCCGCGGACAAAGCTGGCCTGTCCCACTTCCTAGAGCACCTGCCCTTCAAAGGAACCAAGGGTTGGCCCACGGCCCAAGCCGTCAGCGAAGCCATAGAGGGCGTGGGCGGCGTAATGAATGCCAGCACCGACCGGGAAATGACCGCCTTTTGGTGCAAAGTTGCCCAGCCTCACTTCAAAACCGCCTTTTCGGTTCTGCTCGACATGCTCATCAATCCGCTTTTGGACCCGGAAGAACTGGAGAAAGAGCGGGAGGTCATCCAGGAAGAACTCCGAATGACCAACGACCACCCCACTTATAAAGTGGACTTGCTGATTGATGAAGCGCTCTGGCCCAGCCAGGCCATGGGGCGCGACGTCGGAGGCACCGCCGAATCGGTGGAGGCTATCACCAAAGAGGAAATACAAGAGTACATGCGCCGCCAGTACAACCCGGCTAACACGGTGGTGGCGGTGGCTGGGAACATTACGCACGACGAAGTCGTGGGGTTGCTGGAAGAGGCCACAGCCAAGTGGCAACCAGTGGACTCATTGGAATGGGAACCGGTCAACTACGCTAACCAAGGTCCCACGGTCCTGATGGACCAACGCCGCACCGACCAAACCCACCTTTGCCTAGCCCTCCCCGGCGTTGCATTGGACGATCCGGACCGGTTCAACCTTGCCTTGCTAAACGTGATGTTGGGCGACGGCATGAGTTCCCGTCTATTCCAAAACTTGAGGGAGCGCCAAAGTCTCACTTACGACGTCAGCAGCTCGACTAACCACTTCCGGGACTGCGGCTCAGTGATAATCTACTGCGGCGTTGAACCCAAGAAAACTCGCCCGGCGATTAAAGCAGTTGTTGAAGAGCTCCATGGAATGCACGTGGAGGCCCCGGAAGAGGAGCTTCACAAAGCCAAGGAGTACACAAAAGGTAGGCTGCTCCTAAGGCTGGAGGACAGCCGGGCGGTGGCAATTTGGCTGGCGACCCAAGAACTGCTTCAAGGCCAGGTAGCGACCCCCGAACAAGCCGTCGAGCGTATTGATGCGGTTACAACTTCCGACGTGGCCAAAGTAGCTCAAAACCTCTTTTGCCAAGAAAATCTCCGTCTTGCCGTCGTCGGTCCCCACCGCAGCGATAAGCTGTTCCACAAGCTCTTGCAAGCGTAAACCCAGACCATCCTCCTTGTCGTCACCGGGAAGGCTCTCAAGACTCAGTGGGACTAATAATTCTCCCGCTCCCGAACGAGAACCGCATCGACTGGCTCTCTCTCGTTAATCACAGGCGGCACGCTGGCGCACTGACTAAGACTCCGCCCTGGGAGAAAATCGTGGACCCTACTCAAGACATCGAGGTAGCCAGCCTGGAAGAAGCCCATGAGGAAATGTTTCGCCTCGGCTGGACTGACGGGTTGCCGGTAGTCCCACCTACAACGCCGTTGGTGGAAGCGTTTCTAAACTATCTGGGCAGGGACCCGAAGGAAGTAATCGGACCAGTTCCTCCCAAGAACCGGATAGCCACGGTTGAAAAGATTGCGGTCAACTGCGTCATGGCCGGTTGCTTGCCCGAGTACGCCCCGGTGGTCATTGCCGCTCTGGAGGCGATGCTGCGTGACGACTTCAACCTCAATGGAGTGCAAGCGACCACCAACTGCGTCACGCCGCTGGCGATAGTCAGCGGGCCTGTGGTCGAGCGTCTGGGTTTCAACTCCGGTGACAACGTATTCGGCGGCGGGTCCAGGGCAAACGCCACAGTTGGAAGGGCCATCCGCCTCATCCTTTGGAACCTCGGCGGCGGTTACGCTGGTGAGATTGACCGCGCCACGATGGGTCACCCTGGAAAGTACACCTTCTGTATTGCCGAGGACCGGCAAAATAGTCCTTGGGACCTCATCCACCAAGAATCCGGATTCGCCCCGGATTCTTCTTGCGTTACAGTCTTTGCCTGTGAGGCGCCCCACCACGTGGCCACCGGCTCAGGTTACGTACTCACAAGCCGGGAGGTCTTGAGCGTGGTGGCCGACACCATTGCCACGGCCGGCAGCGCCACAATGAACGGTGGCGGGCAGGTCTTGCTGGTCATAGGGCCAATGACCGCCCGAAAACTGGCCGGTGACGGCTACGACCGCAATACAATCAGGGAGGAGTTGCAAGAATTGGCCCAAAAACCCGTGGGGCTGATGAAAGCGAATAAATTTCTAAATCCGGGCCACCCTTTCCATTGGGCCCATACTATCGACGCCAACGACGATAACATTATGGTTCCCGCCATCCGGCACCCGGAAGACCTATTGCTGATGGTTGCCGGCGGATGGGGGTCCGGTTCCGGCTTTAACGCAATTTGCCACGGTTGGATGCAAGCCGGAGGCATGGCCCAAACCCAAGAAATCTTATTCCCAAAGTGAGGCAAGGCGTCAATTTTTCACTCGGCGCCAGTAAGGAGGAATCGTGCCCAAAATTATTTTGCGCAGCCCAGTGGGAGCGGAACCTTCCACCACCAACAGCTTAGTTCCCTTGGCCGACCCAAGAGGGAACAAGGTGGCCTTCTTGTTCAACGGGCACGTTTCCGTGGTGCCCTTCTGGCGGCATTTGGAAGAAGAACTGAAGCTGCGCTGCGAGCCCGAGTCCACCACCACGGTCGTCAAGCCCAATACGTTCGCTCCCGCATCGGACGACAATATCCAAGAGCTATCTAACGCCGATCTCGCTTTAGTGGGCGTGTGCGCTTGAGGGTCTTGCACTTCCGGCTCCGTGAGAGACGGTATTAAGTTGGAACTAGCGGGCGTGCCCGCTGTCGTCATCACCCACGATGTTTTCGAAAACGCCGCCAAAGCGCAATCCAAGGCCCTAGGAATGCCGGACCTCCGCCTCATTGTCTTTCCCCAACCCAAGGGCGAGGAACACGAAGTGGAGGGCCCTGAATCGGCACGAGAGGTGGTCGATAAGCTAATCGAGATGGTCGGCGAAGGGTAGATAGATATTCGCCTAGGCCTGATCGCTAAATATCATAAGAGCGTCCGGATTGATTCCAGACGCTCTTAATTTCTTCGATTGCCAGCAGTTCCTAGCGGTACGTGTGTATTATATCGCCGATGCGTCGAACTCCTCGGCCACGGGGTTGCTGAGGACCCCGATACCGGGAATATCGATCTCAACATTGTCTCCAGGCTTCATTGCCCTAGTGACGCCTGTCGTGCCCGAAAACACCAAGTCCCCCGGATGCAACGTCACTTGCTGGCTTATATAGCTCACAATCTCCGAGAACGTAAACAACATGTCTTTAGTGTAGGCTCGCTGCACCTCTTCCCCGTTGAGGCGGACAATAAGCTCCAACTGTTGAGGGTTGATGTCCGTCTCGATCCAAGGCCCCACCGGCGCGAAGGTATCCGCTCCCTTGGCTCTCCAAAACGTCCAGTCTTGATTCTGCCATGTTCGGTCACTAACGTCGTTGCCGCAAGTGTAGCCCAGAATAAAACGGCGGGCCTCGGCGGGCGTAACCCGGCGACATTGTTTCCCGATTACCGCCACCGCTTCTCCCTCATAATGTACCTCACCCTCCGAGTCCAGAGGCAAAATTATCGGGTCTTCGTGGCCGGTCAACGAACCGCGGGCCTTTACCCATGGCTCTGGGTGTCCCGGAAGCGGCGGCGCTTTATCGCCGTTCTCGAAGACAGATGCCGCATACTCCAAATGGTCTGCGAAATTCAGGCCCGGCCCCCACATCTCGGTTGGCTCGGTCGGCGCCAGAAATTTAATGTCGTCCAATCTATGCTTTGTGTCCGTCATCCTAAATCGGGTATAAATACTGCCTCGAATTTCGATTACCTCTTCACCCTTGACCACTCCGTAAGCCACTCTTCTACCGGTTCGAAATCGAGCAATTTTCATGCGGCAGCTCCTCTAAAGATTAATGTGCGGAGTGGTTGAAAGGAATACTAGGCAGGGAGTTTACCCCTTCCAGCACTCAGCCGCAATACTATTTTCACCCTTGTCGAAACATCGGTTCAGCATTAAAATGCCCTGCTTAGATAGGCAACAGCGTCATTGAATATAATCCCAGTGACCAATTATTCGAGACTCTTAACTAACGAGGTTAATCCCCAATGAAAGTAGGGTACTTTATCAACGCCCAATACCCGGCCAATGAGTCCATGCCCCAGAAAATTCAGGACAGCGTAGAATTGGTGCGAGCGGTCAGGGACGCTGGTTTCGATCTGATTTGCGCCGGGCAGCACTACTTGTCCGACCCTTTTCAGATGAGCGCCACCATCCCTCTGCTAGCCCGGATGGCTGCGGAGGCCGGTGACATGCAGGTCGCGGCGACAGTTGTGTTGCTACCCCTCCATAACCCGGTGGATCTGGCCGAAAGTGTTGCCACCATGGACGCCATCTGCGCTGGGCGTTTCGTTTTCGGCATCGGCTTGGGCTACCGGGACGAAGAATACATGGCTTTCGGTGTGGAGCGCAGCGAGCGGGTGGAGCGGATGAACGAATCACTGGAGATAATGAAGCTGCTCTGGACCGAAGATGAGGTGGAGTTCCACGGCAAGTACTACCATGTTCCCAAGGTCAAGCCGGCTACCAAGCCGGTGCAAAAACCCCATCCTCCCATCTGGGTTGCCGCCAACAATGATGTGGCCATCCGCCGGGCCGCTCGCTGGGGATATCCCTGGCTCATCAATCCCCACGCCACTGTGCCGATGGTCGCTGAACAGTTTGAGACTTACAAAGCAAACTTGGCCAAGTTCGGGCAACCCACCCCAGACACCCTGCCCATGATGCGGGAACTCTACGTGGCCCGCGACCGGGAGACGGCCTTTTTGGAAAGTCAGCCTTATTTGGAGACCAAATACGCTGCTTACGCCGCTTGGGGCCAGGATAAGGCATTGCCGGGAAATGAGAGTTTTTCAGTGCCTTATCAGGACTTGGCCAAGGACCGGTTTTTGCTCGGCTCACCCGACGACGTAGCCCAAGAAATGCTCCGTTATCAGGATGAATTGGGCGTGGACTATCTCATTTTTCGTATGCAGTGGCCGGGCATGCCCCAAGAGCAGGCGCTGCGGCAGATTGAGCTTATGGGCAAAGAAGTGCTCCCAAGGATTAAAGCGGCGGCATAACGATTAAAGCACGCGGACCTGGGCAGACACGCAGGTCTGCCCCTACTAAGCAAAATCCTGGTGCGCGCCTCGCCAATGTCTGTCGCTTGACGGGCCAAAAGTCGCCAGTATAAGCTAGGAAATCAGTTAGCCCCGACGGCTGCCAAGTTCGCTCTAGGAGTAACCAATGCCCCGGCTAGACGCTTTAAGTGAAGTGGAACGCAAAACGATTACCTTCTTCCCCTGCATGGAATTCGACGGCACCCCTTGGGTGCCTTTGGACAAACCATTATCTGAGAGCAAAGTTGCGTTAATTAGCACCGCCGGTCTCCACGTTCGCGGGGACAAGCCATTTATCAGCGACTTCAAAGGCGGCGACCCATCTTTCAGGGTAATTCCCAGCAACTCCAAACCCGGCGACATCCTCCAGAGTCATGTTAGCATTGGTTTTGACCACACCGGATTCTACAAGGACATCAACATCGCTTTCCCCATTGACCGGCTCCGTGAGTTGGTGGAAAGGCGAGTCATTGGCAGCGTGTCAGAGAACTACTACTCCTTCATGGGCGCCATTCGTGACCCGCGAAGGGTTATCGACAATACCGGCCCTGAAGTCGCTCAGCTACTTAAAGACGAAGGCGTAGACCTTGCTTTCCTAGTGCCAATTTGACCCCTTTGCACCCACGCCGTGAGCGTGCTGGGTCATGTATTTGAGGGCGCAGGTATTAGCACTGTATCAGTGGCGTTGGTACGGGAGCACGCCGAGAAGGTCAAGCCTCCCCGATCGCTTTTCGTTCCTTTCCCCTACGGTCACACCCTGGGTAAGCCCAACGACGCCGAATTACAACATTCCGTGATCGCCGCCGCCCTCGACCTGCTTAGCCGTCCGTCCGGACCCGTCTTGGCCGACTTCGACGGTGAAGGGGGACCTGGGTTAATCCAGGCGTCGGCGGTCCAACCGTCAGCGGCTTCGATCCAAAGAACCGGCAACAGAACCGGCAACGGCACCAACCCGGCCGATGAACTAACCTCCATGAGAGAGCTGTATGAGCGGTGGGTGGCGGACCACGACGGCCGCACCATGGTTGGTCTCAGCGGCATTCCCCAGCGCCGCTTCCGGGGTACGGTTCGGTTCTTGGAAGAGTTCGCCGAAAACGGGGGCGCGGACATGAAAGAGCGGCCCGAAGACGTGTCCGTTCCCCAGTACCTGCGCTACTGCGTGGACGACATTAAAGCCTTTTACTACGAGGCTCGCATGGCCCAACGGTCGAAAGCCACTGAAGAAGAGATCCACACCTGGTTCTGGGGCGAAACCGCCATGGCCAAATTGATCTTGGATGTAGCCAAGCGCATGAACGAAACCGATGATTCGGAACTCAAGTCCTTTGCCTATGGACTTGCCCGTTAATATCGGCCAATTAACCTGAAAATGCATTGGTCGGGGTGGGTCCCATCGCTTAAAATGGTACTACCCCGGTATTCCACCCGGTCGACCGGCGGTCTGTTGAGACTCGTCAGGGAGATGATTGAGTTTGGTTCCTCCAGGAGACATTGGGGCAGTCCCAATCTGGGTAGGCGTGTACGTCGCTTTGGCCGTATCACTGGCGGTTTCCAGCTACCTTTTTTACTTCCGGGTAATCCGCCTCATCCTCCAAGGCAAGATGGTCGCCCGCTTCGACCAGCCAATGATACGCTTGACAGGCGCTCTCACAATCGTTTTGGGCCAACGCCGCGTTTTGCAGCGTGTGCCGCACAGGGACTGGGCGGGCATAGGCCACGCCATCATCTTCTGGGGATTCCTTTCCTTCGCCCTCAGCTACCTGATATTTATCTTCATCGGCTCGGTTTGGCACGCATTCCCGGAAAAGCTGCTCACCGAAAGCGGCGTTAGGATCTATAGCAGATATTTGGACATTATCGCCGCGCTGCTTCTGGTGATGCTGGGCTGGGCGTTAATCCGGCGTTGGGCGGTGAAGCCTCGCCGGTTGAGCTTCGACCTGACCCGCAATATCGACTCTGTAATCATCGTCGGCGCCATTGCTGGCCTGATGGTTTCCACCATCTTGACCCACTCGTTCTACGTGGCCCAAAGTGGCATCGGGCCCGAATCCGACGTGTTTATCGGCAAAGGGCTGGGTGAGTGGTTCAACGACTTGGGCTTGGGTACCGCCACCGCCAACACGTTGCAGGGCACATTCTGGTGGATTCACTTGGCTATTATATTGGGCTTTGCTGTTTACATACCCTTTTCCAAGCATATGCACATGATGGCCGCGCCGCTCAATGCCTTCTTCCGCTCCCTGGAACCACGGGGCGCTCTGCCCACCATAGATTTGGAGAACGCCGAGCGCTTCGGCGCCGGGCGTGTCCAGGACTTTACTTGGAAGCAACTATTGGACGGCTACGCCTGCGCCGTGTGCGGACGCTGCTCCGACGTTTGCCCCGCCAACATCACCGGCAAGCCCCTCTCACCGATGCACATAGTAGAAGGCATTAAGGACCACATGGTAGCCATCGGTCATCAAGGCGACCGCAATCCCGAGCATGTAGAGCCGACCTTGTTGTTCGGAGGAGCGATTTCGGAGACAGCCATCTGGGACTGTCTTTCCTGTGGCGCTTGCATGGAGGAATGCCCAGTGGTGGTGGAGCACGTACCCACCATCATGGACATGCGCCGAAACTTAGTGTTGGAAGAATCAAAAGTCCCTGAGACGGCAATGAATGCCCTGCTCAGCTTAGAGCAGCGGGGGCACCCATGGCGAGGCACCCAATATTCCAGGACCGACTGGGCCGAAGGCCTTGATGTCCCAACTATCGCCGATAAGCCCGACGCCGAATATTTGTTTTGGGTCGGTTGCACTGGGGCGCTTGAGCAGCGAAGTCAGTCCGTCTCCCGGTCCATGGTCAAAGTCCTTAAGCGCGCCGGGGTGGATTTCGCCATCTTGGGTGAAGAAGAAACCTGCTCCGGCGACCCCGCCCGGCGGATGGGCAACGAGTACCTCTTTCAGATTCTGGCCCAGCAAAACATCGAAACCTTCACAAACTACAACATTAAGAAAATAGTGACTATCTGTCCGCATTGCTTTAACACCATGCGGAACGAATACCCCCAGTTCGGCGGTGATTTTGAGGTGCTTCATTACAGTCAGCTAATCGACGAGCTGATTCAGCAAGGCAAACTAAAGCCCGTTAATGCCATAAACACCACCATGGCCTATCACGATTCCTGCTTCCTTGGGCGACACAACGGCGTTTACGACCAGCCCAGGAACATCGCCAATGCGATCCCTGGACTGACCCTGGTAGAGATGGAGCCTCATTGCCGACAACGGGGATTTTGTTGCGGGGCTGGCGGTGGCCACATGTGGATAGAGGAGAGCCAAGGGACACGAGTCAACCACACCCGCACCGACCACTTCCTGGAAACTAAGGCCGATACCGTCGGCGTCTCCTGCCCATTTTGCTTGCAGATGATGACTGAAGGGATCCAGGCCAAGGGCCAAGACGCAGACAAGCAGTCCAAAGACGTTTTGGAACTGCTTGCAGACAGCTTGGAATAAGCCCGCTCTGATCCGCCACCGGTGGCGGCCACCCATCATTGCAGAGGAAAATAAAATGCCACCAAGTGATGAAGTGACTGTTGCCCAGCTTTGCGGTAAATGCCGCGCTCAACTGAGCACTTTCGACATTAAGAAAGACAACATGATGCTCACCACCAAGGACGAAATTTGGTGCCCTCATTGCAACGAAAACACGCCAGAAGTGCGAGACGTGGCTGGGCGGCTGGAGACCATCCAGCGGGAAACGGCCAGCTACCCCAAACTCGCGCCGGCCAAACCTTTTACCAGCAAATTAGAAAAATAATGGCCCGGCCAACTGATTAGCTGTGCCTCCTGTTTATTCTCAACCCGATAATTCTCAACCTGCGTTGCACTTGGCCGGCAGTCAGCTTAATAACCGCTTCCCTGACGCCTCCTCCTCTTTCCGCTGATGCTGCCCAACTGGATTTGGAAGCGTGTGGAAAGGCGCTATATCTTTTTCCCCACGTCCGAAATTGAAATGACCCCTGCGGACGTGGGTTTGGAATACGAAGACGTGTCCTTTCCAACGGCGAACGGCAATCTCCTACACGGTTGGTTTGTGCCGGGGTCGGGTAACGGCACATGGCTTTGGTTTCACGGTAACGGCGGCAACGTCAGTCATCGCGTGACTGAAATGGCGCTGCTCCACCAACGTCTGGGCGTGAACTTGCTGATTTTCGATTACCAAGGATACGGCAGAAGCCAGGGAACGCCCTCGGAAGCGGAAACCTACCAAGACGCCAGGGCGGCGCTGGCCTATCTGCGGCAATATCACGGAAGTAAGCCGGGACCGGTTGTTTACTACAGCCACTCCCTTGGGACGGCCATCGCAGTGGAACTGGCAATGGAACATCCACCCTCAGGATTGGTCCTGGTATCGCCATTTACTTCGGTCAGCGATATGGCGAGCCGAGCGTTCCCTTGGCTGCCGGTTTCCCGCTTTCTAAGAAACCATTACAACACTCTGGACCGCATCCCAAACGTCAGCAGCCCCTTATTAGTGCTACATGGGGCGGAAGACGAATTGGTGCCGCTCTCCCACGGGGAGCGAATATTCCAAGCGGCCGAGGAACCCAAAAGCTTTCAGGCCCTGCCCCAAACTGGACACAACGACACGTTCCAAGCGGGAGGTGAGGCTTATTGGAACGCAATAGAGGTTTTCTTGGAGGGTCTTTAGGAGACCGCGCTTATTGCTACCGGACTAGTATCTGAGACTCCAATCATTTGGTGCTCGCGGCAAATTGACAACCACCTCACCGGGTTATTCGGCGGGTCACGGTCGCAGATTTAGTATCACCGGAAAGTAGGCAAAGTAAACCGGTACCAAAATTGACTTAGGCGGATTCCTTGCCCTCATCAACATCGATACCGGAATGGCCGGAAATTGGACGTTTAAGTCCTAATTTCGCTATCTGTAACTACTTTCCCCCGCTCACCATGAGCGGATTTGGTAGCTGGGATTGCAAGAACTAAAACCTTTGACCCTATACCTGCTCGGCGTAGTCCAGATGAATCAGGTACTTGCTGCCTTCGCCGGGGCCATCAATAATCACAACCTCATGCACGTGCATGTCGTGGTTCTCTATAGCCTGGGTGACGCCCGTCGTCTCTACGGTCAGACCTGCTCGGGTCTTGAATTTCAACCCGGCGTCGACACTTGTCATTTCTGCGTATGCCAATGAATTGCCCTCCGTTCACCTATTTCTGCTACAGCTTCTTTGCATTTTAAAATCGCGTTACAACCATTCCAGAAGCCCTCTCTCAGCAGTCTACAAACCCTATTTGGCCTAGTCAAGCCTTTCCGCACCGAAATCCCTACTTGCGTTCAAAGAGCAAACGTCCCGGCTTGCCCTAAACCCCTGAGATCAACTCTGTTTCATAGTCCAACAAGACCAAGTCGCCGCTGAACTCCTCAACGAAAGACACAATTTTCGACATCATCTCGTGGGCATGCGCTGTGTCATTGCTCACACAACACACAGCGATGGTTAGCCGCTGCCACAAATCGTTGTGATCAACCTCCGCAACCGCAACGTTGAACTGGTTCCTCAGGCGCGCGGTCAAGGACCTGGCGACTTGCCTTTTCGACTTCAGATTTGTGGATTCGGGCAGGTGCGCACTCAATCTACAAACGCCTATGTGCAACCTTCTCCTCCAAATCGCCTCTTACAGCCGCCCAATTGATTCGCACTAATTTTCACAAATACCTTGACTCCATTGGAAAGCCCATTATAGATTATAGGCCTAAGGAAGAAATCGAGATTATCAGGAACCTCGATTTATAGTTTTCGTTCACTTCCCGCTTTCTCGGGATACCTTAGGATAGAGATCACGGGAGTGAAGGAGCGGCCGCAAAAATGGTGGGTAATCAATCTAGCCAGCAAGACCGGGCGGACGTGCCCGAAGTGGTGGTCACCAGGCTGCCTCAGTATGTCCGCGTCCTCAGCCGCCTCTTAGAAGAAGGTATTGAGGTCGTGAGTTCACAGCAGCTCGGGGCCCAGCTTCAAGTTACTCCAGCTCAGATTCGAAAGGACTTGAGCTACTTCGGCCGCTTCGGCAAGCAGGGAAGAGGGTACAGCGTCCGCCATCTCCACGATCGCTTGCGGGATATTTTGGGACTGAATTCCTATTGGAACGTGGCCGTGGTTGGTGTCGGCCGCTTGGGCCGGGCCATCCTCAGTTACCCCGGTTTTACTCCGGATGGTTTTCACTTGGTCGCCGCCTTCGACGCCAACACAGATGTTATAGGCCTACAAGTGGGAGACTTGACCGTCCGCTCTATCAATGATTTAGAAGAGGTGGTGAGCGGCCAGAACATTAGTATAGCTATCGTAGCTGTGCCCGTCGGCCATACCCAAGAAGTAATCGACACATTGGTCCACTGCGGCGTTCGCGCCATCCTCAACTACGCGCCAACATCCCCTCAAGTCCAAGACGGGGTAAGGATACGCAATATAGACCCTGTGATTGCCCTGCAGTCCATGACGTACTACCTGGGCGACGCCTCGAACCATTAAGCCACTTCGGGTATGGTTTAGTCCGGCAGTACTGGCGTAATCAGCGTATGCCCATCTACCCAAATATCCTTGCAATACCTGATCGCTCGCTCACAGAACCGTAGGGGCGGGTTTGAAACCCGCCCCTACATCGCATTAATAGAAAATTCTGTGCACCTGCGACCGTTTTTAGCTGGAAGAAGCCGTCCCTGTGTCGCCCGTGCCTGGCGAAATCGTGCCGCCTCTGGGCCGGCGGCGTCGGACTATGTTCAGCCTAACCTGAGCCCTGCGCATGGCGCCCACCGCTCGCTCCATCTCTAAGTCCGCTTCTTGACGGGCCACTCTCTCTTGAGCTCGCTCCACTGCCTGCTGTGCCCTGGCTTCGTCGATTTCCTCGGACCGCTCACAGGCGTCGGCCAAGATGGTCACCTTGTTGCCGATTACCTCCATGAATCCACCGGTAACCGACATGAAAGTATCCGAGCCTTCCTGACGTATCAAGATCTCGCCCGGCTGCAGCATGGTCATAAGGGGCGCATGGTGGGGCAGAATCCCCAATTCCCCATCGATACCGGGCGCCACCACCATATCCACGTCGTCGCCAAATACCTGGCGTTCCGCTGTAATTATTTCCAAGAGCATTCCGGGCATAGCTATTACTTCATTCCTCTTATCGAGCCTGCCTCGGGTCTAGCCTTGTGCCTGCAGTTCCCGGCCTTTTTCCACGGCCTCTTCGATGGTGCCGACCATGTAGAAAGCCTGCTCCGGCAGCTCGTCGTGGGTCCCGTCCAGGATTTCAGCGAATCCCCGAATAGTGTCCCGCAAGGGCACGTACTTCCCTGGTTGGTTGGTGAAACTCTCGGCTACGAAGAAGGGTTGAGTCAAGAAGCGTTGGATTTTCCGGGCCCTGAACACCGTCTGCTTATCTTCCTCGGAGAGTTCTTCGATTCCCAATATAGCTATGATGTCCTGCAAGTCCTTGTACCTCTGCAAGACTTGTTGCACTCCCCGAGCCAGGTCGTAATGTTCCGCTCCGACTATTCCCGGCTCCAGAATCCTGGAGTAAGACGCCAACGGGTCCACCGCCGGATATAGGCCCTGGGCCGACAATGCCCGCTCCAAGGACACCACACCGTCCAAGTGACCGAAAGTGGTGACGATTCCGGGGTCGGTATAGTCGTCGGCTGGCACGTAAATGGCTTGGAAAGATGTGATTGACCCGGACTTGGTTGAGGTGATGCGCTCTTGTAGGGCACCCATTTCGGTGCCTAAAGTGGGCTGATAACCCACGGCCGAAGGCATGCGGCCCAGCAGCGCCGACACTTCCATTCCCGCCAAGATGTAGCGGTAAATGTTGTCGATGAACAACAGAACGTCCTGGTGCTGCTCATCCCGAAAATATTCAGACATTGTCAGACCGGTCAAGCCGATCCGGGCCCGGACGCCGGGAGTTTCATTCATCTGGCCGAACACCAAGACCGTATTGGCCAACACGCCCGAGTCCTGCATCTCGTGCCAAAGGTCGTTGCCTTCGCGGGAACGCTCACCAACGCCAGCGAACACCGACACGCCTTGGTGTACGGCGCCGATGTTGCGGATTAGCTCCTGAATAATCACGGTCTTGCCTACGCCGGCGCCACCGTAGGCGCCGATCTTGCCGCCCTTCATGAAGGGCGTAATCAGGTCGAATACCTTAATTCCCGTCTCGAGGATTTCGACGGTGGGGTTCTGGTCGTCAAATGCCGGAGCGTCGCGGTGAATGGGCCAGAACTCGCCTGCTTCCACCGGTCCCAAGTTATCCAGCGGCGTGCCGGTGACGTCAAATAGCCGCCCCAAGGTCTCTTGCCCAACAGGCACGAGAACCTTGTCGCCCGTGTCCTCAACGTCCACACCCCGAGCTAAACCGTCGGTGGTACCCAATGCAAGGCAGCGGACCCAGTTGTTCCCGACGTGCTGCTGCACTTCTAGGACCAATTTTTCGCCGTCTCGCTCGACGGAAAGGGCATCAAACAGCTTGGGTAGTTGGTCCGGCTCGAACTCCACGTCCACGACCGTGCCGATTATCTGCACAACCTTTCCGGTGGCCATAGTTCTCTCCTGAATTACACTGTGGTGATGTTTTGGGTGTGATCTCTTGCGCTTAGCCTTCCAGGGCTATCTGGCCGCCCACCAAGTCCAGCAACTCGTTGGTGATGCTGTCTTGGCGCAATTTGTTCATAACCAGGGTTAAGTCGTCCAGCAACTCGTTAGCATTATCGGTTGCGGAGCGCATAGCAACCATCCGCGAAGATTGCTCGCTGGCTATCGACTCCAGCAACGCATGGTAGACCTGCATCTCGACGAACCGGGGCAGCAGACTCCCCAACACCTGGAGGTTGTCCGGCTCGTAAATATAGCCGACCCGCTCACCCGCAGTAAGTTCCGCAGGGGTCACTGGCAGCAGTTTCTCCACCACCGGTGTCTGGGACATGGTGGACACGTACTTGGTGTAAGCCAAGTAAACTTCGTCCACTTCCCCTTCGCTATAGCTGTCTATAATCAGGTGGGAGATGGCTGTGGTGTCCGCCAAAACCGGTCTCTCGCCCATGTCGGTGAACACGGCCTGCACGTCCTGTCCATACCTCACCATAAAATCGCGCCCCTTCCTTCCCACCACGATCACTCTGGCTGGCGCCGACAGGTCGAGGATAAATTGGGCCACCCGCCGATTGAGGTTGCCGTGCATTCCGCCGCACAGTCCCCGGTCAGGGCTTATCACCAAGATCCCCAACCGTTCTACCGGCCGGACTTGTAGCATAGCGTGGGTCGCAGCGCCGTCTTCCCCAGGTTGAGCCGCCAGGTTGGCGATGACATCTTGTATTTTCTCGGCGAAGGGACGGCCTTGGGTGACCGCCAACTGAGCCCGTCGCATCTTAGAGGCTGCGATCAGCGACATGGCGTTGGTCACCTTGCTGGTGTTCCCTACGCTGCGTATGCGTAGCCTTAAGTCTCTAACGCTGGGCACTGTCTATAATCTCCAGAACGCTCTAGGGGCCTCTCAAGTCCCCCTTTCGTAAAGGGGGATTTAGGGGGATTTCCTCGGTGCTTAACTAACCCGTTAATATTATGCGGCAAACGAGCTTTTGAAATCGTTGATTGCTTGGGTCAGCCTGCCTTCAATTTCTTCGGACAAGTCACCCGAATCCGCAATGGTCTGCACGATATCAGGATGGGCGCTGCTTATATTTCGGAGCAATTGGTCCTGGAAGTCGGCGACCCGGTCCAACGCCAAATCTTCAATCAAGCCTGCGTTGACCGCAAATAGGATGATAACTTCATGCTCCAAGGGCAACGGCACGTATTGCGATTGTTTAAGAACCTCTGTGGCCAACTGGCCGCGGGCTAGCTGGGCTCTAGTCGCCGCATCCAAATCGGAGGTCCCGAACTGGGCGAACGTGGCCAACTCCCGGTACTGGGCCAAGTCCAACCGCAGCCGGCCCGCCACTCGGCGAATGGCTCGGCTTTGGGCGGCGCCTCCTACACGGGAGACGGAAAGCCCGACGTTGACCGCTGGCCGAATGCCGGAGTTGAACAACTCGGGTTCCAGGTAAATCTGCCCGTCGGTTATCGAAATTACGTTGGTCGGAATGTAAGCGGAAACGTCTCCGGCCTGAGTCTCGATGACCGGCAGCGCCGTTATCGAACCGCCGCCGTTGGCCTCATCCAGCCTAGCCGAACGCTCTAACAATCGACTGTGCAGGTAGAAAATATCCCCGGGGTAAGCTTCCCGTCCAGCTGGTCTTCGCAGCAGCAAGGACATCTGGCGATAAGCCCATGAGTGCTTGGTCAAGTCGTCATAGACAATCAGCACGTCTTTGCCTTGGTCCATGAAAGCCTCGGCCATGGCACAGCCAGCGTAGGGCGCTATGTACTGCAACGGGGCCGAATCGGCTGCCCCGGCGTTTACGACTATGGTGTGACTCATGGCATCGTTTGCTTCCAGGGTCCCAACCACTTGAGCGACCTTGCCCTGTTTCTGACCGATCGCCACATAGATACAAATCAGGTCGCCGCCTTTTTGGTTGATGATCGTATCCAGAGCAATAGCCGTTTTCCCGGTGGACCGGTCACCAATTATCAACTCCCGCTGACCTCGGCCAATGGGAATCATCGCGTCGATGGCTTTAATTCCCGTTTGGACCGGCGTATCCACAGACTGGCGGGCCACCACGTTGGGGGCAACTCTTTCTACTGGAAGGGTCGAATTGGTATTGACGGGGCCTTTGCCATCCAGGGGCCTTCCCAGGGGATCCACCACCCGGCCAATTAGGGCATCCCCTACAGGCACCTCGATGATCCGCCCTGTGGAACGTACCCGTTGTCCTTCTTTAACCGCGTTGGGGTCTCCCAAGATAGCGGCGCCCACCAAGTCGGATTCCAAGTTCAGAGCCAAGCCCAGAATGTCATCGCCGAAGTCCAGCAACTCATTGGACCGAACGCCTTGCAGACCTTGGATGCTGGCGATGCCGTCACCAACCTGCACCACGGTGCCAACGTCCACCAGAGTCAAGTCACCGCCGAATTCTTCAATTTGGCGCTTGATTAGAGATACTATCTCTTGTCCTCTGATCCCCATGGACGTTTCTCCTTAGTACCGGCTTAAGCGCCCGGTACAGCAACTTCCGAGTGCATTTGATTTCGTAACGAGTTCAAGCGTGATAGGGTGCTGCCGTCCAGCAGCCGGTCCCCGATCTGTATCACCAGGCCGCCCAATATCGACTCATCCACCTGGGTCGAGATCACCACTTCTTTCCTGACCAACTCGGCCACGAATTTGGTGATTCTATCAAGTTCCGCTGGCTCCAACGGCACGGCCGAAGTCACCTCCACCCGTTGCCGTCCCCGGTGCTCATCCAGAAGTTCTTGATACCCGTCCTTCAAGTCTCCAGCTACGTTCACCAAACCTCTGGTTACCAGGAGGTTGACCATGTTGCGGACTAATGGATGGATCTGCTCCATCACCGCTTCAATGGCCTTCATCTTGTTCTCAATGGAAACATCGGCATGCCCTAGGAGAGCCCTAAACTCTTCGTCCTGAAGAACTCCATGGACAAAATCCAAGTCGCCTTCCCATTGGTCCAATTGGTCATGCTCTTGGGCCAATTCGAAGATGGCTTGGGCGTAGCGTTTTCCTGAAACTTTAGGCGCCATGTTTGATTAAGCCTTGTTTCATTAAGCTCTGTTTCATTAAGCCCCGTTCCACTAAGCTCTGGGTCCGGCGGAAGCTTGCTCCCCTTCTTCCAAAACTTGGGAGATCAACTCTTCGTGGGCCTGCCGGTCCAAGGAGCGGCGGATAACTCGTTCGGCGGCGGTGATGGCCAAGTCGCCGAAGTTTGCCCGCACTTCCTGCACCGCTGCGTCTCGCTCCCTTTGGATATCGGACCGTGCTCGTTCAACAAAGGTTTCGGCATCCCTTCTGGCCTGGTCCATCTGTTCCTCTTGGAACCTGGCGGCGGCTTCTCTCGCTTGTTCCAACAGCCGTTGTCCTTCCCGCCGAGCCTCGTTGAGCTGGTCTTCTATCACTTGTTGAGAACCGGCTGCCTCCTCCCGAGCCCGGTCGGCGGCCTCCAAGCTCTCTCTGATCCGCTCGGACCGCTGGTCCAACACCCGCAACAGGGGCTTATAAGCGAACAGCGTCAAGATGCCCAACAACAACACGAAGTTGATGAGATAGGCGATGAGGCTGGGACCATTTATTCCCAGGTCAGTAATTCCCAAAAGGGGAATTGCTCCCGCCAAATGAGAAATTAAGCCGGCAATGCTAGATTCGATTGCTATCACGGTTGTCTCCCATACGCTCGCAGCCCAAGCGTGTTAAACCACGAACAATAAGATTACCGCTACGATCAAAGAGTAAATACCCAACGCCTCGGCGAAAGCGATGGCCAGAATCATGTTTGTTGTGATTGCGCCGGCCGCCTCGGGGTTTCGCCCAATAGCGCCCATGGCGCCCGAGCCCAGAACGCCAATGCCGATACCAGGGCCGATGACGCCGAGGCCAATGGCCAATCCAGCGCCGATGAATTTGCCGATTTCCTGAAACTTCTCGGCGGCGTCCGCACTTAACAAAAGGACCAAATCCATCTCCGTTTCTCCTCCTATTCCCTTTTTGATTGACTAAATATTACGGGACTTAATACTGGCGGACCGAATAATCCGGATTGATGAGTGCCTGTTTTTCTAATGTTCCTCGTGGCGGATCGCCACCGACAAGAATACCACCGTAAGACTAGCGAAGATTACCGCCTGGATTAACCCCACCAGCAACTCCAACCCAAACACAAACTGGGTAGCCACGAACGGCACCAGGAATGTAATCATGATAACGAGGATCTCGCCGGCCGTCATGTTACCGAAAAGCCGGAAAGTGAAGCTAACCACCCGAACGAGTTCGCTGACGCCCTCAAGGAATCCTACGAAGACGTCGATTAGACCGGAAGGCTTGCCTCTCAACAATTTTCCAAAGGCGAAGAATTTCTTAAAGTAGCCCAAGCCGTGGGCCCTCAACCCGTAGTACTCCACAAACACAAAGGAGATTAAAGCCAGAGCCAGAGGCATGTTTAGGTCGGTGCCAGCGGACTTTAGGAAGTGAGCTTTAATTTCTCCGTCGAAAACGAAACCTACAAACTGGTAGATGGGAAGCAACGCAAGCCAAGCGTTGAAAAGGACGAAAAAGAAGATAGTGGCGATGACGGGGAATGCTCTACGGGCCATTTCCGGGCCCAAAACGCTGGAGCAAAAGCCCAGAACACCTTCATACAGAAACTCAATAACCGCTTGGAGACGACCCGGGACAATGCTTCTCTTCCTAGAGCCCAGGACGAAAAAGAGGATTATGACGATAGTGGCAAACCATGCGGAAATGAGGGTATTGGTTACGGCGAACTTGGAGGCGCTCAGTGGTTCGAAGTGGATGCCTGCCTCTTCGGCGGCCTCTTCTTTTTCTTTTCCTTGCTCCCGAGCCTCCGAATACAGTTCAACTGTATGATCGTCCAGGTGCAGGGATTCATTGCGCGTCGAGGCTGGATAAACGGGTTGCGGTGAAAGGTGAATTTCAGGTTTCTCCAGGAACTGGTCCGTGCCGAACATGGCCGAACCAATTGCCCCAAAGATGAAGCCCACCAACATTAACACTGCCAGGCCTACGCCTGCTAAAAGCAGAAGCTTCTTCGCCCCGGCACCCGCTGGCACTAGCGCTTCCTCCCGTTCTCCGTTCCGTTCAAGCCCTTGCTCCCATAAATGACCGGGCGGACCATCTTGTATAGACCCCAAAAGGCCAAAACAGAACCCAATACGGTACCCAGTAGTGTGAAGAGGGGTGTGAGCCCAACCAGTTTATCTAGTCCGAGTCCTCCGAGGACTCCTAGGATGATGCATGCGGCCACATACCAGCCGAGACCCATTAGGCGTAAGCCAACGACCCACCAATCCATCACCCCGCCAAACTTGGTGAATAATATCACTAAGTATTTTTAAAGTCAATTGAGACTGGAGTTAGCAATTTCGCAACTATTCGAGGCATCAGCGCGAATAGAAAGGACATTAAATAAGCGCACTTCGTGAAGTAGTTGCTGGAGGGCGCCGACTCCGGGTAGACAAGCTCTTTGTTGGCCCTTACTTAGATTCTTCTTTGCCGAAGTCCTCTAAGTCCAACGTGTCGATGAAATCGGTAAATGCGGACATGCGCCGCAACTCTTCTTCAGTTGGCTCAACCGGCGCTGGATCTCCCGGCGCCCCCGGTTCAGACCCCAAGGGTTTTCCGGTTTCCTTGTCCAACAGTATGCCAGCTTTTTCCAACACCGATTCTTCTGCGTAAATAGGAACCTGAGCCCGCACGGCCAGCGCTACAGCGTCACTGGGGCGGCAATCTATTTCCTTGGTTGAGCCGTTAGCCTGTATAGTAATTTTGGCGTAAAAAGTATCGTTTTGCAGATCGTTTACCAGAATGTGCTCCACTGCCCCACCCAGGGTGTCAATAATGGTGCGGAGCAAATCGTGGGTCAGCGGGCGCGGCACGGATAGGTCTTGCAACTTAACGGCGATGGCATCCGCTTCGGCGGGCCCGATCCAAATGGGCAAGTACCTATCGGAGTCCTTCTCTTTGAGGATGACCACCCGTTGATAGTTCATCGGGCTCACCCTGATGCTGTCTATGGTCATTTCCAGCATTCCTGCTGCCTCCGTACTTCGCCCTAAGTCCGGCAAAATTGTATGCCCATGGGAAATCCCAGTCAACCCAGCAATCCCCAATCCCGGCAATCCTAACAAATCCGGCACAGGTAATTTTTGTCTATCCGCTCTTAGCCGACCCCCTGGCACTATCTAACCCAGGGCATCTGTAAATCTCTTGATTCAGGCGCACAGATTCTTGGCTTTTCTCAGAATGACAGACACCGGATGACATTAGAGGCACGGACCAGGCCAGAGTCTAAGGGCAACGCTGGGCATCTAACCAGCATAAGCGGGTGTATAATCAGGCGTATAACGAGCTTACAATCGGGCCTGTAACCAGCCTATTAATAAAAGTGAGATGTCCCATGACCCGATCTAAAGACACCGTCGAGAACACCACCGAACACGCTACTGCCAATGGCGCTTCCGATGAAAACAGAGCCGATGAAAATAGAGCCGAAAAATACCGCATCCCTTGGCAAGATTCCTCCTGGAGTTGCGACAGCGCAATATTTAACTTTCAATGCACCGATGAGTTGCCCCCGTTGGACCGGATGATCGGCCAAGACCGCGCCCAAGAGGCCCTGCGCTTCGGGCTGGAAGTGGACAAGCCCGGCTACAACCTCTTTGTCACCGGCCTGACTGGCACCGGGAAAACCAGCGCAGTCAAGGCCCACCTCCAGACGTTGGTCGACGAGCTGGACCAACAAGAGCGAAGAAAGCCTATCAACGATTGGATTTATGTTTACAACTTCGATGACGCTGACCGCCCTTGTGCCTTGCAGCTCCCTCCTGGGACAGGCAAAGCCCTGCGCTACCGCATGAGCGAAATACTCCGGATTTTGGGCGAACAGGTGCCCAAGGTTTTCCAAAGCGAGGATTTTGAGGCCCAAAGGCGCAGCTTGGAAGAATCCAACCGCCAAGAAACTCGAACTCTTATGACAGACCTAGAAGAAGCCGCCCAAGCGGCCAATTTCGCGGTACAGGTCAACCCCACCGGCGTGACTATTTTCCCAATGTTGGAAGGCCGCCCCATGAACCCAGAGGAATACCAGGCTTTGACCGCCGATGCGAAGAAGGCGATTGACGACATACGCGCCCAGCTAATGCAGCGCACTCAGGACGTCATGGCCGACATACGGGAGATTGAGAAAGGCACCTCCGAGAAGGTCCGCGATTTGGAGCGATCTGGCGCAGAGGAACTGGTGGGCTCCATTTTCAAGAGTTTAGCCGACAGCTATCAAGGCGTCACCGAATTGCAAGAGTTCCTCGTCCAATTGCAGGACTACGTCCTGGGCAACCTCGTGATCTTCAAGGAAACCGATGCCATGCGAACTACGGTGCCAGTAGGCCCGCCCCAGCCCATTGGAAACGCAGCGTTGACGTTAAATCCATATTTGCCATTCGACGTTAATGTCCTTGTAGACAATAGCGCCGTTGACCGGGTGCCCATCGTCATCGAGCCCAATCCCACTTGGGGAAACCTCTTTGGGCGCATCGAGCGCCGGGCCATCATGGGAACTTATGTCAGCGATCATGCCATGCTCAAGCCCGGCGCACTTCATTTGGCCAACGGCGGTTATCTGGTAATCAACGCCAGGGACGTTCTTATGTCAGGGACTGTCTGGGAGGGTCTTAAGCGAGTAATTCGCAACAGGGAGATTTTGCTGGAGGACCCTTCGGAGCAATCTGGCATGTATATACCCCAAGGCCTGCGCCCCGAACCGATTCCCTTGGACCTAAAAGTTATCGTCACCGGCGATGAGACTATTTACCGCATGCTCACTTCGGTGGACAACGAGGACTTTTGGGACCTATTTAAGGTCAAAGCCGAGTTCGACCACCGAGTGGAACTCACCGAAGAGAACCTCCAGGCATATTGCTCATTCATATGCCGCACCGGTATGGAAGAAGGTCTTCTGGGGTTTGAACCCAGCGGCGCTGCCGAAGTAATCGAGTACGCCGCCCGCTTGGTGGCCGACCAGCAAAAACTTTCCACCCGGTTTGGCCTAATAAAAGATTTGCTTATTGAAGCCGATTATTGGGCCCAAAAAGAGGGCGCTCCCCGGGTCAAAGACGAGCATGTCCGCCGCGCGATATCCCACAAGATATACCGGCTGAATTTGGTGGAAGAGCGAATACGGGACATGGTCGCTGACGGCACCCAGTTGCTACAGGTAACCGGTTCGGAAGTGGGCCAAATCAACGGCCTGGCGGTTTATGACCTAGGCGACTTTAGTTTTGGCCGCCCAACCCGCATCACCGCACAGACCTATGCTGGCCGTGAAGGCTTTATCAACATTGAGCGGGAAGCGTCGTTGAGCGGCCGCACTCACGACAAGGGAGTGCTTATCCTTAACGGCTACATCGGCGCCAAATTCGGGCAAGAGAGACCGCTAACTCTGTCCGCCAGCTTGTGCTTCGAGCAGTCTTATGAGGGCGTGGACGGGGACAGCGCCTCTTCAGCGGAGGTCTACGCCATTCTTTCCAGCCTGTCGGGCTTGGGACTGCGGCAAGATATTGCGGTGACCGGCTCGGTAAATCAAAAGGGAGAAATTCAGCCCATCGGCGGGGTTAATCAAAAGGTGGAAGGGATGTTCGACGTTTGCCGGGTCTTCGGGCTCACGGGCACTCAGGGCGTTATGATCCCCCATCAAAACGTGCAAAACCTGATGCTCCGGGACGACGTGGTGTCCGCAATCAAGGAGGGCACTTTCCACATCTACGCCGTAAAGACCATTGAAGAAGGACTGGAAATTCTTACGGACCGGGAAGCCGGGCAGCGCAGCAATAACGGAAGTTTCACCGAAGGCAGCGTCAACGGATTGGTGGAGAAGCGATTAAAGGAACTAAATCAGTCCATGCGTGGCTACTACGGTGGACTCTTGGCCGAAGCAAACTAGGGGCAACGCATTACAATCCCGATTAATCGCGGTCCGTTCAGCCTGAGCTTGTCGAAGG